>JAHBUW010000003.1 GCA_019637875.1 Pseudobdellovibrionaceae bacterium | reverse complement strand
CTCTTGGCTTAGGATCCGTTGAGTTTCGGAGAAATTTTTGGTTTCCAACTTTTCAAGAAGCTCAAGTTTCGCTTCGCCCTCCATCTTCACCGCGAACCGCTTTTCGGCTGCTTTGATCGTCTGTGCGGCGAGCGCGATCTGGGACAGATTGATCCGTCCCTCTTCGATCTTCAAAGCGACTTCAGGGATTTCACCGAGAAGCCGCGCAGCCGAGATCCGTCGCTGGGCCGATCCCGCCGAATAGCCATGGGCTTGGGTGAGGTACTCAAAAAGATTTGGGTAAGCTTGGTCGAGATAGAGCTTGCGATGGTCGATCTCGAGAATGCATTCAAGCACCAAGTGCGTGATCTTGCGTTCGGTGCGCACGAGTTTTTCGAAACGAGCCAAAAGATTGACGTCGGTGAGATTCGCGAGATTCATATTCAGATCCTTTCTGCGACAAGACAGGATCTGTGTATCACGGGTTTCTAAAGCGTGATTTTCGAGTTTTTTGCCAAGGGTATCGGCGCATGGGTAAGGATGAAAATCCACTGTGACATTCGCTTATAGGACCTGGGTGCGCTCGAAATTGAGAATGCACGTCCGGCCTCATCGTTGGAAAACGTTCCTCTCACGCAGGCTGGTGAGAGGCCCGAAATCCCGTCAAGAACAACTTTGTCACATCGCATTTTGATTCTCTTCTTCATGACAGGCTTCCGCCGATTTACTTCCGATTCGGAAGTGCGCACGGGCCTCGTGTGGTTTTACGCGACCTCCGCCGTCTCGCGGGATGTCCCAGTCTCCCGATCCGGTCGATCGCGTCGCGAGCCTCTTTCAAAAGCCAAGACATCGCTTCCGGATCCTGGTGTTTCGGTCGGGATGTCGCTCATTCTTATGGTGCCGAAGTTTTTGAGTCCTGCCGGGAGATTAGACCCCGCCCTGTCGTACGAAAGAATTCACCACCAAAAATCCTGGCGGGGCATCGGTCCGCGCTTGCGGTAGGCCGTGAGGAGTCGCGTGTAACGTGCGTCCGTCATATCGAGCGGCGTGTGCTTCGCCGCGAGCAGGTAGTTCTCGGTGGGCCAGCAGTTCCGTGTCGAGCGGCGCCAATCGTAGCCTTGCTCGTCGAGATGGAATAGCCCGTAGGCACGAATACGACCGGTGAGGTCGACATATGGATCGAGGTAGGAGGCCGCCAGGGCCCGCGGGCTTGGGAAAATCGCCGGACGGCCGTGCAAACCTTCGTCGCGACTGCGGCCGATCGCCCCGTAAAGGCCCTCGGTCACTTGCGAACGGAAGACGTAGACGACGTGATCCAGGCGGTCGTGGGATTCCAGGCTCATGATGATGGGCGGGTAACCGTGAACTTCAAGTACGGCCGCCGCGGCGAGGGCGGCTTCCATGCAGTGGGCTTCGCGACGATGGAGTGCGGTCGCCGCCGAATACATCGTCGCATTTTTGTTGTAGTTGAAGCCGTACAGAAGTTGCTGCATTTGGCGCGGCGTACGCACCGTCCGCGCCACCGAAAAAATGGGATCCATCCCTTTATCTTGGAGGGCGGGCCTCGGCTTTGACAAGCATCGTGCGAGGCCTAGGGAGCTTTTCCGAAAAGTTCGGGGATCAGCGCGGGACGATCGCCGCGCACTTGGTACAGGCGGGTTGCGCCGCCAAAGGACTCGATGAAAAGGACTCGCCCTTGGGAGCGTCCCCGAGCGCTGTCTTCTTGGTCCGCAAGTCCGATGTAAATGGAAAGCCCGGGCGTGGCGGACTTTCCGTTCTGGATCGACGAACGACGCGGATCCAGATATTTCTCGGCGCGTGCGACTTTCACTTTGTAACCCGAGGCGAATTTCAGCACGAAGACGAAGTAAGTTTTCTTCGCGTCGTGACCCATAAATGCATAGTCGATGGAGCCATCACCGTTGAAGTCTCCGCGTGCGGCCATGGGCAGCTCATGCGCGCGTGCGGTGAAAAGTTCCCGCACCGGTGCGGGATAGTCGTTCATTTCGTAGGTCGTGAAACGGGGATTCCATTTTTCGATGGCCCTTTTCGCGGCATGATCGATTTTCAGCGAACGCATCGCTTCGATGTCGATGGTCTGCGCCCCGACGGAAATCGCTCCCAGAGTGCAAATCAAGAAAATCAGACGATGAATCATGGCGAGTCCCCCGGTTAGGGAAATGCAACCTGACGGCCAGCCCGAGGCGATTCAGAAGGAGATGGGGCACCGGGAAAACGACATATGTTGGAACACTATTCAGATCGGCGCGTCCTCAGATCGAAGGAGTGTCTCAACGTGGGACAAATAAAAAAGGGCGCCCGAAGGCACCCTTTCAAAGAGAGAAGTCTGGTGGGGCGTGAGCCCCGCCGAATTACTTCTTCAGTTTTTTCGCTTCAGTCGCTTTGCAAGTATCCAGGTCTTTACCTGTTTTGCCTGCGCACTTGTCGTCGTGCTTCACAGCATCGTGACCCGCGTGTGCATCAGCTGCGGGAGCAGTGGTGGTGGTTGTAGTGGTGGTGGTGGGTTTTGCGGGAGCTGCGGGCGAGTTTGCCAGAGCTGCGCATGCCGACAACGAGACGATTGCCAATACGATCGCTTTCATTTCCTTCTCCTTAGTTGAAGGGTAGTTCAGAACTTGGTTGGAGTTCTTCGTTCAAAGTCTGAACCTGGCCCCTGACCTTGGAAAGAGTTTGTGCGTGATGTTAAGTTGGTGGTTACTTCTTCTTCTTGGAGTCGTCTTCCGGAGCCATCGGGTCTTCCGGCCAGGCATGTTTGGGGTAACGGGCGCGCAGGTCTTTGCGGACGTCTTTGTAGCTCGAACTCCAAAACCCCTTCAGGTCCTGGGTCCTTTGGGCGGGCCGATTGTTCGGCGCCAAGAGGTCGACGACGAGCGGAACCCCGCAGATCTTCGGGCTTTCTGGCCATCCGAAGGCATCTTGAATTCTGACTTCCACGAGGGGGGCGGCGTTGCCTCCGGGTTCGGGATACTGAATGGAAACCTGTCGTCCCCGGGGGGTGACAAGGCTTGCGGGGCAGGCTTTGTCGAAAGCGCGCGCCTCTTCCGCCAGCAAGACCGAGCTCAAAATTATGGAAAAGTCCTTCTCCCAAAGCGGGTTCAAGGACTTCTCGCCTTGGGTGGCCCAGGTCAGAACCTCGCGGAGTTGTTCGGCGGACGGGTCCAGTCCCACGCCGTCTTTGCGATGGGTGATGTAAAACCGGTAGCGGGCCAGCCAGTCCTTGACGCTCCCATTGCGGGCGACGATCTCGGACCAGCGACCCAGGGCCACGTCGACCAGGGCGTCGGCCACATCTTCGGGTCGCGCGGTTTCACGGTGGGGTTCACTCAGCCACAGCCCGCGCAGACGCGGGCCTACGGTGACTTCGAAGCTTTGGTTTTTGGCGTTCCATTCCACCGTCCGGATTTTTTCGGCGCGGGGAAGAACCGCGCTTTGGACGAATGACGGTGACAGCTTGAACACGAGCGAACACTGGGTGTCGTTGTCGGCCAAACCTTCGATAAGTTCTAACGCCAAAAAGACGTCGAGTCCCGTCGCGGCCCAGGGCCCTGGCGGCAGTTTCAGTCCACGCGGAGCGGGATCCGCTCCGCCTGAGCCCACCATGACCGCGCTCAAATCCTGTTGCGGGCGTCGGCGCGAAAGCCGATCGGGGAATGCGGCGTACATCATCTCTTCCAGAAGTCGGTGATCCTCGCGCCCTTGTTCACCCGCGCGGGGAAGCAGGCGCAGGAGCTGCTCTTCCGTGCGACGACTCCACGAGAAGCGTGCGGGACCGCCGCCGTATTGATGAAGGCCCAGCTCCAGATCTTGAAACGGCCGTCCCTCTTGTCCCCAGGATTGCAAAAGCGCCGCGACCCGTGCGCCCAACCGACCTGCGCCCTTTTGGACCGCCACGGCCAGCAGTTTCCCCCAGCGCGGATGCAGCGGATAGCGGTTCACCGTTTCACCGAGCGCGGTCAAACGCCCATCGCTATCGATGAGCTCGAGTTCGCGCAAAAATAAACGCGCCTTTTTCCAGCGCTCCGGTGGCGGTGGATCCAGCCACAGCATCTTCGCGGGATCCAGTACGCGTAGTCCCGCGAGCGTCATGGTCAGTTCGCTGAGGTCGATGCGGTGGATCTCGGGCGGGCGTTCGAACGGCATCGAACGCTCGTCGTGCACGCTCCACATCTGGAGCGCCAGGCCCGGCCCTTGGCGGGCGGCGCGACCCGCGCGCTGCACGCTGGACGCGTGCGAGATGCGCACCAGATCCAGCGAGGGAAAACCGGTTTTATGATGAAGTTGCTGCATCCGCTCGAGGCCCGAGTCGATGACGGTGTCGACCCCATCCAAGGTCAGTGCGCTTTCGGCGACGTTCGTCGCCAGAATCACGCGACGACGGCCCGGCGTGGGGGTGAGCGCCTTGAGCTGTTCGGCGACCGGAAGCTGCGCGTGCAAAGGCAGAACCGTGGCGTCGATCTTTTTCTCACGCAGGCGCTCGCCCAGGTTTTGGATCTCGCGCGTACCGGGCAGGAAAACGAGGACGTCTTTTCGTCCGGGCGAATCGTTCAAACCCTCGCGCACCTTTTCCACCAACCGGTCGTACCAGTCGGGACCGGGACGCAAAATCATCGCGCGCGCGTCCGTACGCACTTCGAGCGGATGCGGGGGCGCGACGACTTCGAAAACCTTGGCGCGGGGAAGGGCGCGCTCCAGCTCACTGATCTGGAGTGTGGCCGACATGATCACGATCCGCAGATCGGGGCGGAAGTTCTCTTGCAGTTCGAGCAGCAAGGCGAGCGCGGTTTCGGTGTGCACGCTACGCTCGTGGAATTCGTCCAGGATCACGCAGTCCACGCCTTCGAGGGCGGGGTCGTCCTGGAGTTTGCGTTGCAAAAGCGCTTCGGTCAGGAACAAAAGCCGCGTGGCTTTCGAGGATTTGTCCTCGAACCGGATCTGGTAACCGACGAGGTCACCGACCGTGACGCCCTCTTCCTGCGCGATCCGGTGGCTGGCGGTGACGGCGGCGATCCGGCGGGGCTCGAGCACCAGAATTTTTCCGGGAAGTCGGCGCAGCAGCGCGGGGGGAAGTCGTGTCGTCTTCCCCGAGCCGGGGGACGCCGCCATCAAAACGAGATTTTCGTTCGCGATGAGTTCCGTCAGCGCGGGTAGATGCTCGTCGATAGGCAGGTCGATGCGTCTCATTTGGCTCCGGGATACATGAGCGCGATCAGCTCCGCCTTCTCGGCCGGAACCTTGCCGGGGAGCTCGCGGCCTTTCGCCTCGACGACGAGCTCATTGTCTTGCGTGAGGTTGAGCGCGATCAGAAAACGCCGGTCCGGATGAAACTGCGCGGCCTCCTGAATCCACTTCTTGCAGCGGTAGGGAGTTTCCAGAAGAACGACCGCGCGGTTTTCACGCGCGAGCGCTTTCCATGCGGGTTCGCGCTCTTCGGTTTTCACCGGCAAAAAACCGCGGAACAAAAATTCGTCCAGACGTTCGCCGCTCAAACTCAGAAGGGTCATCAGGCTGCTCGCCCCCGGCAGCGCCCGCACGCGAATTCCCGCCGCGCGACAGGCGCGGACCAGATCCGCCCCCGGATCGCAGAAACCCGGCGTGCCGCAGTCGGTGATCAGCGCGACCTCGTGCTCGCGGCACAGGGCGGTCAGCTCTTGCAGATCGTCGGGCGTGGAGTGCTCGTTCAGCGTTTCGTAGCTGCCCTTGGTGATCCCGTGGGCGCGCAACCAGCGGGTGGACTCTTTGCGTTCCTCCACGATGATGTGGGTCGCGGCACGTAGCGCTTCGAGCCCGCGCAGGGTGAAATCGTCCTGATGTCCAATGGGTGTGGGTACGAGAGTGAGCGGCATAGTGCAGTGTTCTATTTACCCGAAGAAAGCGGGTGAGGCGAGGTCAATTTTACTTGTTCCCCGCCCCCAAACCTCCTAGATCAAAGCCATCGTTTTACGTGTTCCCGGGGGGGAGTATGTCGCTTTGGACGAAGTGCGCATCGACCGCATTGGTCGCGGTTTCCATGGGCCTCGTGGCCTGCCACAATTCACAAACATCGGGTTTTCGAATCGACCCCGCTCCGGCGGCCATCGACGCTTCGTTTGACGTGACGACCTCGGGCCGCGCGGGGGCAACCCGTCCCGGCGGCTTCGTCATTGGGCTGAAGAAAAGCTCGCTCGAAAAGTACTTCTTGCTGATCCCGCAACTGCGTTCGGGCGGCGCCGCCGGCCACGTCAGCCTGTTCGAGCCCCAAGTGGTGTACTTCAAACTGGCGGGCGCGCAGGTCGGGCTTTTCGAGTTGAACGTCGCCCGTATCTACGAGGACATCACCACCGATAATCTGGTGCAGACCTTCCCCGTCGCCTACGAAACGGCGGACTACGTTTACTTTGATTGGAACTACGGTCTGAGCGCCATCGTCGCGCGTTCGCCCTACGCGGGCGCGATGCCCGGGGCGCGCCGTCTGTTCACCGAAGGCACGGATCAGCTGCTCGACGTCGTACAGAGTTTCATCGACGCCGCGGAATTCAAAAACAACGTCCTGCGCGTGCGTCAGGTCTCGCGCGTGCGCGAAGCGGTTCTCCGTTTCCGCAAAGATCCCTCGCAGCTGACCCCCGAGGACGGCGGCGAGGTCGGCATTTCGGAAATGCGCGACAGCACGATGACGATGGATCTCGTCCTGCGTCCTTACGACGTGGCGAAGAAAAACATCGAGCCCCGTTGGTCGAAAATTTCGAAGGGCTTCGGTTACTTCACACGTCTGATGGGTCAGGCCGGCTCGGCCGCCCCGCGTGAGGCCATCCTGCGTTGGGACACGTCGCCCGAGCGCGGACCGATCCGCGTCCGCATCTCGCAAAACGTGCCCGCGCATCTGATTCCGGCCGTGCGTGAAGGCATCGAGTACTGGAATCGCGTCCTGGGCCGCGACATCCTGAAAGTGGAAACCGGCGTTTCGCCGCAAACGGGTCTGGAAGAGCGCACCGTGATGGTGCACTGGGTGGACTGGCGTGACGCGGGTTTCGCGTACGCAGGCTTTCAATCCGATCCTTTGACGGGCGAAATCATCCAGGGCCAGATTTTCATGACCTCGAGCTGGATGCTGTCGGGACAAAGTTACGAAGACCTGAAAGGTTCGCTGTCACGTCGGGTGGACCCGCGCGTGCATCCCCATCCCGCGGGCGCAAAACCTCTCGCTTCATCCTGCGCGTACCATGCTGACGCCGGTCGCATCTGGACCGAACGCGCGCCGGGCGCTTTGACTGAACAGGCCCTTCCCCACGTCATTCGCGGGGTCGTCGCCCACGAAATGGGTCACGTCATGGGTCTGCGGCATAACTTCGCGGGCTCATTCTACAACGGCGTCGACGAGGCCGTGCATCTGGAAAAAACGCGCGAGTTCCTGAAGACGGGCGCGATCGCGGCGCTCCCGACCGCGACCTCGATCATGGATTATTCCAACGCCATCGACGACGTGATGAACGGGAAGTTCATCCAGTCGGGGGTTCTGAGCTACGATGAAAGCGTCGTTGCCTGGGGTTATCGCGGCGACGAATCGAAGAAGAGCCTGCCTTTCTGCACCGACGATCACATGACGCCCGAGCTGAAATCCATCGGCTGCGACGTTTTCGATTCGGCCCGCCACCCGGTGGCTTTCGGGATCGTCACCGACGCTTGGTTGCGGGGGCGCGGTCTGTGGCGCGACTTCGCGCAGATCGTGAACGCGCTTCGCCCGGACGCGCAGACCGTGGTCGATCTTGACGACGTCCTGAACGCGAAAGAAAAACTCGTCGCGAACACGCCCGCCATCGGTGATTTCGTGGGGACCCGCGCGCTGTTCAGCGAGCGCCAGAAAACCCACGACACCAAAGACTTGAAAAACTGGGAAGAGCCCGCCGCCGCCGAAAAAGCGCAGAAGGAAGCCTGGGAAACCCAGGCTCAGGAAGTCGGCTTGGTGGCTTTGTTCGAACTGGCGCTGCCGTTCACCACCGACGCGAACGGCGTGCGCGCCTTGGATCAAACTTACTGGAGCCGTCAGCTGAAGGCGATGGTCGCCACGCCGAAGTTCCAGAAGGGGCAAAACTTCAACCAGATCGCCTACGATCTGTCCTCGGTGGAAACCCAACGCCTAGAGAAGTTCTTCGAGGTGAAGCTCGGTAAAAATCCGTTCCAGACGGGCTTCGTCGTTTTGACTCAAGCCTTCCCCGGACCCGAACGTTTGGTGCCGAACCCCGCCACCGGCAAACCGGAAAAGAAGGTCGTGAAGTACCAAAACTTCCCGAAACTGAAAGCGCAGATGCCGCAGGTCTTGGACCTGTCGTTGGCGCTCGCGCGCGCCGAGACCGGTCGCAAGCTTGTCGCCGTTGCGGATGGGGTCAGGGTGGAAGTGCCCCAGCGTCTGTTCGCGCCCGCATTGTTCGTAGAGTTCGCGGGACTTTTTGATGAACGCTACAATCCCAACGCCGAGGCGGGGCTGAAGGCGACGTTGCTCGCGTCGCTGAAGACCGAACTGAACGCCGTCTACGCCGCTTGGGGAATCCCGGACGCGGCCCCGCTGGCAACCGCGGAACTGCGTCGTCTTTACACCGAAAAGTCGGTTGCGGCGGCGCCGGAAGCGAAAGCCTTCGTCGAAGGGGAACTCGCGCGGTTGGAAGCTTTGGAGGCGGCCTTCGCGAAGGCCGAGCCGAAAGCGGCGACTAGCGAGGAATAAAGTTCGTGTAAATGGGCGGCAGGCTCTTCGCGAGGGCCGCCCAGTCGACGCGGAAATCGTCGATGGTACGGAGATCGCTCGGGCTCGGCATTTTTCGCGAGTGGGTGGTGTCCACGAAGATCAGCTCCACCTCGGGATGCCGGACGCGGATCTTGTCCAGATTCACCGGCTCGTTCTCGTAAAACCAAATTTTCCCATGGGTGCCCTTGGGAATCGCGTCGAACCACTGCTCTTTGAAGGCGTGGTCTTCGATCCCGGTCGCGGGTTTCATCACGAGTTCCGCGCCGTCCGCGGCCAAAGGGAATCGGTGCGCGCGTAGGCCCTCTAGGCTGCCGCTCAGCATTTTCGAAGTGTCGCGTCCGGTGAGGTAAATCAGTTTCACGCCCAGGGCTTCGACGAAACGTACGAAATCCACGGCGCCCGGCAGGGGCTGATCGAAACGCAGATACTCATTGGAAAAGAAGTGGCGAATCCAGAACTCGCGGGCCCGGTTGATCAGCTCGGGATTTTTCAGGTGCAGGCCCGCGCGTTCGACGATGGTGCGGATGCCCCAGTCGTGGCGTTCGGCCTTCAGTGACGCCAGCAGGGCCGCATTGACGGGATCCAGCGCCACGATATCCGCCTGCCCGGCGAAGTCATGCAGGATGCGTTGGATGCGGGGGCTGACGTCGAACAGGGTCGAATCCAGGTCGAAAACCATCATCAGATGCTCGCCCCGGTGGCGGCGCTCGGCGGTTTCAAGCAGGATGTGTTGCAGAATGGGAGCCGAGCGTGAATTCATTCCCCGATTCAACGATGGAAGCCCCCCGGGCGTCAAATCCGCCGTGATTTTTCGCCGCGCTCGGGGGAAGCTCGAGCCCGATGCGTTTCGTAATTTACGGCTTTCTATTTTGTTCGACCGCGGTGCTGCTGGTTCTTTTTCAGAACTGCACGACCGCGGGACAACTGCGGGTCAAAGATCCCGTCAGCGCGATGGACGCGGGGGATGTGAAGCTGCGTTTGGAAGCCGCCGCGAAAACCTGCGCGGATTTTCGTGCGCAAGTCGTGACGAAACGTTTGCCGACGGGAGTGAAGCTGGAAGGCACGGCGAATTTCGTCGCGAAGGCCGATCAGGTGGACTCCATCGCGGGCTCGGGGAACCTTGTCCTGATCGGGGAAACACCGAACGCGAAAGTCACAAGCCTTGGTGCTTTTCAAGGCAACGTCTATCTTTGTGGAATAAGTGTGGAGCGGGTGCTCGAAAGTTTTCGCGGTAACCTGATCAGCGTCGGCGGTCAGGTGACCTCGATGGAATCCCCCATCGCCAACCTCACGCTGCTGGGCGCGGAAAACACCGAATTGCCTCGTGATTTTCGGGGGAGTGTCGTCAGTGGGACGACTCTCGCGACGGGACGCGGTCTGACGTATTCTGGACAATGATGCGGAGTGAACGCCTTGTCCTGGGTGGGGCACCACCGTATGGATGAGCGCGTGAGTTTTCGAAACGCGATTTTTCTTTTGGTCTGCGCGCTTTCCCTCGGCGGCTGTTTGAGCCGTAAAGGCGAATTGGGAAGCGCCCAGAATCCGGTCAAACTCTTCTTCACGCCCGCCGTCGACGCGCAAGTGATCGAGGACAACTCCATCGCGCTGAAACAACACCTCGAAAAAGTCACTCCCTACCACTACGAAATTTCGGTTCCGCAGAGTTACATCGCCGTGGTCGAAAGCTTCGGCACGAAGCGCGCGGATGTGGCCGCGATCAATACGGCGGGTTATCTTTCGGCGCGGCAGAAGTACGGCGTGACGGCGGGGATCACGGTCATTCGTTTCGGCACCGACAAATACTACGCCCAGTTCGTCGTGAAAAACGACAGTCCCATCCAGAAGCTCGCGGATCTCGAAAACAAAAAAATCGCCTTCGTCGACGCGGGCTCGACCTCGGGTTATCTGCTGCCGATGAAAATGCTGAAAGACGCGGGCATCAATCCGAAAGAGATCGTCTTTGCCGGGAAACACGACAGCGTCATCATGATGGTCTATCAGGGCACGGTCGATGCCGGAGCGACCTTCTACGTCGCACCCAGTGGGAGCGCCAGTGAACTGGCGGCGGGCGGTGGCGAAATCCAGGACGCGCGCCGTTTGGTGAAAACCCAGTACCCCGACGTGGAACAGAAAATCCGCATCCTGCAATTGTCGGAAGGCATTCCGAACGACCCCATCATCTTCCGCGAAGGCGTGCCCGCCGAAATGAAGGAAAAGATCACCGCGGCCTTCATCGATTTCATCCATACGCCCGAGGGCAAGGTGGCCTTCGATAAGATCTTCGGCGTGACGGACCTCAAGCGCGCGAGCGACGCCGACTATGAACCCGTCCGCCAGATGATCGAAACCGTCGGCGACGCCGTCGATCGCATGATGAAGAAGGGGAGCTGATGATCCTGCAAGTCCGCAATCTCTCCAAGACCTACGAGAACGGAACCCGCGCACTCAAAGACGTGAGCTTCGACGTGAAGAAGGGCGAGTTCTTGGTCGTGATCGGGCTCAGTGGCTCGGGGAAGTCGACGCTGCTGCGTTGCCTGAACCGTCTGCACGAGCCGACCTCGGGGCAAATCTTGTTTAACGATCAAGACATCGCGTCGATTCCCGGCGGGCAGCGGCTGCGCGACGTGCGTCGACGGATCGCGATGATCTTTCAAAGCTTCAACTTGATCCCGCGCCATAGCGTGATGTCGAACGTCCTGATGGGGCGTTTGGGAATCACCTCGACCTGGCGTTCGGTCTTTGGCCTGTTCACCGCGCGCGATAAAGAACTCGCGCGCCAGGCGCTCCAGCTCGTCGGTATCGCGGGCAAGTCCGGCGTGCGCGCCGATCAGCTGTCGGGTGGACAGCAGCAGCGCGTGGCCATCGCCCGCGCGCTCACGCAAGAACCCGAAATTCTGCTGGCGGACGAACCTGTCGCAAGTCTTGATCCCGCGACCTGCCACACCGTCATGGATTATCTGCGTAAGGTGAACCGCGAACGGGGCGTGACCGTGATTTGCAATTTGCACTTTCTGAGTCTCGTGCGTGAGTACGCGACCCGCGTGATCGCGTTGCGGGGTGGGGAACTCGTCTTCGAAGGCAAACCCGAAGAGATCACCACCGAATGGTTCAGCAAAATTTACGGGGAGGCCGCGCGTGACATCAGCACCGAATAAACTGCTGAACAAAGGACTGACCCGCGCCATCCGTCGCCACATCATGGACTCCGTGATCTACGCCTATCTGGCGGCGGTCGCGCTGATCGTGATCTTCCGCGTGGATGAGGACGGCATGTTGATGCTGACCCGGAACGCGACGGTCTTCGGAGTGCTGCTGTTGGGCGGCTTGATCCTGAACGTCGCGCTGCATGCCCGCGACGTCGGGACCTTGGGCGATTTGCTTTTCCCGAAACCGGGGCAGGGTGATTTCACCGAACGCGAGGCGGTGCCGTGGTACCGCACCTTCGTGGGCTGGCAGCTCGCGATCTTCCTGCTGGTAACGTTCATCGTCGGCGCGAAAGTGACGGCGGTTTCGGTCACGGAATTTTTGGACCGCGATGGCTTCCAGGGCGCGGTGCGGATTTTCGATAGTTTCATGAATCCCGATTGGGCGCTGCTCCCGCGTGCGGTGGCGAAAGTCATCGAGACCATTTTCATGGCGTTCATGGCGACCGCGCTGGCGGTGCCCGTCGCCTTCGTGCTTTGCTTTTTGGCCGCGAAGAACGTGATGCGCGAACCTTGGGCCTTTGCGATCTACGCGACCTTGCGTTTGTTCATGAACGTCACCCGTTCGGTCGAGGCGTTGATCTGGGCCATTGTCTTTTCGGTCTGGGTCGGGATCGGACCCTTCGCGGGGATGCTCGCGCTGTGGGTGCATTCCGTCGTCTCGTTGGCGAAACAGTATTCGGAGTTCGTCGAGGGTGTCTCGGACGGCCCCATCGAGGGGGTGCAGAGCACCGGCGCCGGCATCCTGCAAACGATCTGGTTCGGAATGGTTCCGCAAGTCGTGCTTCCCTTCATCTCGTATACCATTTACCGTTGGGATACGAACATCCGTATGGCGACCATCGTGGGGTTCGTCGGCGGAGGCGGTATCGGCACCTTGCTGTTCATGTACCAGCAGCAGGGAAAATGGGCCGAGGTCGGCACGATCGTGATCGTCATCGCGTTCGTGGTTTGGTTGATGGACACGGCTTCGGCCTACGTCCGGGAGGCTTTGAAGTGAGTCAAGTGTTCGAGTATCCGGTTCAAATTCGCGAATTTCATCTGGATACCTTCGGGCACGTGAACAACGCCGCTTACCTTTCAATCTTCGAAGAGGCGCGCTGGGACCTGATCACGAAAAACGGTTACGGCCTCAAACAAGTTCACGAATTCAAAAAAGGTCCCGTCATCCTGGAAGTGAACCTCAAATTCCAGAAAGAGCTTCGCCTGCGCGAGACCATCACGGTCACCACCACGATGGAAAGTTACCAGGGGAAGATCTTCGTGCTCTTGCAGAAAATGCTGAACGCGAAAGGCGACGTCTGTTGCGAGGCCCGCTTCACCGGTGGCCTCTTCGATTTGCAAGAGCGTAAACTCATCACGGCGACGCCCGAATGGATGAAGGCCGTCGGACTATGAGTTTGATCCTGCGGCGCGCGGGGGACCTGGTCGTCTTCGACAAACCCGCCGGCATGAGCGTGCACAACGAGAAGCCCTCGCTCCTCGAGCAGGTCACGCGGGAATTTCCGAAACTCCACTTCGTGAATCGTCTGGACCGTGAAACCAGCGGGCTGGTCGTCGCGGTGACCGAGCCTTCCGCGGTCGAGTCCTTGACCCAAGCGCTTCATGGCGAGGCCAGCGCGCGCAAAATCTACCGCGCCATCGTGAAGTCCCCCCGCGATCCCGCGGCGTGGTTCGGGAAGACGGGCGGGACGGCCCAGGCCTTCACGTTTCGGGATGCGTTGAGCGACCGTGCCGAAGGCCGGCAAAATCCCCTGGGCCATCCCCGCGAGCGGATCGAGGCCGTCACCCACGGAAAAGTCACCGGCGAGACCGAGTTCTTCTGGGATGTGGAATTCACGATCGAAACCGGACGCCAGCACCAGATCCGTAAACATGCGGCCTTTCATCAGCTCCCCATCGTGGGCGATTCGCGCTACGGACGGGACGCGCTGAACGCTAAGGTCACCGAGACTTACGGCGTTTCGCGGATGATGCTCCACGCTTGGCGACTCGAGTTCGTCTGGCGCGGGGAGCCCCACTCTTTCGAGGCGCCGCTTCCGGAAGAGTTCGCCAAGCTCGTTGCCCCGACTTCAGTCCGGTAGCGCGAAGCCCGCCGCATCCTTTATGCTCAAAGGGATGAAACTCGTTTTTCTGTTTTTCGTCCTTTGGGGTGGCCTCTCGGATGCGCAAGGGCAGGTGCCGCCGTACCGGGCCGTGCAGAATGATCCGATGGGTGAGGTTTCTACGATTTCGATGGAGCGCGCCCGCGTGCTGTTCACGCGCTTTCAGCGCGAGACCTCGATTCCCTACAACTACCCGATGGATGGCTGCTACGCCCGGGCAACGGCCATGGCGCGGATCGCGCAAAAGCAAGGGCTGACGATGGGCAAGGTCTTCACGCACGGAATGCTTCAGGTCCGCACGGGCAATCCCGGATATCCCTTGGTGCAATGGGGTTATCATGTCGCGCCCATCATCGAGGTTCGTCAGGCCGACGGCTCGGTGAAGAAAATGGTTTTCGATCCGTCGCTGTTCGATCGTCCCGTCACCGTGGACGAATGGAACCAGCGGATGCTCGATCAAGTTCCGGCGTCGGAGGGCGGTTTCACGCCGCGGATCGAGAGAACTTACTTCACCAGCCGCTTCCAGCATTTCCCGAATCAAAGAGACGCCGGTTACTGGTCGCGCGACACTTTGAACAACGTCCATTACACGTTCGAGCGTTACCGTCCGCTGGAGCGTCGTCCCCCGGTGGCGAAGCCCGCCGCTTCGTCGGCCGCGGAAGAAGGAGTCCATTGATGAAATCCATTTTGGTCCTCACGTTTTGTATTTTGAGCGCGGCGCTCGCTGGGGGAAAAGCTCCGGTGGCGAAGGGGAAGACACTGCAAGGTTACAAACGCCATATGGCGTCGACCCATCTGACCTACGAAGGGGCCTTGGTTCGCTACTTTGATGAGGGCGTCAACTTCTTCATCCAGATCGAGGGGCAGGCGGGGCTTTACCGTTTTCCGAAGTCCGCCGACTCGAGCGCCGAGCTTAAAACTTTCCTGGATGATAAGCTCAAATCCAAAAAGAAAATCAAGCTCGAGGTCAACGCCCACACGGGCGAGATCGTCACGCTGGCCGAGTAAGGGCGATCTCGCTCGTCTAAAGCAGATGGCGTCCGTCGAATTTGGTTACGGTCAAAGTATCGAGATCGACGCCATCCAGGCAGCGCGCGTTCACGGCTGCCATCGGACCTTCCGGAGATTCTCCGCGACCGAAAGGTGCGCAGCCACAGGTTCCGCAGAACGTGAAGTGGATCTGCTTTTGGCCCCATTGATAGTCTTTGAGGGCCGACTCTCCCGCGAGGATTTTGAAGTTCTTCATCGGCGCGAAGGCCAGCAAGTGACCGCGACGCTGGCAGATCGAACAGTTGCAGGACATGACGTCTTTGATTTCGGTTTCAATTTCGAATTTCACGGCTTGGCAATGGCAACTTCCGGTGTAGCGCATGGGGGCCTCCGGGCTTGACGATAGGTCGAATCGCTCGGGCGATCAAGTCCGTAGCACCCGCGTTCGCAGGAGGCGGTAAGCGCCCACCGCGATGACCGCGAGCAGGCATCCGTACAGCGTCGCCTGGAAGCGCGTCAGCGCGAGCTGCACGTCAACGCGTGGCTCTTGCGGCAGCGCGAGCAGGAACACCACGAAAATGGAAACTCCGAACGAAGCGACCGCGTAATTGCGTTTCAAAGCGTAGGGCAGCAGGTAGGCGCTTAGCCCGATGCCGCCGATCAAAAAAGCCGGATAAGGGAACGCGAACAACAGGAGCTCGGCCGCGAGCACGCCCACGGCGGTGCCGACGAAACGGTGCGCGACCCGGTACAGGCTTTCGCGATGATCCGGGCGCAGGACGAGCATGACCGTTACGACCATCCAGTAGCCGCGCTCCATATGGAGCGTCTCTTCGATCGTGATCGCGGCGAAGGTCGCCGCGCTGAAACTCAGGGCGTAAAGATGGCGTTCGCGGTTCGCGGTGAAGATGCGACGTACGGACTCGCGCAGGGTCACGAAACTTTCCGAACGTCCACGCAGATAACCCGCCGACAAAATCATGCCGACGATGACGGTGAGGTACGCGAAGAGCGCGTATCCGTACAGTAAGGCCTCGCGTTCGGGGGTGGGCAGCGGTTGGTGCGTGACCACGACGACCGAGATGGTTCCGAATAGCAGCATCCGTTCGGCCTCGGCTCCCAGTCCGCCCAGTAGACCTAACAGATAAATGGGAACTACGACCGCCAGCAGATAGCCCGCGAGGTTTCCGTGCAGAAGCGCGCCCGCGGTGAAACCCAGCGTGATCATGAAAAAGGTCAGGGCCGCGATAAGGAGCCGGTGCAGAAGCGTGCCCAGATGGTCGTTCAGCGAAACGAAGTAGCCGATCAAGGCGGCGAAGATCGCGGCGTCGAGATGGCTTTGCCACCAGCCGACGAGAAGGGGCGCGGTGGTCGCGCACGCACAGATCGCCATGCGGGCCCAGGGGACGGGGGCGGGATTCGACTTCAGTAGTGCGCGGCCGTGGGATCTCCAACGCTCATCCATACGTTGCCACTTTAACGCGCCTCCGCGTGGGCGTCCAACAGGCCTTATTTTAGCCCAAAAATCGGGCGTTCTGCGGGGCTTCTCGCTCAATTCGCTTCGGCGGTCCGAGTTCGTTGACTCATTTCACCCCGCTCGATACCCCTTTACCCTCTCAATCAACGGGGGTTTCGGGATGCAGCTTTTCATCGTCAGCTTCGCGCTGACCTATGTGATCTCTCTTTATTTCTACCGCAATCCCATGAAGCACTCGAAGAAGTTCGTCTGGCGCCGGTTCCTGAGCTGGTTCCCTCTCGGCATGACTTACGCCTTCATCTATCTGGCGCGCTACAATCTGGATGCGCTCGCCACGGCCGAAGTCATCACGAAAGCCGAGAAGGCGCAGATTTCGGGCTGGGGATTCTTGGTTTACGCCATGGCTCTTTTCACCACGGGACCCTTCGTCGATCGCATCGGCGGCAAGAAGGGGATGATCATGGCGGCGCTCGGTGCCGCGATCTTCAATATCTGTATGGGTTGGGCGCTCTACATCTATCTGCACGATCCCACGGCGCTCCCGATCGTTCCCGTGCTGGCGGCTTTCTACTCGTTGAATATGTTCTTCCAGAGCTTCGGGGCGATCTCGACGATCAAGGTGAAGTCGTTCTGGTTCCACGTGCGTGAGCGCGGGACGTTCGGCGCGATCTTCGGAACCTTGATTTCGCTCGGGGTTTACTTCGCCTTCGACTGGACTGAAGCCATCGTCCGTGCGGTGAAGCTGAACGCGGATCCCGATGCGGGCTTGTTCCGCGAATGGATGCAGTTCCTGTTCGTCTCGCCTTCGACGAGCGTGCCTTCGTTCTGGCTTTTGTTCTTCATCCCGGCGGGGCTTTTGATCATCTGGGCGCTGATCGACATGATCCTCATCAAGGACTCGCCGGATGATGCGGGCTTCGGGAAACTGGAAACCCACGATGCCTCCCACGGCCAAAGCGAAGCCGATCTGAACACTTGGTGGAAGGTCATCAAGGCCGTCATGACGAACCGGGTTCTGCTCATGATCGGGGTGATCGAGTTCACGTCGGGCGTCCTGCGTGACGGGGTCATGAAGTGGTACCGTCTGTTCGCCAAAGACACCGGCATGGGTGTGGACAACATCATGCAGAACTGGGGACTGTGGGCGATGGTCACCGGGATCGTCGGCGCGTTCATCGCGGGCTGGGTCTCGGATAAGTACTTCCACTCGCGCCGTGCGCCGGTTGCCGGCATCATGCAGGCCGTGATGTTCGTCGCCGCGCTGGCGATGCTGCTGACCATCGGTCACAACCCGATGGTCGTCGGTGTCAGTGCGATCATGATCATGATGGCCGTGATCGGGGTTCACTCGATCATGTCGGGCACCGCGACCGCCGATTTCGGAGGCCGCAAAGGCGCCGCCACCGCCACGGGCGTGGCCGACGGCTTCTCGAAGATGGGCTCCTCGTTCCAGGAGTTCGTCCTGGGCGCGATCATCATGCACGACACCTGGCACTACTGGCCGGCGTTCCTGATGCCGTTCACGCTGCTGGGCCTGTTCTTCGCGATCAAGCTCTGGCGCGAACTTCCCGAAGGCACAAAGAAGTACCTCGCCGAAGTCGAGAAGATTAAGGTCAAATAGGTACCTTCTTCCCTTTGGTGGCGGACGGCCAGTCTCGCAGGTGCGTTATCCCCCGTGATTTCGCACCTCTTTAGCAACTGCGAAACCAAAAGGTAGCTTCTACCTTTCGAGTCCCAGGATGCGGGCGCAGTCGTTCATGCGGTTTTGGATGTCGCGCAGGTGGCGGCGGAGTTCGGCCCGGTCGCGGTCGTCGATATCGTTCTCCAAGATGGATTTGACCAGCGGGAGTTTCTTGAGCCACGCGCCCTGACGGGCGGCGTAGGTTTCGGGGATTCCCGCGCGGATCGCGGCTTGGCGGGCGTTCCCGTCCTCGAGATATTCCACGATAAATTTGAGGGTCTCTAGGGTCAGTAGATTCCGGTGTGCTTTGAGTCGCGACGAGAAGCCCATTTGGCGGATACGCATGCCCCAGTGTGGCCCAAGCGCGGCACCTGTGTCCACGAGTTCGACGGGCCACCCGTAGCGCCATTTCCAATACAGGCGGGGCTTTGTCTGGCGCGGGTTTTGAACTACGCGGTCCGGACACTTTTAAACACAACAGAGAGAGGAATCTCATGCAGCCCAGAATTCGTAAGTCGAAGATGACTGCGGCCGTCGTCGGAATGATGATGGCGATCCCCGCGACCTCGCAGGCGCAAGGCCTTCTGGATTTCCTGTTCCGCGGCAATCGCCAGGAAGTTCAACAACCCCAAGTGCGCCAACAGCCTCAGCAGCAACGCCAGCAGGGTATGAACGGTCTGAACGGCCAAGTCCAATCGGGACAAACCGTGCAAGCCTTCACGAAGGGCGGAGTGCCCTGGAAGATCGTGAAGAGCGCTTGGACCGAGGCGGATGAACTCAAGTTCTCGCAATTCGTGGAAAGCATCTATGAGTCGGGCTGTAAGTCCGTCCCCAATTGTATGGCCGGTAAAGGCAACTGGTACCGCGACAAGGATCCATCGGGCATGGTTTGGTACGCGGACTGCGGACGTTTCCCCTATCTGCTCCGTTCGTATTTCGCCTTCCACAACGGACTTCCGTTCCAATCGGCACTGGTCGCAAGCAAACGTGACTCGAGCGATCGCGAGTCCGAGATCAAGTACGCTCCGAAAGGCACTTACATTTCGAAGCGTTGGTCGGTGACTTCGGGCACCAACGGTTATCAGTTCATCAAATCGACCGTCCAGAGCGTTTACTCGGCGGTCTTCCGCGTGGATTCGCGTTTGGATGTCGATGGTGGAATGTACTCGGACTTCTACCACGTGGCGATCAACCGCAAAAATATCCGTCCCGGAACCGTCTTGTATGATCCGAACGGTCACATCGCGACGGTCGCGAAGGTCGAGAAGAACGGCAAGATCATCTTGCTTGATTCCCACCCCGACAACTCGGTGACTCGCGTTGAGTACAACAGCGCCTTCCGCGCGACTTTGATCGTTCAAGGCGGCGGCTTCAAAAACTGGCGTCCGCTGAAGATCGTGAACGGTAAAACGGTCGCGGCTTCGAACAAAGAGGCTCCCGGTTACTCGCTCGAGCAGTTCGTCGGCGACCAACCGAACAAAGGTGGTTTCTCGACGGCGAAATGGAGCACTTCGGACGGGATCTTGCCCTCTTCGCGCTACGTGGACGTCGTCCGCGCCCGCATGAGCCTGGGTGCCGTGAAGTACCACCCCGTCGAAGAGATCAAAGCTTCGATGAATACGCTCTGCTTGATGATGGAAGACCGTATCTTGTCGGTGAAAGAAGCCGTCACCAAAGGAATCGACCGCAAGTCGATGCCGAACGAGCGTCTGCCCGGCAACATCTACGGAACTTCGGGCGAGTGGGAAGACTACTCGACACCCTCGCGCGACGCGCGTTTGAAGACCGCCATCGCGGAATTCTACAGCGACGTGAAGCGGATGTACGACCTGTACCAGAAACGTGACGCGAAAGTCGTGTACAGCGGTAACGACCTCGTCGGCGATATGCTCCGCGCGTACAACGAAAGCTCGGCGGCGTGCCAGCTCTCGTACACGAAGTCGGATGGTCGCGGTGTTTCGATGGACTTCCAAGGTTTCGTCGAGCGTCTGTACGCGATGTCTTTCGATCCCTACCACTGCATCGAGCAGCGTATGGGCGCGACTTCCTCTTCGGAACTGGCTTCGTGCCAGCAGTCGGCGACGAAAGACGCTTGGTACAAGGCTCAACAATCGATTCGTAACTCGCTGGAGCGTCCTTACGAAAAGAAAATGGGCTGGTCTTTGAGCGAAATGCAAAACGGCGCCGCGATCTCGGCCGGTGTCGGCGTGACTTCGCAGGCTCCCGTCAATATCCGCGCTTTCCTGACTTCGGTCCGCTAAAGGTAGCCGGGGGCGCCTAGCCGGTTACTTCTTGAAACGCGATGCGACGGCAGGGTTAAACCCTGCCGTTTGCTTTTTGGACGAGCCGCGTTTCAGAAAGTGAGCGGCTACTTCTGAGACATGGCGGTTTTTCGTCGAAGGAATGGGCGTCGTCCGCAAAGGCGTGTGGGCCCGTCGTCCACGACTTCGTCACTTTCCGGAAACCCCAAGAAGATCTCAAGACTTCCGGCCTTGGGGATTTAAGTCTGGTCCAGCTTCTCCGATAGAGATGGGGTCAGGTCTTAATTTTCGAGGAGTGGACGATGTACTACGTGTCGCATGAAGGTCAGCAGATGGGTCCGTGGCCGACCGATGAAATCATGAAGCAGCTCAAAACTCACGCGTTGGGTTGGAGCGACTATATTTATGATGAAGCCAAAGAAGACTGGATTTTCATCATGGATCACGCCGAATTCAAGGCGCACTACCAAACTGAAGTGCCGCCCGTGAAGGAAACGGCATCGCCCTCGACACCTCCGCCTCAGGGGTCCACGCAGCCCGGCGACAAAGAGTGGTTCGTGCTGAAAGCCGAAAACCGCTACGGTCCCTTCTCTTACGTCGAGCTCGTGCGCATGCTTCAAGAGAAGAACCTTTATGAATTCGACTACGTTTGGAATCCTTCGATGACCGCTTGGGCCCGCGTGGCCGAAGTCGAAGAGTTCAAACCCGAGAAAATCCGCGGTTTGAAAGAGTCGGGCCAAGCCGACGTGCAGGAGGTTTTCTTCCGCCGTCGTCATGCGCGTGCGAACTACGGCGCTTCGATCATCGTGCACAATAACAAAAAGGTGTGGAAGGGCGAAACGATCGAGATCAGCGCCGGGGGCGCGGGTCTGAAGATCGACAACCCCGATCTGCAGCCGGGACAAACTCTGTTCCTGCACTTCAAGCCGGGTGACGGCGTTCCGCCCTTCAACGCGATCTGCACGGTCGTGTCGAAGACAACGAAAAGCGGCGGCCCCTCGTACGGCGTGAAATTCACCTCGATCAACCGCACCGTCCAAGCGGCAATCAAGGACTACACCGAGAAAGTCGCGGCTTAGGCTGCGCCAGGAATCGGCGGCGTAAGCCGCACCGAAATTCAAAGACCGAAACAAGAGGCCGCCTTCGGGTGGCCTCTTGCTTTTCGGGCATCGCGCGGGGCGGATGGCACCACTTCGACACTTCCGCGCAAACAAACTCGTGGGAAATCATGCAGTTCGGCGGGGGTTACGCCGATGAATCAAGTGGAGGCGTGCGTCTGTGGCGGGCCTCCGGGGAGTGAACCATGAAAACTTCGACTTCGTATGTACGTCTTGCGGGATTGGTGCTGCTGGGCTCAGCGCTGATGGCGTGTTCGGCGCAGAACTTCGATCTGCCGCAAGAGCAACGCGCCTTCGGTCAGATCGTGACCTACAACAACAAAGTCGACGTCCTCTTCATGATGGACAATTCATCGAGCATGCTTCAGTACCAAAACAAGTTCGCGCAGCAGGTTCCCGCGATGATCGACAAGCTCGACGCTTTGAAACTCGATTACCACATCGGCATCACGACCTCGGATATGCGCAGCGGAGGGACGGGCGGCGATCTGATCGGCTCGCCGAATTTCGTGACCCCGCGGACACCCGACTTGAAAACCGTCCTTTCGAATCGCGTGAAGGTCGGCCAGACCGGTTCGGATTTGGAGCGGGGGCTGGAAAGCATCCAGAGCGTGCTCTCGTCGTCGAATCTGAACGGTGCGCACAAAGATTTCTTCCGCGAAGATGCGCTCCTCGTCCTGATCTTCCTGACGAACGAAGATGACTATTCGACGGGTTCGACCGCGAGCTACGTGAACTTCCTGAATAAGCTGAAGCCGATGTATAAGAACAACCAGCCGAGCTGGATCGCGAACTTCATCGGGGTCGTCTCGATCGACGCCGACTGCCGCACCACCGCCGACTTCAAAGAGGCGGGGCTCCGCTATATGGATCTGGTCCGCGCTTCGGGCGGTCGCAACGAATCGATCTGTAAGACGAGCCTCGATCAAGCGGTGAACAACATTCGCGCCCGGATCGTGGAAGTCATGACCGACTTCCCGCTGGACCGCAAACCCGTGCTCGAAACCCTGACGGTCTTCGTGAACGGCGTCAAACTCGCTCAAGATGACAAAAACGGTTGGAGCTACTTCGCCGAGGGCAACTTCATCCGCTTCAACGGCACCGCGGTTCCCTCCGCCGACGCCGAAATCCTGATCGACTTCAAGCCCGCGGAAGCGATGTAGACTAGGCAGCGCTTAGGCACCGGCTCCGGGCATGCGGTCTAGTTCGTCGGACTGCACGAATGCTTAACTGGATTTGACCACATTGGAATCGACATGGTTTATTGCGTTTGGCATATTTAACAGTAAGCTTAAAATGAGAGCAGAAAATTATGGCCAGCGCAGACCAAATTAAGGCACTCATTAGAAGTCATGCTGAGCGTGATGACTCCAGATTTTATTCCGTTGCAATGCAGATGGCTGCGCAAGCAGCCAGGCAAGGTCACTCAAAGTTGGCTGAAGATCTTCGCTCAATTATCGACGAGGCGAAAGAAGAGACTGGTCGCGAAAATACGAGATCAAACACTCTGAGCATTACCCAGCCTAGGGGGGAACTCGCTGGTCTCCTTTCAGTAGCCCATCCCCAAGAGCAACTTTCCTCAGTGATATTGCCTGAGGAAACCCAAGTTCGTTTGTGTCGCGTAGTGCTGGAGCAAAGACAGAAACTGAAGTTAGAGCGATTCGGCTTAACACCTAGAAGAAAGATACTACTCCACGGTCCTCCTGGCACAGGCAAGACGCTTACGGCTTCTGCTTTGGCTGGTGAACTCCATCTTCCTTTGTACACGATCCTGCTCGATGGACTAATTACGAAGTACATGGGAGAGACGGCATCGAAATTAAGACTGATTTTCGAGAATATTGCTCGAGTGCGCGGAGTTTACTTTTTCGATGAATTCGATGCTATTGGATCTCATCGCACTAGTACAAATGACGTGGGCGAAATACGTCGCGTACTGAACTCATTTCTCCAATTTCTCGAGCAAAGTAGTTCCGATAGTTTGATTGTTGCCGCAACAAACAATGCTCAGCTTCTGGATAAGGCGTTATTCAGACGATTTGATGATGTTATCGAATACCAGCTTCCTAAACACGATTCGGCCATTGAAATTTTCAAAAGCAAATTTAGTATGTTCGACACAACGAACGTTAACTACGAGACGCTTGCAAGCTCAATTTCTGGCCTTAGCTTCGCGGATCTCGTCAGAGCGTGTGAAGACGCAATTAAGCTGGTTGTGTTGGATGACGAATTAGTATCTCTTAACACGGACCTAGTTGTTAAGTGCCTTGAAGAGAGAGCAACCTCTAGGAGATAACCTTACTAGAGGTGGGCGTTGTCGAATCCTAGGACGAATCTCAAGCATCTATTACTTCCAAATACCATTCGCGCCGATAGTTACGTATCCCCAAAGGGGGCACCACGTCCATCTTATCCAGAGCGTGATCGTCTAACGCATGCAGATCATCTCCTAAGCCAAGTTAGACAAGTTGAGGCCGAACTTGCAAGGCGACAACGCTCTATTCCAATAGGCGCACCAGCACCTGACGGAGTCTACATAGAGGTGGAAGGAAAGCCTGGTTACGATCTAAAGCTCGAAAGCTTGAACTTGCCTTCAGAGGGCATTGAAGTCCTATCCGTAAAGATCGCGGCTGAGGATGATGGAGAGCGTGTAATTGCATCCGTCTTTGTTCAAGATGATAAGCTCGGAAAGTTCATCGAGAAAATTAACGACTATAAGACTAAAGAAACAGCCAATGGAAATCCGAAAAATTCAGCGCTGGTCACTAGTATTGAGAATTTGCGTCTCGGTGTAGTTAGGTCACTGTGGACGGATACTGATGTGTTTCCCGATCCACAGGAAGTAATTTGGTGGGAAGTCTGGTTGAAAAGAGAAGCAGGTTCATTCAGGCAGTTCTCGGATTTTTCGACTCAAAATGGAGTTCGAATAGGGAATAAGCGACTTCTCTTTCTAGATCGCGAAGTGGTTTTGGCTCATGCGAGTGCAAATCAGTTTTCGGTGGCAATCGAAAGATTAAGCTGCGTCGCGGAATTGAGACGTGCCAAGGAAATCACTTCAGATTTTTTGAGAATGGCGGGCTCAGAACAAGCTGCTTGGTGTGCGGCTCTCAATGGCATAACAGATTTGGTTGAAGAAGCTCATCGCCCGGTAGTTTGCATCCTAGATACTGGGGTAGACAGATCACACTCGCTGCTCTCGAGGCATCTTCCAGAGCGCAGTTTGTTTGCATACAAGGATTCTTGGCGGACTAGCGACCACCATGGGCATGGAACTCAAATGGCTGGGTTGATCATCTATGGGGACTTAGAGGAAGCACTGCAATCCACCGAGAGGCTCATCGCTCCTTGTGATCTTGAGTCAGTTAAAATCCTGCCTCCTCAAGGTGAGAACGATCCTGAATTGTACGGTAGTATCACTGAAGATGCGGCAGCAACGGCAACGGTATCAAGTCCTTACAAGAATCGCATTTACTGTATGGCACTGACCACGGGCGAAAGTAGGGATAGAGGACAACCCTCTTCTTGGTCAGCTTCGTTGGACAATGCCTGTGCTGGAATAACCATTCAAGGACAACGGAATTTATTTGTCGTCGCGAGTGGTAATGCCAATCCGACGAATCATGTACATTACCCGGATTCCAATTTCACGGATGGCGTGCAGGACCCTGCTCAGTCCTGGAATGCGCTCACGGTTGGCTCGTATACCGAAAAAGTTGGAATTTCGGAGGGTGGGTTTGTCGGATGGCAGCCCCTTGCACCACTGGGTGGTCTTGGTCCGTCTTGTACGACTTCACTTACTTGGGAGGCGGGGAAATGGCCAAATAAGCCAGATATTCTCTTCGAGGGCGGCAATGCTGCAATAAACGAAGACGGTTCCGTTGTGGACTATCCGGGTAGCCTATTACCATTAACGGTTTGTAGGACGATTGGTGGTCGCAGTTTTACGTGGATGGCTGATACCAGTGCCGCAGCAGCGAAAGCAGCGAATTTTGCAGCTAGAATCTTTTCTGATTACCCCGAATATTGGCCCGAGACTGTCAGAGCGCTAATGGTACATTCTGCAGAATGGACAGATGAGATGAAATCATATTTCGATTTGCGGCTCAAGAGGGGAAGACAGCAGCTATTGAGGACTTGTGGTTACGGGGTTCCGAACCTTGCGAGAGCTCGTTGGAGCTCCAACAATGTACTAACCTTGATTGCGCAAAGTCAGCTTCGCCCGTTCGAAGGTGATCACATGAAAGACATTAATTTTCATTCAATTCCGTGGCCCTCGGAAGTCTTGAGAGAATTGGGAGATACGCCGGTTGATATGCGCGTGACGCTATCATATTTCATCGAACCAAATCCGAGCAGGAGAGGTTGGAAGTTTAAGTTCAATTATCAGTCGCATGGCCTAAGATTTGACGTAAAAAATTCTCTGGAGTCTGAAGAGGAATTTTCGAAAAGGCTCAACAAAGCCCAGAGATCTGCCCAAGATCCCACGAGAGCCACAGGAGGTGATTCTGAAGACTGGTACTTTGGAGAGGCAGGTCGGTCACGTGGGTCACTTCATTCCGACGTCTGGAGCGGATCAGCAGCGGAGCTGGCAGAAAAAGCACAGATTGCCGTCTATCCCGTAATGGGATGGTGGCGAGAGAGGCATCGGGAAGGCCACACTACGAAGTTTGCTAGGTATAGTTTGGTGATTACTTTGAGTACGCCATCTACAGATGTCGACTTGTATACTCCAGTTGAAAACTACGTTCAGACTCAAGTCCGCGTGTGAGTTTACGCCTTGCCGCTCGTGGACTGCAGCCCCGCTGTGGCGACGGCGTGGTACAGTCCGCCGCGCGCCATGAGCTCGGTATGCGTGCCGCGCTCTTTCAGCTCGCCGTGATCCAGCACCAAAATCTCGTCGCACTTTTCGATCGTGGACAAACGATGGGCCACGATCAGGCTGGTGCGTCCGGCGGTGACCTCTTCGGTGGCCTGTTGGATCAGCTGCTCGGACTGCGAGTCGATGTGCGCGGTGGCTTCGTCCAAGATCAAAACATCGGGCTCGAAGACCAGAATGCGCGCGAAGCTCAGAAGCTGTCGCTCGCCCGAGGACAGGTTCGCGCCGCGCTCTTCGACGAAGCTTTCCAGGCCGCGACCGGTGGCGCGCAGAAAGGCGCCGTAACCGATGCGGTCCAGCGCCGCTTGCAGGCGCTCGCGCGGGAACTCGGCTTGTCCCAGACGCAAATTCTCTTCGATCGTGCCGCGGAAGATGAAGGGGTCCTGTTGGACCACGCCGATGCGACGGCGCAGCGAGCGCAGATCGAAATCCTCGATGGCGCGGCCGTCGATGAAAACGGTGCCGAGGGGAGCGTCGTAAAAGCGCTGCAACAGCGCCACGAGGGTGGACTTCCCGCTGCCCGTGCGACCGACCAGCGCGACCTTGCGTCCGGCGGGGACCTGGTGATTGAAGTTCTTCAAAACCCAGGGAAGCCCCTCGCTGTAACGGAAGTTCAGCTCGCGAAACTCCAGTGAACCCTGAATCTTCAAGGGGTGGACGACCGACTCCATACGTTCGGGTTTTTCGTCGAGCGTATGGAAAACCCGTTCGGCCGAGGTCAGCGAATTCTGGAACTGCTGGAACTTTTCAAGGATCTCGCGCAAGGGCGCGATCAGATCCTGGGCGTGCATCAAGAAGGCGACCATGGAGCCGATGGGGATCGCCTCTTCCAGCGTGAGGTAACCTCCGTAGGACAGGGCCAGGGTCAAGGTCACGCCGTTGAAGATGTTCATCAGCGGCTGCAAAAGCGCGTAGTGTTTGATCGAGTTCAGCAAAGCATCGCGGTAACGCGCGGATTGATCGCGGAAGCGCTGAAAGCTTTGCGGGCGACGATTGTAGATCTGCACGACGCGGATACCAGAGAGTTGCTCCGACGCGTAACTGGACAGCACCGAAAGCCGCTTCTTCGACTCACGCAGGATGACCCGCAGCCGTCCCGCCAAACGGAAGGCCAAGAACAGGAAAAACGGCGCCGTGATCATCGTCACGAGCGTGAGTTTCCACGAGATGAGCGACATCGCCACGACGACCGAGATAAAAATGACGCCCTCGGTGATGATCTGGATCACGCCGTTTGAAAAGACTTCGGACAGCGTCGCCGTATCGTTCGTCAAACGCGTGACGATGCGACCAATGGGGTTTTTGTTGAAGAAGTCGATGGGCAGCGACTGCACGCGGTCGTTCAGATCCTGCCGGATGTCGGTCAGGACCTTCTGCCCGAGTTTCTGGAAGAAGTAGAGGTACGAGAAATCAAAGGCGCAGCGAATGACCTCGACGCCCAGGTAAATGAGCGCGATGCGGGTAACGATTTCGGCGTTGTTCTTCAAGATCCCTTCGTCGATCGCCTGGCCGAACAGCCAAGGCAAAACCCGCGACGCGGTCGCCAGCCCCAGGATCGAAACGATCGTGACCGTGAACAGCCACGGGAAGCGCCGAGTGTAGGGCCACAGCCGGCCGATCATCTGCCAGACGGACAGGCTGGATTGGACCTTATCTTCTTCGACGAAGGCCTTCATCGCGGGCCTCCTTTCGTCGGGGCTCCGTCTTCGTTCGGTAGCGGCCCGCCCTGAATTTCATAGAGCTCCTTGAAGAAGGGGCTTTGCGCGAGCACGTCATCGAAACGACCCAGCGCTTCGACGCGACCGCCGTTCAAGACCAAAATGCGATCGCAATGCTTCAGCGCCGCGATCCGGTGCGAGACGATCAAACACGAGGTCTTCATGCGCGCGAGTTCGTTCAAAATTTTCTCTTCGGTTTTGAAGTCCACGGCGCTCAGGACGTCGTCCATCAAAATCAGCGAGGTCGGCCGCACGAGCCCACGCGCGAGCGCCAGGCGCTGCTTCTGGCCGCCGGAAAGATTGATCCCGCGTTCGCCCAAGGTGGCCTCAAGCCCGCCGGGCAGGGCGCGCATCTCGTCCAGGATCTGCACGCGGTCCAGGATATGCTCGGCCAAGTCGATTTCGCCGGCCGCTTGCGGCGGATGGTTTTCGGGTAGGGCGTAGCGAATGTTCGCGCGCACCGTATCCGAAAACAGAAAAACGTCCTGGGGAATCAGGGTGAAGAGCGCCCGCAGCTTCTCTTCATCCCAATCGAACAGATCGCGGTCGTTCACCGTGATCTGGCCCGGCGGCAGATGATAGAATCCCAGCAGCAGATGCAGCAGCGTCGATTTCCCCGAACCCACGGGCCCGGTGATCCCGATCTTCTCGCCGGGTTGCAGTTGGAGGTTCACGTTCCTCAGCGCGGGTTCGGCGCTTCCCGGATAAGTGAAGTTCAAATCCCGCACCGTCAGTCCCGAGAACTCCATGGTGTCCGAACCGCCACGGAATTCGACGTCGGGCTTTTCAAGGAGCACGGCTTTGATGCGATCAAAGGCCGCCATCCCTTTTTTGTATTGGGAAAGCCCCAGACCCAACGCGGTCACGGGCCAAATCATCTTTGAGATATAACGTTGGAACGCGACCAGTGTGCCCAGCGTGACCGCGCCGTTCATCACGTCGTCCAGTCCGATGAAAAGCAAAATCACCGTGCCCGAGGCGACGCCGAAATACATGACGGGGGACCACAAGGAATCGATGAGGGCCAGCTCGACGTTCGAGTTCTGATAGGTGCGCGAGAGCTTCGCGTAGTCGCGTGAACGTTCGTTTTCCACCGCGAAGCCCTTCAGGACGCGCACGCCGGTCACGGTCTCTTGGGCGTAGCCCGACAGCACGGACAGATTGTCCTGCACTTCTTTGGATTTGCGGTAGATCGCGTTCATCAGGGATTTGATCATGAAGGGGACCAGCGGCAGGAAGATCAAGGTCTTCCAAGTCCACTCCCAACTCATCATGATCATCAACGGCAGGATGACGACGATGATCACCGCGCCGTCGACCAAAATCAAAATCGCCGAACCGATGGACTGACGGAAGCTCTGCACGTCGTTGACGATCAGGCTCATCAGCTCGCCGAGCTGATTTTTCTGGTAAAAGCGTGGGGTCAGTTTCAACAGATGCGCCATCAGGTGATTGCGCAGATCCTCGGCCGCGTGGGTGTGGTAGTTGCCGAAGTGCACGCGCCACAAATAGCGCGACACCGCCAGGCCCGCCATGGTGGCGAAAAAGGCGGCGAGCGGACCCCAAAGCGACGTGAAACCCAGATGGGCGGCCACACGGTCGATGATCATCGCCAGGAACAGCGGATAAATTCCGTCGAGGATATTCGTGATGACGAGGAAGAACATCCCCAGACCGAAGCTCTTGCGGAATTTTTTAATGTAGTACCAAAGCGGGTTCTTCAGGAGTCCGGGGTCAGTCATCCCGCGAGGTTTAGGCCCATCGGGGCGGGAAGTCGACCTCATTCACGTCACCGCTGCGCGATCGACGGTTGATGCTGGAAGGCATCGCGCGAAAAAGAAAACGGCGGGGAAGCCCCGCCGTTCTTTTAAGCAAATTCGATGTGGAGGACTTTTAGTGCTTCATCATCTCGTTCACGTTGAGCTTGCCGCCGGTCAGGATTTTGCCTTTCAAAGCGGGGACGGGAGTCGCCGACTTCAGGATCGCGTCCTTGACCTCTTGCCACGTCTTCGTCGGATTTGCGCCCCAGTACAGAGCCGCCGCTCCCGCGACGTGCGGGGCCGCCATCGAAGTGCCGTCCCAGTCGACGGAGATCGAAGCCAGATCGACGACTTTGTCGGAGTACACGTTGCCCACCATCGTCGAATAGACATTCAGGCCGGGAGCGCCGATGTCCACCGAGACGTTGCCCCAGTTCGCGAACGAACCCAGGCGGTCGTTCACGTCCATGGCGGTGACGGTGATGATGTTCGCGTGGGGATAACTTGCGGGATAAGCGGGGAGCGGATCGTTGTCGTTGTCGTAACCGCGACCGCGGTGTCCGTTGCCGGCCGCCGCGACGAAGATCGCGCCGTGCTGTTCGGCGTAAGCGACCGCATCACGCAGTGCTTTGTTCTCTTCACCGGCGTTCGGGTCTTCACCCTCGGAACCCCACGAGTTCGAAAGCACCTTCGCGCCGTTGTCGACCGCGTACTTGATCGCACCGATCGCGCCCGAAGTGTAGCCGGCGCCTTTTTCCGAGATGAAACGCAGACTCATGATCTGGACGTGGGGCGCGACGCCCGCGATGCCCAGGCCGTTGTCGCCGCGTGCGCCGACGTTGCCCGCGCAGTGGGTGCCGTGACCGGGGTTTCCGCCCGTGGTGATGACCTTCAAGGGCTCCATGGCGAGGTCGAAGGGTTTGTTGTCGTTCGCGGCGAAATCCCAACCCAGAACGTCGTCGATGTAGCCGTTGCCATCGTCATCGATGCCGTTGCCGGGGATCTCTTTTTTGTTGATCCAAAGATTCGGACGCAGGTCTTCGTGGGTGTAGTCGACGCCGGTGTCGATGACCGCGACGATCACGCCCCGCGCGTCTTTATTCTTGCGCCAAGCCTCGGCGACTTCGGCATTGTGCATGCCCCACTGTTTCGCGAAATCCGGGTCCGCGCCCGTGCCGGTCGTCAGATCGGTGGGGAACTCGGGGTTGTCGGCGGGCATGGTCTTTTGGAAGCGGGCGAGGGCTTTAGCGCTGCGCTGAATTGCGGCGCGGCGGAGGGGATCTTGGATGCGCCAGTCGTGCATCAGGCGGATCGGGTAGTCGGGTTGGGTGAATTCGATTTCACTTTCGGTCGACATCATGGACATGAGGCGATTTTGGACGGCCGCCACATCGGCGCCTTTCACCAGGACCCATTGGTCGGTGATTTGCGAAACGTCCCAGCCGGATTTCGTGGTCATCCAGCCATAGGTTTTCGAGATTTCGGCTTTGCCTTTGAACTTCACCAATGTTCGCACATCGGTTCGCGCGGTCTCGCGTTTGGTGTTTTGTCCGAGAGCGCTGAGTCCGAGCAGTCCGGTGACCGCAAAAATGAGAATCGCTCTCATGCTGTGAGTTGTCATTTCCCCTCCTTAGTTGGGCCGAAGGCCGGATTCCTCCTCCGATTTCACTCGGAAGGAGAGTCCGTCACGGCAAGCGCCCGAATCATTCGCACGCCCAAAATCGGATGCTAGTTTTCGAAGCGAAACTCTGCAACTCCGAACCTCTACCAACCCCTTGAAAGTTCATGACTTCACTTGCTGAATCTGCGACAAAATGAAGGGAAAGATGCAAATCTATTGAGAATATTGCGAGGTGTTTCAAATGTCTGAACAGGACACCCAAATCAACGCGTCTGCTCCGTCGTCGATTCAAATCGCGACTGGCACGCAAGACGCTCACGATCCGTCGCGCTCGTTCGCGATGACGACTCGTCTCGATGCCGTTGTGGCGTGGGGACGTCGGAACTCCATGTGGCCTTTGCCGTTCGGAACCGCGTGCTGCGGAATCGAACTCATGAGCGTGATGGGACCGAAGTACGATCTCGCGCGTTTCGGCGCGGAAGTCGTGCGCTTCTCGCCCCGTCAGAGCGATCTGCTGATCGTCGCGGGCACCATCACCGAAAAAATGGCGCCGATCCTCGTGCGCATTTACCGTCAAATGCTCGAGCCGAAGTACGTGATCTCGATGGGCGCGTGCGCTTCGTCGGGCGGTTTCTACCGTGCGTATCACGTCCTGCAAGGCGCCGATAAAGTCATTCCCGTCGACGTTTACGTCCCCGGTTGCCCTCCGACTCCCGAAGCGGTTCTCGATGGCATCATGACGCTCCAGAAAATGATCAAAGATCACACGCCTCGCCCGTGGAAAGACCAATGGAAGGCTCCGGACTATGAGTAATTTGGAAACGCTCAAGAAAGAACTCGCGTCGTCGTTCAACATCGACGCGTTCGAGTTCGCGCAGCAGTTCGGTGACGACGCGATCGTCGTCCCCGCGGACAACATCATCGCCGTCATTCGCTTTTTGAAAGAGCAAGGCCACTTCGACTTCTTCGTCGATCTTTGCGGTGTCGACTATCCGAACCGTGCGAAACGTTTCGACGTCGTCTACCACCTGCTGAACACCAAAAACGCCCGTCGCGTGCGTTTGAAGGTGCGTCTGGCGGAAGGCGAGTCCATCGATACTTTGATCGGCATCTTCCGCGGTGCCGATTGGTTCGAGCGCGAAGCTTACGACATGTTCGGGATCGTTTTCAAAGGCCACCCGAACCTGCGCCGGATTCTGACCCACCATCAATTCGTGGGTCACCCTTTGCGCAAAGACTACGAAGCGGATCGTCAGCAGCACTGCACATCGACCTTGCCGATTCACTTCGACAACGTCGGCGATGAGCGCGGCGATGTGCTCAATGACAATTTCCAGCCGCTGAACATCGGACCCTCCCATCCGGCGATGCACGGAACTTTGCGGGTCATGGCTGAAATGGACGGCGAGACGATCGCGCGCGCCGGCGTCGAGATCGGCTACCTGCACCGCTGTTTCGAAAAGATGGCGGAAACCCATCCCTACAACCAAGTCATCCCGTACACCGACCGTCTGAACTACTGTTCGGCGCCGATGAACAACATCGGTTACTGCAAGACCGTCGAGAAAATCCTGGGCGTGACGATCCCGCCGCGCGCGCAGGCGCTGCGGATCATCCTGGCCGAGCTTTCGCGGATCATCGACCACCATATTTCGGTGGGAACCGGCGCGCTGGATTTGGGTGCGTTGACGGGCTTCTTCCATATGTTCACTTACCGTGAGCGTGTGTACGATCTTTTCGAAAAACTTTGCGGCGCCCGTTTGACCGTCTCTATGACCCGCGTGGGCGGCATGGCGCAGGACGCTCCCGACGGTTGGTTCGATCTGGTTCTGGATTTCTGTAAGGACATGCGCGCGGAGCTGGACGAATTCTCGGCGCTGGCGCTGGACAACAAGATCTTCATCAAGCGGACCCGCGGCGTTTTGCCGGTGACCGCGCAGGACGCTTTGGCTTGGGGCTATACCGGTCCCTTGCTGCGCGCTTCGGGCGTGGGGATGGATTTGCGTAAGCTGCAACCTTACTACGGCTACGACCAGCTCGACTTCGACATTCCCGTCGGCACCAGCGGCGACATCTATGATCGCTACCTGGTTCGCGTGGAAGAGATGCGCCAGTCGATCCGGATCATCGAGCAGATCTGCAAAAACGTTCCTTCGGGTGATTACACGATCCGCGACAAAGGGATCGTGCTGCCCGAGAAGAAAGACGTTTACGGAAACATCGAAGGTCTGATGAACCACTTCATGCTCATCATCAAGGGTCTCCGTCCTCCGATTGGCGACACTTACGATGCGACCGAAGCGGCGAACGGCGAGCTCGGTTTCTATTTGGTTTCGGACGGCAGCGGAAATCCCTACCGTTTGAAGGTGCGTCCCCCTTGCTTCCCGATCTACTCGTCTTTCCCCACCGTGGTGAAGGGTGGCATGATCGCGGACGCGATCGCGACCATCGCTTCGATGAACCTTATCGCCGGCGAACTCGACCGTTAAGCAGGAGCCCACGATGTTTGAACTCTCGGCCGAAGGCCTGCAAAAAGTGAAGAAAGAGATGACCCGCTACGAGACCGTCGAGTCGGCGATCATCCCGTCCTTGTACATCGCGCAGAAAGAAAACAACGGCTGGATCAGCCAGGATGTGATCCGTACGCTGTCGAAAGTGCTGGGTCTTCCCGAATCGCGCATCAACGAAGTGTTCACGTTCTACACGATGTTCAATCAGAAGAGCGTCGGTAAGTACCATGTGCAAGTTTGCCAGACGCTGAGCTGCCATGTGAATGGCGCGCAGGATCTGGTGAACCACATGTGCAAAGAACTGAAAGTGAAAATGAACGAGGTCACCGCCGACGGGAAATTCTCGATTTCGCGCGCGGAGTGTCTGGGCAGTTGCGGAACCGCGCCCATGATGATGGTCAACGACGAGTACCACGAGAACCTCACGCCCGAATCCGCGATGAATCTTTTGAGGAGCTTGAAATGAGCGGAAGCATCAATTGCACCCACGTTCCGGGTCAGTCGAAACTGCTATCGGAGTTCTACCACCTGGACGAGTTCCGCGGTCTTGAGGGCTACAAGAAAAACGGCGGTTACAAGACGCTGGAAAAAGCCCTCAAAATGCAGCCCCAGCAGATCATCGACGAAGTGAAGGCTTCGGGCTTGCGCGGCCGTGGTGGCGCGGGTTTCCCGACCGGCACCAAGTGGAGCTTCCTGCCGAAAAACAATGAGCCCCGCTATCTTCTCTGCAACGCGGATGAAGGCGAACCCGGCACGTTCAAAGATCGTCTGATGATGGAGCGCGCTCCGCACCAGTTGATCGAAGGCATGATCATGTCGGCCTTCGCGATCGGCTCGAAAAAGTCCTACATCTACGTCCGTGGCGAGTACTACGTCTCGATCCGCATCTTGCTCGCCGCGATCGAAGAAGCGAAGAAGGCCGGTTACCTCGGCAAAAACATCCTGGGCTCGGGTTTCGACCACGAGATGGACGTTTATTCGGGGGCGGGCGCTTACATCTGCGGTGAAGAGACCGGGATGATCTCGTCGCTCGAAGGCCTGAAAGGCCAGCCGAAGCTGAAACCGCCCTTCCCGGCGGTGCAGGGTTATCTGCGCAAACCCACCATCGTGAATAACGTTGAGACGCTCGCGGCGGTCATCCCGATCATCCGTGACGGCGCGGCGGCTTACCGCAAATTCGGCACCGAAAAGTCGGCGGGCACGAAGCTCTTCTCGATCAGCGGCGCGGTCGTGCACGGCGGGAACTTCGAAGTGCCCCTCGCGTATCCGCTCAAAGATTTGATCTCGATGGCGGGCGGCCTTCGCCCCGGTCGTCAGCTGAAAGCCGTGATTCCCGGCGGAAGCTCTTCGCCGGTTTTGACCGCGGAAGAAGCGAACCGCGCGACGCTCGACTACGAATGTCTGGCGCAGATGGGTTCGATGCTCGGTTCGGGCGCGGTCATCGTGCTGGACGATACGACCTGCATGGTCGAGGCGCTGGCGAATTTGACTCATTTCTATCATCACGAATCTTGCGGTCAGTGCACGCCCTGCCGTGAAGGCACGGGCTGGTTGGACAAGATCGTCCATTCGATCCTGTCGGGCCGCGGCCGTCTGCAAGACATCGATCTTCTGGTGAAAGTGGCCGACAACATGAAGGGGCGCACGATCTGCGCGCTTTCGGATGCGGCGGCTTTGCCGGTCATCAGCTTCGTGAGCAAGTTCCGCGACGAATTCGAGTACTATGTGCGCGAAGGTCGTTCGAAAGTTAAAGGGGTGGCGTATGCCGAAATGCACCATTAATGGCGTCGAGCTCGAAGTCAAAGAAGGAACGACGATCATCGAGGCCATGAAAAACAATGAGCAATCCATTGCTCACTACTGCTGGCACCCCGGTTTGTCGGTCGCGGGCGTGTGCCGCTTGTGTATGGTCGAGATCGAAGGAAATCCCCGCCTGCAGATCGCGTGCAATACCGTGGTCACTGAAGGCATGAAAGTGAACAACACTTCGGAAAAGGTGAAAGACGCCGCGAAGTGGGGTTTGGATTTCCATTTGATCAATCACCCCTTGGATTGCCCGATCTGCGACCAAGCCGGTGAGTGCGGTCTGCAAGACCAGTATATGGAATTCGGGAAATACAATCCCGAGATGGCCGAAAAGAAAGTCAAAAAACACAAGGTCGTCGATCTGGGACCCACCGTGGTTCTGGATTCCGAGCGTTGCATCCTGTGTTCGCGTTGCGTGCGCTTCACCGAAGAAGTCACGAAGACGAACGAGCTGGGGATCTTCAATCGCGGGGACCACGCCGAGATCGGCACCCACGACGGCGTCGAACTCGACAATGCGTACTCACTGAATACGGTGGACATCTGCCCGGTCGGCGCGCTGACCGCGAAAGACTTCCGGTTCCGCCAACGGGTTTGGTATCTCAAAGATGCGCCCACGGTCTGCACCGGCTGCTCGACGGGCTGTAACGTTCGCGTGTACTTCAACAAAGAAGGATTCTTCCGCGCGAAGCCGATCTACAATCCCGACGTGAACGGTCACTGGATGAGCGATTCCGGTCGCGACTTCTACAAGTTCGTGAACCGCGATGCGCGTTGGCTGAAGGGCCGTCGTCTGGGCAAAAACGGTTGGGAAGAGCTCGCTCCCGGCGCGGCGGCGAAAGAAGCCGGCGCGGTCGTGAAGGCGGGGGGCTCGTCCGTGGCGCTGGTCTTGACGGGCCAGTACACCTCGGAAGAGTACGAAACCATCATCGCGAACTTCGTCTCGAATGTCGGTACGAAAAACATCTTCCATTGGATCAACAATCCCGAAAGTTTCGAAGCTTTCGATGGATTGCTGAAACGCGGGGACAAGAACCCGAACACCAAGGGCCTGTTGTCCGTGCTCGCGCAGCACGGGATCACCGCGGGTTGGAATGACCTGGTGGAAGGCCTGAAGTCGAAGAAGATCAAAACCGTCGTCGTCGCCGGTCCCGAAAACTTCTTCGTCTTCCCGGACATCGAAGAAAAAGTGAAGCTCTTGAGCCAGGCGGAAAACCTGATCTGGATGCAAAGCACGAAGAACGAGTTCGTCGAAAAACTGAGCTCGGGCAATGTGTGGCAGATTCCCATGAAGTCGTACTTGGAAAAGGACGGCACCTTCGTGAACTTCAAGGGCCTGGCCCAGAAGATCAAAAAGGTCACCACCATCGTGAACGAAGCCCTCAGCCTGACGGACGCGGCCCAGCTGCTGACCGGTCAGAACCTGATCTTCCGCGCCGAGCCTTCGACTTTCGTGGAAGTCCAGAAGCCTCAGGACCGCGTGACCGTGGAAACGCGTAAGAAAAACGAATTCGTCTTCCGTCGGGGGTCGCTGTGAGTGTTGTTGAACGTTCGGGTGAACTTCAGAAGTGGTACCTGCCCGGGATTCTGGGCGGGCTCGCCATCACCGGCAAACACTTGATCAAGAACTTGATCAACAAAAAAGGCATGCCGGCCATCAACTATCCGGAAGAGAAGCACGAGTATTCGGCGCGCTTCAAAGGGAACCACGTCCTGACGGTGAAGAAGGACGGTTCGCTCCGTTGCACGGCGTGTATGTTGTGCGCGACGAACTGCCCCGCGGAATGCATCACCATCGTGGCGTCGGAACACACCGATCCCACGGTCGAGAAATTCCCGATCAAGTACGAGATCGACATCCTTCGTTGCGTCTTCTGCGGCTTCTGTGAAGAGGCCTGCCCTGTCGACGCGATCCGGATGGGCCCCGAGTGGCAGACCCCGTCGCTTTCGGGCGGTCAGTTCAATTACGGGATCGAGAAACTCGCCTACCGTCCCCAGCTCAAAGGCGGCATCCTTTCGGTCGTCGACGACGAAGAAAGACACAAGGCGGGAATCTAGAACTCCACGCTTCAGCAAAGAAACGAAAAACGCGGGCCCAAGGGTCCGCGTTTTTATTTGAAACTGGCCCCTTTGCGTGCGCATCCAAACTCCCGGAGCGCTTCCGAAAGGCTTTTCCTTTCGCTCACTTGGGGCGCGGCCCTCCTGGCCTCGCCGCAGGGTCTTACGCCATCCAGGCGCTGCGGAGGCCCCAACTGACCGAAAGGAAAAGCCTTTCGGAAACTCCATGGATTTCGAACGCGCACGCAAAGGGGCCAGTTCGTTTTTATTTTTGGGGAGTGCGAGGGACCTAGCGGCCGGAGCAGTAAGACGTGTGCAAAGCCAGACCTTCGCTCATTTCGCGTTGGATGGCGTCGCGCTGGCGTAGATTCGGATCGGCGCCCAGGGTTTGATTGACGATCAGGTCCCGTGATTTTTTGCAGTCGTTGTACAGGATGTTTTCCAGATCCAAGAGGACCTTGTTCACGTAAACGAAGGTGGCGTCAAAACTCGCCGAACCTTTGTTGAACTCTTGCTGCAAGCGGGTTTGCAGGCGTTCGAGTTCGGCTTTGCGGGCTTGGGGGTCATTTTGATTTTTCAAACGCTCCCGGGCGTCCTGCACGGTGGCGCGCACTTGGGCCGTGGTCATGCGACCGCCGCTGGCGAAAGCCTGCATGCTGAAAAAAACCGTCAGTAGAATCAGGATCAGTGATTTCATTTGATCACCCCGCAGCTGCCGTTCACGCGGCGTTCGAGCGATGCCAGGTCGTTTTGGGTTTTGGCCAGGAAGCGGGTGGGCTCGGCGGGATCGCGTTGGCCCTTCGCGCGGTGCCAGCTGGCGGTGTCTTGCTGCATGGCTTGCAGGAACGCGCCGACATTGCCCGCGCGTAAGCTCGCTCCGTGACGGCTCAATGAGATGCGCAGGATTTCGCCCATGCCGCCCGAACCCACGTTGTGTCCCCACACCAGAAGTTGGTGAAGGAGCGTCGTGCGGGCCGCGCCGCTCACGCCCGCGCGGTCCAGTTGTCCCGCGACTTGGTCGTAGATCAGTTTCATATGCGCCATCGAGTACATCAGATTCAGCTGCGGATTTCCGTTCTGCAATGCCAGGCGTTCGCAGCCGTTGGCCGTCGAGCCCTGCATCGGACGGTATTCCGATTTCGCGAGCTGCTGGCAGGCGGGATTGGAGCTGGATTTGATGCGTGCCTGGATCGTGCCGAACTCTTCGCGATTGATGTGTTGGATCGCGCCTTGGGTCAGCTGTCCCATGCCGCCGGCTTCCGTTGACGAGACCGAGTTCGGGACGAAACCCGACTCGTGATTGATCAACTGAAAGAGGGCACGGCGCAAAGAGGCTTTCGCCTCGGCGTTATTTTCGGTTCCGGGATCCACGTAGCCCGCCAGGCACTCCGAGGTCAGCTCGAAAGCCGAAGCGACCGCGCGGACCATACGTTCGGAAGCGCAGGGGCGGTTCACGCGTTGGCCGTAACCGCCACTTCCTTGCGAGCAATAGTTGAAGCGTCCACCCGAGGTGCGCATCCGTTCGGCCATGCAGGTGACGGTGGCATTCGAGGGTGTCGCGTCTTTCAAGGCCTGCATCGCCGGTAAGTTCCCGCCGGCGAGAACGTCCTCGAAGTAGCCATTCTGATTCGAGCAGCGTTCGAAGCGGGGATCCTGGGTGGTGCTGGTCAAACAAGAGGTACAGGTCGCCGGGGGCACGCCCTGAACACCCGAGGTGACTTGGTTCACGCGGGCGTTGAGCGCACCGGCGCGTTCGGCGGTGGCGCGCAGCTCGGCGTTGGTGTCGTGATTTTTTCCGGTCGAGTCTGACGGCATGCCTTTGATCAGTGCGCCCGCAACCTGCAACATCATCGGCAGCAGATTGGGATCTTGGGTGTTCGGTGCGGGCGGGGGCATCACGACCGGCGAGCCCGTGGGAACGGATGCGCTCAAACCGCGGACACCGGAAGGCAGTGATGTCGTGGTCGCGGTGCCGCTCGGCGTGGTGACGGTGGACGAAGGAACGCCGTCGACCGCGATCGAGGGCTGCACGCTCAGGCCGCCGGTGACGCCGGGATCATCCACGCGCAGCGCGCGCTTCGAAGCGGGACGAATGTGACCGGCGTTGGCCATCGCCACGCTCGGTGTGAGGGCGGCGCTCGTGGTGCGTGCCGGGGCTTGCGTGCGGGTCGCGACGGGGCCACGGGCCTGAGTGCCCTGATAGTTCGCGAGTGTGAGCAGGGGGAAGCCCAGCGCGGCCAAGAGCATCGTGATCCGGCAAAGTTGAGTTGTTGACGACGGGAACCCCATGCCGTCAGAGAGTGCAAGTCGACCGCCAGTTTCCCTCGGACAATCCCTTGATATGACTTGGGAAAATGCGTCTCAACGAGGGACGAATGAGAGGCGGACCCACGAGGGCCCCTTTTCGTCCGGGGGGCCGCAAAGGATTGACGCCTCAATTCGAGACATGACTCGCCCGCGTGTTTCCGGTGAAATGCAAAGTGATGAAGATCGATCTTTTGCGCACGCACACTTGGGAAGATTGGAACGAGGGATTTCGCTCGGAGTTTCCGATGAAGGCCGACGAGCACGGTCGGATGTACCGCGGTCTGGAGCATGCGGTGTGCGAGATGGTTTTGGGGACGGCGCTCTTTTTTTCGCACAAACCGCAAGTGGCGATCATCGAAGGCGAGACCTGGGCTTTCGAAGCGGTGCTGCCGCAAATTTACAAGATGGGTTTTCAGGTGCAGGTGATTCCCGCATCGCAGCTGCCCGCGCCGGGAGCGCCCGCGGCCGATTGGCAAACTTGGGCCGAGTCGCTTCCGCGTGAAACCAATTTCGTGATGTGGGCGGAAGATCATCCCGTCACCGGCGCGGACTTCGGCCGCGAACTTTTGGACGTCGCGCTCGGCGCGAAACGGATTTTGTCGATGGCGGTCAGCCACAGCGCGCACTTTTTCCGACCCCGCGATGTTTCACCCTACGGCGTGCGTATCCAAAGCCTGAGCGAAGAGTATGCGTGGGCGCGTTTGGGTGCGCGCGTGCGCACGCCGCCGCTGTTCGCGCACCGGATGATCTGGGGCGCGAACGAGCGCGCGCAGGTCGAGAAGATTCTGAGCCTGCCCCGGCGCGAGGACCGCGCGGCGGTGGAAGACGCGGAACGTTTGATGATCTCGAAGTTCGGTTTTCGCGAATGGGGAATGGCGCGCCGTCTTTACGATCGCGTGGCCGTTTGGCATCCCGACCGCAACGGCGCGGCCGTGGCCGAACTTCTGAAGCGCGCTTTGCAATTGCCCCTCGATTCGGAATCGGTGACGGGTTGTGAGCATCCGGTCTTGCCGGCGTTCACGCAGTGGTGGCAGCCGATGCCTTCCGCCGATGAAGTGCGCGGGCTTCTGCTACTGAGTCCCGACCTGGTCCGACACCCGCTGTTCGAGGACAAATTGCGCGAGGCCATGGACGCCACGGTTTTCGAGCTGAATCCATGAACAAGAGCGTGAAAATGATCGTGCTCAAGCGGATGAAGTGGGCGGAAGCCGACTTGATCATCCACGGGCTTGAGCCCAACGGCGCGCGTTTGCACTGCCTGGCGCGCGGAGCGCTGAAAAGCCGCAAACGCTTCGGGGGCGGTCTGCTCGAACCCACTCACTATCTCGAGTGTCAGGTTAAAATGGCCGTGCGGGAAGACGCGCTTCATTCCTTAGAGGACGCGCGCCTGCTCGAGGGTTTCGAGGGCTTGCGTTCGGACTACGATCGGTTGAACCTCGCGCTACGCTGCCTGGACGTGATCGACCGCTCGAATCCCGGCGACGTCTTCCCCGAGATTTTCAATTTACTCGGCAATTCGCTTAAAACCTTGGCCGATGGCGCGAACTTGGCGCGCGTGGAAGCGCAGTTCGGTTTGAAATTCCTGAAGCTTCACGGAGTCCTGGAATTCGACGAATGGATGGCGCCTTTTCTCGAGCAACCCATCGCGACGTTGGCGGGAGAGTCGGCCTTTCCCCAAGTGCCGACGCCGAAGCGCAGCTGGCTGAGCGAACAAATCAAACGCTACGTGCAGTCGGCTTCACTTTAGAAATTCTGATCCCAGCTCAGGAACGTCATGAGCGTGTACTTATCGTAGGTGTAAGCCTCGATCGAGTTGTTCTTTTGGTAAGTGAACGCGACGTTCACGAACAGCAGCTTCTCGAGACCGCGGCGGGCGGCCAGGGTCACGCCGAGGTTGTTGTCGGTCCGACCCGAAGTATGCTCGTTGTAGTTCGAGTTGTAGTAGCCCAGGCGGGTCGTGCCGCTCCAGGTGTCGTTGATCGGGTGCAGATAGGTGAGGGCGGTATCGATGCGGTTATAACGTTGATTCTCGCCTTCGGCATTGTTCTTCGAGTAACCCAAGTCCCAGATGAGCGCTTTAGTTTTCTTGGCGTCGAAGAACCAAGCCTGCGATGACGAGAGCGACATTTTGGTCGCCGATTGATTTTCCTCGTCAGTCGACGCGATCTGCGAGTTGTCGCGGCGGAACTCCAGATTGTAGGTCGAAAACCAATCCTCGTTCATGATGAAGGTTTGGTCGACATCAAGGACCGTCGAGTTCAGGATCGTCTCGCGCGTGCCTTCGCCGTCGGCATTCATCTGAACGTTCTCGTAACTCGGGGTCAGGCTCAGTTGGTAGCCTTTCCCGAAGGCATCCGCTTTCCAGCGGTAAGGAAGGCCGAAGATCGCCTGCAAAGCGTCCGTGTTCTGGAACTCGGTCTTCGATTGGAACTGCTTGTCCTGCGAATACATGTCGTTCACGGACAGCTGCGCGGACAGTTCATGGCGCTGCGAATAGATGGGGCGATATTCGACCGAGCCGCCGTACATCCAGCGGAAGCCGTTCAGATCCGTCGGGGCGTTCGCCGCGCTGATGGACAAGATGTTCGAATCGTAAATCAGTCCGAGCTGGGCGTTGATGAAGAACTTGGTCTTCTGCATCTCTTGGAATTGGCGGATGTTCGCGATTTGTTCCAGGTAAGCTTCGGATTGTTTGTCGAGTTGCGGGTCTTTGGAGTGATCCAGCACGTACTCGAAGAGACCTCGGGCGGAATCGTAGTTTTCGTTTTGGTAGTCGATCACGCCCGCGAAGAAGCCGGCCGCGGGACTGAGCTGGGGATCGTTCGCGTTTTTCACGTCCAAGAACGATTTGTACGCGTTGTTGTACTCTTGCAGCTTGAGGTGATTCAATCCGCGGTAATAGTTCACTTCGGCGGGATTGACCTCGCCGCCTTTCACCAAGTCCAAGATCACGAGCGAACGATCGTACTTTTCCAGTTTGAAAAGCGTGACGCCGTACTGGAAGTAATACGTTTGATTTTCGGGATCTTCGTTCACGGCCTCTTGGAATTTCTTTTCGGCGCCGGCGAACTCGTCTTTCTTGTAGAGCTCCATGGCTAGGGTCGCGGCATCGACCGCGCGCTTCTGGCGCAGGGCCTTCGCGTTCGCGTCCATCTCGGAGGCCTTTTGACGGGCTTCCGCGATGCGGGCGGCTTCGGCTTGCTCCATCGCCTTACGTTCGTTTTCGGCTTTCAGTTCGGCTTCCTGGCGGGCGCGGCTTTGTTCGGAAAGACGGGCGGCCTGCGCGGCGGCCATGGCGGCGCGGTCGACGATCTGGCGGCCCGTTCCCGTTTTCAGGTAACCTTGGTAGGCCTCGAGCGCTTGATCTTTCGTATCGTAAACCGAGATCGCCTGCATCGAGCGGTTTTCCAAGCGCAGGAAGTAGGGTTTGCGCAGCAGCTGCCCGTCGCGAATCATTTGGTTCACGACCTTCATTCCCGCCGCGCCTGACGCGATCGACGGGGGAACCACGTAAACTTCGGGGGACATCTCGGGGTCTTGGTTTTGTCCGCTGACGAAGTTGAGTTGGTAATAGCCCAGGAAAAGTCCCGTGTCGCGACCCGTTTCGGTGACTTCCACTTGCGCGGTCCGACCGGTCTTGGCGTCGCGGATCAGCAGCGTGGAGGTTTCGACTTTGCTTTTGTCTTTGTTCCAAGCGTCGGAGTGGTAATCCAGGCGGAGCGGTTTGCGCACGTCCACGCGAACTTTGCGGGCATCCTCTTGCGCGTGGGCGCAGGACAGGGCGAATGCGATGGACGCGAAAGCGATGGATGGCTTCATGTGGAGCTCCCCAAATACGGAAAGAATGAAATCTTTCAACAGTATAGGGAGCACGCACGAAGGGGGCAAGCCAACCCCCGTGGAGGACTAGTCGTCGTTAACAGCCGGTACCGGGCAGGCAGATCTCGACGCGGACCCTGGACTTTTGGTTGCGGATCGCATTGTCCACGAAAGGGTTCGGTGTCGGCGCGACGACGGGCGCGGCGGTCGGCGGTTTGTAAGTCGTGGGCACCTTAGGAAGTTCGGGCGCGACTTTGATCTCGCGCGAGATGCTTGTATCAAGATCACGCGAACTGATCATCGAAACCGGAGGAACCGAAGCGGTCGTGCGTGCGGGGGAAGTGCTTCCCTCTCCGGGACTCGTTGTCGGGTTCGGTGTAGAACTCGATGTCGAAGCGGGGGGCGTGGCGGGTGCAGATTCTTTCGCGGGTTCCGCTTTCGCCGCCTGATCTGCATTTGCGGGTCCGGGCGCAGGGCCGTCGGCTTTCGCTTCGTCCTTCTTCGGCTCCTGGTCTTTCGCCGGGGCCGCGGCGGTCGCTGCGGGGGCCGCCTCAGTCACGCCGCCTTTCGCGGTGTCCGCCGAAGATTCTTGATTCGCATCATTCAGCTGATTTTGCGGAACGGTTTGCGGCGTTTGGACTTTTTGCGTCTCATCCACGTCGGCGCTTTGTCCGGGACGGACGAAGACCGCTTTCGTGATCGAGCCGTTCGCGCCGGCGACCCCCACGGCCACCAGACCCTTGAAGGTCATGACGGTCGTTTTGCGTGTGGTCGGGTTATAGCCCGCGATGAAGTCGGTTCCGCGAACGCCGGCGACGGCGGTGGGGGTACGTACGTTGAACTTGTTCTTTTCACCGTCGTACTGCTGCTCGACGCTCGCGCGGACTTTACCATAGTCGACTTTCAGTTCGACGTTGCGGCTGTCTTTAGCGGGGTTGTTTTCGTACTTCGCGATGGTGACTTTCGAATCCGGCGAAACGTTGATGACGTTCTTATCCGACATGATGATCTTCGCACGCGAATCCGCGCCCGATTGGATCGCGTCGCCCGCGTAGACTTTGAAGCCCACTTTCGCGGTCTCGACCTTGCCGGATTTCGTGGAGTTCACTTTGATGTCGCCTTTGACGACCATCATGGTTCCGTAGACTTCGGGTTGCGCGTAAGAGTAGTCGCCGCCCATCATGGAAAGGGCGATCAACGCTCCGGCGCTCGCTACGAACATCGTGGTGAACTTGTTCATCGAAGTCTCCTCTGCCCTTCGCGCAAGTGGCGGACGGCTCTCTCTTTTTCGGAGTTCGCGGACCTGAACTTGACGTCGAGTTCGCTCTTGAGACGGTCCCCCGAAGCGGGTCCTGTTTCAAGTCGACACGGGATCCTCAAGAACCGATCAAGCCGGGCGTTTTTTATTCGGAGAACTCAAAGGATGGCGTGCCTCGAGGGTGCGGGCCAAATCGTCCATCGAGACCTGGGTGTACTTCTGGGTCGCGACCAGACTCGCGTGCCCCAACAGCTCTTGCAACGTACGCAGGTTCGCGCCGCCCGAGAGCAGATGCGTGGCGAACGAGTGGCGAAGGGCGTGGGGATGCAGCGGTCGTAATAGGCCCGCTTCGCGCGCGAGGCGACGGATCTTCTCGTAGGCGTTGCGCGGATCCATCGCGTCGGCTCCCCAAATGAAGTCGTCGGGGGCCAGGGCCTCTTCACGCGTCTTCTTGATCAAGGCCTCAACCGCGCGCGAGGGGAGGGCGACCAGGCGTTCTTTGCGTCCTTTACCCAAGATGCGCAGCACGCGCCCGCGGAAGTCGATGTCCTTCACGCGCAGGCCGCAGGCTTCGCTGACCCGCAGGCCGCCTCCGTACATCAGAAGGAAGAGGACTTCGGTTTCCAGGGCCTCGGGCCGCTGATCTTTCTCTATATATTGAAGCAGCACCAAGGCCTCATCGACCGAGATGAAGTGCGGAAGTTTGCGCGGCACCTTGGGGCTGACCACGCGCCGGGACCAGTCCTCGTTGATCAGCTTTTCGTCGAACAGATAAGAGAAGAACGACTTCAGCGTGGCGGCTTTGCGGTTGCGACTGGCCGGTGCGAGATGCTTCCAGCGCAGCTGCACTTCGCCGATGCGATCGCGCAGCTCTTGTAACGAGTTCATTCTTTCGATCGATTGTGACAAATCTCGGCCATAGGCCTTCAACGTATGAGGTGATGCGGATTTGATATTCTCTTGATATTTCAAGAACTTATCAACTAACGACGAAAGAGGCTGGAGACGCTTTTCGTCACTCATGAAAGCTCTCCCTCTGCAGAAAATTCGAAGCTTGGAAAAAAGTTCTTGTGATAATTCCATGGTCCAGTTACATTGCACCGCGTTGCTGCTGTGTGTCGAAGTCGCGAACGAGTGACTGAGATGTCGGCAGCCACCCCAAGAGTTGAACGTTTGTAGGAAAGGTGACTCCCATGTCGAACGATAACCACGCTCCGATTCTTCCCGCTTCGCAGAACTCGAAGCAGATCATGTGGCAAACCCCCACAGCTAAAATTTTAGAGACAAAGACCATCGTCTATCAATCCGAGATCATGAATGGTCTCATGAAGATGGTCGATCGCGTGGCTCCGTCCACGGCGAACGTCCTGGTTCTCGGTGAATCCGGAACCGGTAAAGAGCTGATCGCCCGCGCGATCCATGACCGCAGCCAACGTCGCGGCCGTGCTTTCGTCGCCATCAACTGCGGCGCGCTCCGTGACACGCTTCTGGAAAGCGAACTTTTCGGACACGAAAAAGGTTCGTTCACCGGCGCTTACCAAAAGAAAATGGGACTCGCGGAAGCCGCGAACGGCGGAACTCTGTTCCTCGACGAAATCGGTGAGCTCGCTCCCGCAATTCAGTCGAAACTTCTGCGCTTCCTGCAAGAGGGCGAGATCTTCCGCGTCGGCGGCAAGGATCCCGTGAAAGTGGACGTTCGCGTGATCTGCGCGACGAACCGCGACCTCGCCAAAGAAGTCCAAATCGGTAACTTCCGTGAGGACCTCTTCTATCGGATCAACACCATCATCCTCGAAGTGCCGCCGCTCCGTCGTCGTAAAGAAGACATCCCGGCGCTCATCAACTACTTCCTGTCGAACGGTGGCAATGCGGGTCTTTTGAACCGCGGTCGTCAGATGGACGCGGAAGCGATGCAGTCGATGGTGAACTACGAGTGGCCCGGTAACATCCGTGAGCTTCAGAACGTTTGCGAACGTCTGCAGATCCTGGCGGATGGCCACACGATCATGTTCAACGACCTTCCCGATAACGTGCGCACTCCCGAGAACAAGGACGAAACCGGTGAGTACGATCCCCAAATCACTTTGGCGGAACTCGAGAAGCGTTACATCCTGAAGGCCCTTGTTCACTTCGATGGGAACAAGACTCAGGCGGCACAAGCTCTTGGGATCACGATCAAGACGCTCTATAACAAACTCCACGAGTACGGTGAGTTCGAGCGTTTCGCAGTTCACTCGCGTCCGAAGGCGTAAGCCTTCCGCGCGGGTTCAACTTCTGGGAATAAAAAAAGGGACCCGTCGGGTCCCTTTTTTTTGAGGCACGTCCTTGAAGCACGTCACCGCTTCGCGGTCGACGGATTCGCAAACTGTGCCGAGTCACTCGACTCTCGGCGACTCAGAAGTAGCCTTCGTCTCCGTGAGTCTGGTCGACTCTCGGCTACTTAGAAGTAGCCTTCGTCTCCGTCGTCGAGGTCGTCGTCGTCGGAATCGTCATCATCGTCGTCGTCCGCGTCGTCCAACTTTTCGAAGTTGTCCTCTTCGGCGTCGTCGCCTTCTTCCCAGCCTTCGGCTTTGGGAGCGGCACCTTCTTCGCCTTCTTCCATGTCGTCATCCGACTCCATGTCTTCGAGGCCGCCGGCTTCGTCACCGAATTCGTCGAGCTCGTCCATCAAGGGCTCAGCAGCGGGAGCCATCGCGGCGGCCATTGCTTTTTTCTTGTTGTCCTCTTTTTTGGGAGCGGGCGAAGCCTTCGCTTTCGGCGCGGCCTTTTTCGGAGCTGCTTTTTTCGCGGCTTTTTTGACCGTCTTTTTGGGAGCGGCTTTTTTAGTCGCGGCCTTTTTCTTCGGAGCGGCCTTCTTCGCTTTCGCTTTAGCGGCTTTTTTGGGAGCTGCTTTTTTGGCTGCGGTTTTCTTTTTGGGCGCCGTTTTTTTGGCCGGCTTGGATGCTTTTTTCTTCTTTGCTTTTGCCATGGTGTTGTTCCCCTTAAGTCACAAACTGGACCAAAAAATCGGTCTAAACTCGAATGAGCTTAAGACCAATTTTATGGGTCATCAATAATTATCTGGGAACGGCCTGCGGTGCCGGATTTCCGGTCACCGCCATAGGAGAATCTGAACATTTGCTTCAACGAAAACGAAGCGTGACGCCCTGGTCCTACCCTTAGTAGCGGATGAGTTCGTCGATCAGGATCGCGACTTCACGGGGGATGCGGCTTGCGACATAGACGCCACTGTTATGCGTTCCGCGATTGGCGACGACCGCAAAGTAGCCAACGACCTGAGTCTTGTCCTGGTTTTTGACCGGGAAACCCAAAGACGGAAGGATGACCCACTGCTCGGGCAGTTTGAAGTCGGGGGTCTCGACGAAGACCGCGGCGGCATTGGCGCTGATATAGAGGTGCAGGCGGTACTTCATGTTCTGGGGGAACGAGATCGCGAAGCCCCGGTTTTCACCCACGGGCATGAAGGGGAGCGGATCGCCGTTGGGCAGGGTGTTGTAATTCGAAAGCGAAGAGCCCTTGACGATGTACTTGAGCGGGATGCGCACGGCCATCGACGAGGTGCCGTCCGGCTGAGTCAGCGGGAAGATCGCCGCGCCGGGAAGTTCCGGGATGGGCATCGAGGCGACCGGCATCAGGAAGATCGGGGGGAGGGGCATCACCAGGACCAGGGCCTGATTCTCGGCATCGATTTGAACGACGACTTGGCCATCGTACTTCCAGCCGTCGACCGCACCATCGGTCTTCTGGCGGATGTCGTCCCAGCTACGAACGGGATTCGAGTTCCCGCCGCCGCCGTTCCCACCGCCATCGCCGCCGTTGTCCTGTTGGTTGTTGTTCCCGGCGATCTCTTGACCGAGGTCATTCGCGGTCAAGCCTTGCGAGCAACCGGCACCGGCGATCAAAGAGAGTCCGGTCAAAGCCGCGACCGCGGCGGATTTCAGATTGAGGATATGGTTCATCGTGACCTCCCGGGGTACACCTGTCCTTTCGGCCGCAAGGACCAAGGTCTAAAGGCAAACTCCAGATATCACTGACTTTTCTTCGGCAACAGTTCGACACTTCGCCGCGACTTTCGCGGTGGAGGGGGACCATCGGTCACGCGTTCGACACTTTCGCCGAACCTCGCCTCCCAAATAGAAGACCCCGCCCGGAAAACCGGACGGGGTCATGTTGACGAGCAGGGCCGCTGACGTTTTAAGTCCGCGGATTTTTATCAGCCGATCAGTTTCAACGCCAGTTGGTTGACTTGGTTGGCTTGCGCCAGAGTCGAAGTTCCCGCCTGGAGCAGGATGTTGTTACGAGTCATCTCCGAAGACGCCATCGCCACATCCGTGTCACGGATACGCGAGTTCGCCGCCGACATGTTCTCTTCCAACACGCCCAAGTTATCTGTGGTCGATTGCAGACGGTTCTGCAGGGCACCCAGATTTGCGCGGTAGCCGTTGACCGAGTTCTGAGCGTCATCCAAACGAGTCAGTGCCTCTTGAGCACCTTCCTTCGTGGTGTAGTCCAGGCCCGCCAAACCCAAAGCGTCCAACTGTGCGTTGTTCGCCGAAGAGTCGAACTGAATACGATCTTCTTCGGGGTTGTTGTAGATACCGACTTGGAAATCAAAGTAAGGCGTCTGACCGTCAAGCAGGTTGGTCGAACCCCATTTGGTCGAAGTCGCGATACGTTGGATCTCAGACTTCAGCTGCTGAACTTCCTTATCCAAGAATCCGCGCTCGGTGGTACCAACGGTGTCCGAAGCGGCTTGGATGCCCAGTTCACGCAGACGAGTAACGATGTTACCGATTTCGTTCAGTCCGCCTTCCGCGGTTTGAACCATCGAGATCCCGTCGTTCGCGTTACGGTTCGCTTGGCGAGCCGAACGGATACCGGCCTTCAAGCGCTCGGAGATCGCGAGACCCGCGGCATCGTCCGCCGCGATGTTGATCCGGCTTCCCGACGCCAATTGCGCCATGCTCTTACCGATCGCGCGCTGGCTTCCTTGCAGGTTACGTTGCGCATTGATCGCAGACAGATTCGTAGTTACACGCATTCCCATTTAAAAGTCCTCCATGAGTCTCAAAAAATTGAGATTCTAAAAAATTAAAAAACACAAAAATTTAAAAAATTAAAAAAGTAGAAACGATGAGTGAACAATCCATGTTCGCAGAACCCCTCGTCGTTGAGGGCGGCGTCCCGGCCGATTCTTTACTGTAGAAGCGCTCAGACAGGCTTCGGCAGTTCGATCGAAATCCATGTCGACCGATGTTCTTCCTTGAATCCTCCTTCTTTGGATAAGTGGAAGCTCTTGCTTCCGACGAACCCTCAATCCTTAAGGGTTCTTCAAACGCGTCATTGCGTTGCCCCCTACGATTCGGGATTTGAGTCGGAACCTTGACAGGACGAGAGACCGGAAATGAAGGACCCGCGCGGTTTTTGGACTCGCGAGCGTCAGAAAAGAAGGAGGGATGAAGGTCCCGGATTTAACGTGAGTGGGCGTTTTCAGACGGGCGAAGGTCGCGGGTAAGTCGACTTTTCTCGACCGAGGTCCGCTCCGCCGACCGAAGTCGCGGCGTCAATTTTCAGATCGAGACAGGACGAAGGTGAGTGTCAGAATTCAGTCGATCTCTTGGAAGCGACAAAGGGCCATGCGACCCGAGAGCGTATACTCGCGGAGCTGCTCGGCCCGGCGGTGGTGCGAGGTCTGGTAACCGATCGTGCAGAGTTCGGTGACGTGATCGAAGTGCGTGCAGTCCTCGCAGGCGTACGGAAGTTTGAACTTCATGTAATCGCCGGGGTGGACGGGGTCCTTCTTGATGGATTTATTGAGGCGCTTCGGCGTATGCCGCGGGCCTTTTTTGGGTTGCATGGGGCTGATTTAGCTTCGTTCCGGGGCGGGGGCAAGGAAGACTTGGCCACGGGGGGCTTTCCCCTTACACTTGGACCGATGGCTACACGCACTTTACAAAATTGGCTGGATGAATACGGAGTCAGTCACCGCAATCGCCGCAACGTCTTGATCCATAAGGTCTGCGTGCCCGCGATCTTCTGGAGTCTGCTCGGCTTCTTCTTCGGGCTTCCGTACGTCGTGGCGCACGCGGTGGGTTACACGATCATCCTGGCGGGACTCGTGTTCTACGCGCGGCTGGGAGCCAAAGCTTTCGGCCTTATGTTGATCGTGGTTTCGCTTTGCCTGTTCAGCTACCAGCTCTTGATCGCGAACGAAGCTCCGCTCTGGCAGATCTCGCTTGGCGTTTTCGTGGTCGCGTGGATCGGTCAATTCATCGGTCACAAGATCGAGGGCCGGAAACCCTCGTTCTTCCAAGACCTGCAGTTCCTGCTCATCGGCCCGCTTTGGGTGTTCTTCGGCCGCCGCGTTTAGCGCCGGGCGTCCGTCGGCTTCATATTCAGCCAATCCGCGAGTTCCCGCTGCGACTCTTCCTCTTGCGTGGGGGCGTCGTTTGCGTCCGCGCCGATCCAGGCGGGGCGCCGCTCTTGTTTGGCGCAGCCTTGATGCCAGTAGGCCGCCGTTCCTTTGTTGCGCATGTCCAGAACGTCCTGTTTGGAGGGGTAAACATAAAGCGCCATCGCGCCTTCCTCCGACTGCGCGCTGAGCGAAAGCGGGTCGACCGTGACGCCGCTCGCGGGGATGGTGATGCAGCCGTTCGAATAGCGGGACCGATCGGTTTGCCCGATGTAACTGCGGCCGTTGCTAAAGGTCGTCTGGTGAATGCCGACGCCGCGGGGGCCGGCGTTGTCGTTTTCGCCCGCGTCCAACCCCAGCAGCTCCACGAAGGGGCGCTCGGTTCCGCGCTGACGGGTGACGTTCTGGGTGACGTAGTTCCCGCCCGCGGTCAGGCAGTAGCCCGGGCGATTGCCGAAGTAGATCGCGCACTCGCTCGACGTGTTCCGGTAGACGTGATCCTTGCAGTTGTCGCCGAGACCGCTGCCGTAGTTCGTGGGCATTTCGGTGATTTTCGTGACGGGCAGGGCGCAGATTTGCCAAAGTTTTCCGTGACCGCCCGGGGTCGTCATGTCGGCGGCCATGAAGCAGTGGCGGTCGGTCTTTCCTTGGCGCTTCATCTCGAGGAAATTTTTGAGCGCGCGATCGAAGATGACCTCCGGAACGCCGGCGGCGATCGCTTTCTTTTTTAGGTTCGCGATCTCGGCGGCATTCAGATCGTTGGCGCCACGGCGACGGGGCGTCTCTTGCCCTCCGTTCGCGGGCGTGGCTTGGCCGAGTGAGCCGTTCGTCTGTTGTCGTGATTGCTCCGTGGGCGTGAGGGTTTCACGTCCGCTGGGGCGAAGCCGCGCGTACTCGGGATCGCCTTTGACGAAGCAACGCGCGCCGATCTGCAGGCGGTCCGCGCTCGCGTACTGCGTGCGGATGATGTCGCCGTTCGGGCAGGTGAAGACCGACTCGGCGGTGCAGTTTTTAGGAACGGAAAGATGCTGGTAGAGTCGGGGATTTTCGCCGGGTTTCATCCGGATCTGGGGGCAGGTTTCGGCCCATGAGGTAAACGGGATCAAAAGCAGGCTGAGGAACAAGAAGCGCATCCAACCTCCAAGGTCCCCACCCGGTTCGATCAGGCTAACACGACGATTTTCGCGGTGTCTCGCGATGAAACGGTGAAAATCTCCTTTGGACGGACGATGTTTGGGAAAGCAACTTGACGAAATCACAAGGGGAACCCATGTTTTGTACGGAAGGGGCTTCCCCTTCTTTCAGGAGAAACCATGGCCCAAGACATCGAAAAAATGACCCGCAAAAGCCAAGAGGCGATGCAGGCCGCGGTCGGCCTGGCCGAGAAAAACACGAACCCCACGGTCGAGCCCGAGCACCTTTTGCTCGCCTTGGTCGAGCAACCGGACGGCATCGTTCCGCGCTTGTTTGAAAAACTGAACGTGAAAATGCCCGCGCTCCTGCAAGAGCTGAAAACCCGCGTCGATAAAATGCCGCGCGTGTCGGGCGGGGGTTCGAAGCCCTACGCCGGTAATCGCCTCGTGCGCGTTTTTCAATCCGCCGAAGCCGAGTCGAAGAACATGGGCGATACCTATATCTCGACCGAACACTTCGTGATGGCGATTCTGGACGGCGCGGATCCGGATACGTCGGCGCTTTTGAAGAAACATGGACTGAAGTTCGGCGAACTCAAAACGGCGCTCACCGAGATGAGAGGAAAGCAGACCCACGTGACGGACGAAGACCCCGAAAACAAGTACGAAATTCTGACCAAGTACGGACGTGACCTGACCGCGCTCGCGGCCGAGGGGAAACTCGACCCCGTCGTCGGCCGCGACGAAGAGATCCGTCGCGTGATCCAGGTGCTGTCGCGCCGGACGAAAAACAATCCCGTGCTCATCGGTGAACCCGGCGTCGGTAAAACCGCGATCGCCGAGGGCCTCGCCTTGCGGATCATCAAAAAGGACGTGCCCGAGTCGCTTCACGGCAAAAAGCTCATGTCCCTGGACATGGGCGCCCTGGTCGCGGGCGCGAAGTACCGCGGGGAATTCGAAGACCGCCTGAAAGCCGTCATCAAAGAGGTCTCGGAAAGCGCGGGCGAGATCATCCTGTTCATCGACGAGATCCACACCCTGGTCGGCGCGGGAAAATCCGAAGGCGCCATGGACGCGGGTCAGCTCTTGAAACCGGCGCTCGCGCGGGGCGAGTTGCGTTGTATCGGCGCGACCACGCTCGACGAATACCGCAAGTACATCGAAAAGGACCCGGCGCTCGAACGTCGCTTCCAGACCGTGCTCGTGGACGAGCCCACGGTGGACGAGGCGATCACGATCCTGCGCGGACTCAAGGAAAAGTACGAAGTCCACCACGGCGTGCGCATCATGGACTCGGCGCTCGTCGCGGCGGCGAAGCTTTCGCATCGCTACATCACGTCGCGCTTCCTGCCGGACAAAGCCATCGACTTGATCGACGAAGCCGCCAGCAAGATGTCGACCGAGATCGGCTCCGTGCCGGAAGAAATCGACGAGATCGAACGCAAGCTCATGCAGCTGCGGATCGAGAAAGAGGCCCTGCGCCGGGAATCCGACGAGGCCTCGCGCGAGCGTCTGCCGAAAGTCGAAGTCGAGATCAAGGACCTCGCGGCGAAAAACCAGCTGCTCCGTGAGCAGTGGAATTTCGAGCGCGGCGGCATCGACACGATCAAAAAACTCAAAGAAGAACACGAGACCGTCAAGAACGACATCCAGAAAGCCGAACGCAACGGCGATCTGGGAAAAGCCGCGGAACTCAAATACGGCAAACTTCCCGAGATCGAGCGCAAGCTGCAAGAGCACGAAAATCGCCTGAAGGAGTCGGCGAAGGGCGAGCGCATGCTGAAAGAGGAAGTCGGCCCCGAAGACATCGCCGAAGTCGTCGCGAAGTGGACGGGCGTTCCCGTCTCGAAACTCATGGAAGCCGAAACGCAAAAGCTCCTCACCATGGAAAAGAAGATGGCCGAACGGGTCGTCGGGCAAGACCACGCGCTGACCATCGTGGCGGATGCCATCCGCCGCGCCCGCGCCGAGATCTCGGATCCGAACCGTCCCATCGGCACCTTCCTGTTCCTGGGCCCCACGGGTGTCGGTAAAACCGAAACCGTGAAAGCCCTCGCCGAGTTTCTGTTCGACGACGAGCAGGCGGTCGTGCGCATCGATATGTCCGAGTACATGGAGAAGCACGCGGTCTCGCGCCTGGTCGGGGCGCCTCCCGGATACGTGGGCTACGAAGAGGGCGGTCAGCTGACCGAAGCGGTTCGCCGCAAACCCTACTCGGTGGTGCTGCTCGACGAAATCGAGAAGGCCCATCCCGACGTTTTCAATATCCTGCTCCAAGTTTTGGATGAAGGACGTTTGACGGACGGGCAAGGCCGCACGGTGGACTTTAAAAACTGCGTGCTGATCCTGACCTCGAACTTGGGCGCCATGGCGCTGATCGATCCGTCCCTGAGCGAAGAGGAAAAACGCAAAGCGGTCATGGAGACCTTGCGCCAAAGCTTCCGCCCCGAGTTCCTGAACCGCATCGACGAAACGATCCTGTTCAAGTCACTCGGCGAAGAACAAATCGGCGGCATCGTGAAGGTGCAGCTCAAAGCGGTGGAAAACCGCCTGAAGGCTCGCCGCATCCAGGCCGACTTCACGCCGGCCGCGGTCGCCCTGCTCGCCAAAAAGGGCTACGATCCCATGTACGGCGCCCGCCCGCTGAAACGCGTGATCCAGCAAGATCTGCTGAACCCGCTGTCGAAGGAGCTCATCTCGGGCACGATCAAAAACGGCGACAAAATCACGATCGACGCCGACGTGACCGGCGAACTGAAGATCAAAAGGTAGCCGGGGGCGCCTAGCCGCTCACTTCTTGAAACGCGCCGCGCGAATCCCCGGGGCGCCGAAAGGTACCACGTACCGCGTGCGGTACGTGGTACCCCGCGGAATCGGTAGGGTACCATCTACCTTGCTACGCAGGGTAGATGGTACCCTAAGCCGCATGAAGCCCGTCGTCCTCATTTCTTTTGCCGCGACCGATGCCACGCTGGAACAGGCGCGTGCGAAATTTGAGACTTGCGGAACCGGGACCGAGGCCATCGACCGGGATGCGCTGATCGAGATGGCGAACGCGAAGAAAGCGGACGCGCTGCTGATCGGGTTTCAGAACAAGTTCGATGCCGCCGCGATGGCGAAGCTTCCTGCGAAACTTAAGGTGCTGGCGACTTGTAGTGTGGGCTTTGACCACATCGATGTGCAGGCCGCGCGCGCCAAGGGGTTTGTCGTCACAAATACGCCGGACGTGCTCACCAGAGCGACGGCGGATCTGGCGATGTTGTTGATGCTCGGGGCACTTCGCCGTCAACCGGAACAGCGTGAGTTGCTCGACGACGGCTGGGGCCGGGCGCTGGGGCAAAACGAGATGCTCGGACGCGAAGTGAGTGGCCGCACGCTCGGCATCCTTGGCATGGGGCGCATCGGCCAAGCGGTCGCGGACCGTGCCCGGGGCTTCGGAATGAAGATTCTGTACTCGAACCGTCGCCGACTTCCGCCTGCGGAGGAAAAAGGCGCGACCTACTTCAAAAACTTCGAAGAGATGCTCCCGCACTGCGAGATCCTGTCGCTGCACGCGCCGGGCGGAAAAGAGACCGACGACATCATGAACGCGCACCGCTTCGGCTTGTTGCCGCAAAACGCGGTTTTCGTGAACGTCGCGCGCGGTTCGCTCGTCGATGAGAACGCGCTTCTGCAAGCGCTGGAGCGTGGGCACCTCTTCGCGGCGGGGCTCGACGTCTACAAGAACGAGCCGAACCCCGATCCGCGACTCCTGAAGCATCCCCGCATCATGGCGACCCCGCATACGGGAAGCTCGACGCGCGAGACCCGGGACGCCATGGGACTTCTCGCTATCGCTAACATTCACGACGTCCTGACCGGAAAACCCGCACGTTCCGAGGTCCGCCCTAAATAAAGTTCACGCCAACGGAAGCCTCACTTGCCGCACCCAGGGCTCCTTTCCTAGGACGAAGCCATCCTTGGAGGGACACCCATGAAATCCGTTTTGACCCTGATCGCACTGCTTCTGGTCGCGGCGACAAGCCACGCCCGCGCCAACGTTCAATTCCGCTGCGTCGCCGTGAGCGGCAAAAGCATCAAGTTCTACACGACGGTGTGGAGCGAGTACGACCGCATGAAGGTGAAGTACACCGACAGCTACTACGGAAACGGCGGCAACTACGAGCCCGACCTCGATCGTCAGTTCGAGATCCGCAAGGACGGCGCGAAGTACGTCGCCGACGTTCCTGGCCTCGGCAACGACAAGATGCAGCTCGTGATCGACACGACCCAGTCGGCGCGCCTCTCGGGTGGCAAAGAGTGGGGGAGCCGTTCACGCGTTCACCCGGCCACCTTCCAGATCGGCGACGGCAAACCCGCCGCCATCGTTTGCGAAGTCGCGTACTAAGAACGCGCGAATATCAGTCGCGTACTAAGGACGCGCCAACAACCGCGTACTAAAAGAAGATCGACACTCCGTCGGAGTTTCCGCCCGCAACATAAAGCTTGCGGGTGCGAGTTCTCCGAATCCTGTCAAAGCCGCAGCCAGCGCGGAGAAAAAGTAAATCGGCGGATTTTTTCCGAAATGATTGATTCCGCCCACTTAGCGCGCCTCATCTTGGCGCGCGGTTCATGAATTCCCAGTCCCCGCGCGGACTTCCACCGAACTGGACCGACGTCTGGAATCATCCTCAAATGAAAGTGAAGGCGCTCCGAAGGGAGTGATGCGGACAAAGGTCTAGGGGCTAGACCGCTGTTCGTTAAGAGCCAAAAGTTTGGTTCGCTAAGAACCCATGTCGGGTTCGTCGGAGGAAGAATGAAAGCTGTGGGCACGATCAAAAGCATTCTGAAAGCGAGTCTGATCTTCTCTTGCGCCGCCATGATTATGGGGAACGAGGGCTGCGAGCAGACCGAAGGTCGTTCCCTGCGCCGCCGCGTGAACATGGGCAAAATCGCGGCGCCCACGATCATCCTGCCGAGCGGGCAGGGCAGCTTCGACTTCGAGTACGTTGCCAACGCGCAGATGTACGATGTCCTGCGCAAGTCGCAGAGCTTTTCGACGTCGACCATCGATCCGCTGAAAACCTACAGCCCCGATGGCTTGAGCGATTCGGAAGCCGCGCAATTCAATCAGTGTATCGATCCCGAAGAGACGGAGCTGATCGCCAACGGTCTGGCGTCGAAGTCGATCATCTCGGAGCGCGCGGCGTGCCTGATCGATCTGCCCCAGGGCGTGGTCAGCGGGAACATCCTCGATTTCCGCCTCAAACAAGCGGGGGGCTTGAGCCTGTCGCTGTCGCAGATCGCGTTTTTGCCCGGACTGTCGTTCGATTTCAAATCCTACGAGCTCGCGATGACCTTGAAGGTCATGGACCCGCTCATCACCAACCACAACATCGCGGCGACGAGCCAGCAGTCCTACGGTAACGAGTTCAACGTGGCCGCGCAGCTGAGCTTCTCGGGCTTCTCGTTGGGACCGAAGTACTACTACAACTCACCCCTGCGTCAGGTCGTCGAAGAGGGGATGATCGCCTCTTTGAAAGATCTGAAGCAGCAGTGGGATGCCGCGCACCCTTGGTACGCGATGGTCATGCGCAACTGCGACAAGTCGATCTACATCAACGCGGGCAACGCGACCGACGCGGGTCTGATGGTCGGCGACGTCGTGAAGGTCCATAACGTCAAATACCGTTGGCAAGGGGCTGTCTGTGGCTCGGCGCTGATGGGGTCCACCGTGAACTCCGAGGCCGTCGCCTACGCCAAGATCACCTCGGTCGGCGATACCATGTCGATCGCGACGGTGATCGACAACGACCCTGAAAACTATCCCTACTCACGCGATCAGGTGATCAAGCCCGGAGCCCGGATTTACATGCACAAAGCCTACGAACCGCCCAAGGACAAGACCGGCAAATCCACCACCCAGGCGCGCAATCCCTAAGGCCTTCAAGCCCTTGCCAAAGCCCCCGATAAATGAGAGATCGGGGGCCTATGTTTTCAGGGATCATTGAGTCCACCCGCCGCATCCTGAGCCTCGAGCCGGGCGAACAATCGCTTCGCATCGTGGTCGAGCGTCCACCCGAATTCGACGACATCAAAACCGGAGACTCCATCGCGGTGAACGGCGTCTGCCTGACCGTCGAGACTTTCAATCCCGAGCAGATGACTTTCGCCCTCGGCGCGGAAACGCTGAAGGTCCTCGAGATCAGCCAACCCAAAAAACTCCAGGACAAACCCGTGAACCTCGAGCGCTCGCTGAAGTTCGGCGATCGCATCCACGGTCACCTCGTCAGCGGTCATGTCGACTTCCTGGCGCCGGTGACCTACTCGGCGGCTCAGGGCGATTCGTGGATCCTGCGCGTGAAGGTTCGCGAGAACTACAAACCCGCGATCTGGAAAAAGGGCAGCCTGACGATTCAAGGCGTGTCGCTGACCGTGAACGAGATCACGCCCGCGGGCGAGGTCGAAGTCTGCTTGATCCCCGAAACGATGAAACGCACGAACCTGACCCAATTCAAAACGGGCGAGCTCTTGAATATCGAGATGGACTGGATGGCCAAGGGCCTGATGTCCGCGCTCGAGAGCCGCGAGGAAAACAAATGAGCGTCAAATTCAACACGCCCGAAGAACTGATCGAAGACATTCGCCAAGGTAAGATCGTGATCCTCGTCGACGACGAAGACCGCGAGAACGAGGGCGACCTGATCCTGGCCGCCGACTTCGTGACCACCGAGGCGATCAACTTCATGGCGCGCGAAGCGCGGGGCCTCATCTGCCTGGCGCTCGCGAGTGAGCAGATCGAACGTTTGAAGATCCCCCAGATGGTCAACGAAGAGTTCAACGACTCGCCCAACAAGACGGCCTTCACCGTTTCGATCGAGGCGTCCTTCGGCGTGACGACCGGGATCTCGGCGGCGGACCGCGCGCATACCGTGCGCGTCGCTTCGAACCCGAACGCGAAACCTTCGGATCTGCACATGCCCGGGCACATCTTCCCCATCCGCGCGCAGAAGGGCGGCGTCCTGAAGCGCGCCGGTCACACCGAGGGGTCGGTGGATCTGTCGGTCCTGGCGGGACTCCAGCCGGCGGCGGTCATCTGCGAAGTGATGAACGACGACGGCACCATGGCTCGCGTTCCGGATCTGATGAGCTTCGCGGAAAAACACAAACTGAAAATCGGCACCATCGTCGACCTGATCGAGTTCCGTCTGCGTCGCGAGCTGCTCGTGGAAGAGATCCTGACCACCGAGATCCCCTGGCGCGGTTACCGCGCGCGCGTTTTCAAATCGAAACTCGACGGCTGCGAACACCTCGTTCTGCAAAAAGGCGAGATCGTCCCCAACGAGCCCACGCTCGTGCGCGTGCAGCTCGATTCTTACACGCGGGACCTGATGCAGCTCATCGGTCACGGGGGCACCGCGCTCGAAGCGGGCCTCAACGCCATCGATAAGGAAGGTCGCGGCTGCCTGGTCCTTCTGCGCGGTAAAAACCGCGCCGAGGGTTTGGCCGCCGAGATCCAGACGTGGGTTGGCGAACGTTCGGTTCCCCCCATGGACGAACGCGACTACGGAATCGGCGCGCAGATCTTGCGCGCGATCGGGGCGCACCAGATCCGCCTGCTGACCAACACCGTGGAAAAGCGTGTGGGTCTGAAGGCTTTCGATCTCGAAATCGTCGATACGCTCGCTCTCAATTAAGGAATCACCTCATGGCGAAAAAGAAGAAGGCCGCTCCGAAAAAGAAAAAAGCCCCGCTCATCCGCGTGGGCGTCGTCACCGCGCGCTTCAACACCGAGATCACGGGCAAACTCCGTGACGGCGCCGAGCGCGTGATCGAGACCCGTAATGAGAGACGCCTCGCGGATCCAAAGGCCAGTGGCGCCAACTACGAAATGTGGTCGGTCGACGTTCCCGGCGCCATCGAAATCCCGCTGGCGGTGCAGGCGCTCTTCGACAAGGGCTGCCAGGGCGTGATCGCCCTCGGCTGCGTGATCCGCGGAGAAACACCCCACTTCGAATACGTGAACCAAAGCGTCGAGCGCGCCCTGACCCGGCTCATCCTGGATTTCGGCCGTCCCGTCGGTTTCGGCGTGCTCACGGTCGAGAACTGGGCGCAGGCCGAAGACCGCGTGGGCGGCAAACATGGCCACAAGGGTGAAGAGGCCGCCGAGGCCGTCCTCGAGATGATCGAACTCACCCGCGAGATCGCGAAGGCGAAAAGCCCCGCCGAGGCGGGACGCCGCAAAGAGGCCCAGCTCGTCCCCGGCTCCGCCAAAGCGAAGATCCTCACTCGCGGCGAATAACCATCGGCGTTACGATGATGTCCCGGCGTTGTTGCGTCGGGCCTGCCGGTGCTAATCTACTCACCACATGTCGAAGTTGAACGATCCCGAAATTGAATCGGGTCCCGGGCCCGAGACGGCCGCGAACTGGACCGACGAGATCAGAAAGCGCCGCCGCGAAGTGCTGGTGATTTTCTTTTTGGCCGCGCTGTTTTTCGGGCTGACGTGGTTCGAAATCCGCCTGTTCCAGATCAGCCACCAGTTGCCGTTCGTCCACTCGATCTTTTTCTTCGGCCTGGTCAACTTCAACATCATCCTGCTGCTGCTGCTTCTCTTCCTGATCTTCCGCAACGTCGTGAAGGTCTTCGTCGAGCGGCGAGGGAAGATCTTCGGCTCTTCGCTGAAAGCGAAGCTGATCGCGGCCTTCGTGGCCTTCAGCGTGGTGCCGACGCTCCTGATCTTCGTCACTTCGGTTTATTACATCAACTCGAGCTTCGATAAGTGGTTCTCGGCCAAGATGGGCGGGGTCCTGAAAAGCTCGCTCGAGGTGACGAACGCCTACTACTTCAACGCGAAGAAACGGAATTACCACTTCGCCCACCAGATCGCCGACGACATCAAACGGATGGACCGCGCGGGCATCAAGCGCCGCCTGACGGGACTGCAGAAGCTCTACGCGCTGGACGCGGTCGAGTACTATCCGAACCTCTTCGGTCAGCGCGAGATCGCGATCTCGGACGACGAGACGATCCCGATGATCCCCAAGGCCTCGCTCGAGTTTCTGCAAAAAGGGATCAAGTCGCAGGTCGACGGCAGCACCATCCACCAGTTCGGCGACGGGAACCTCGTGCGGGTCATCGTCCCCGTGGAAGAGGGGCAGAACCGCGGCGCCGTGATCGTCTCGAGCTTCGTGCCGCTCAGCCTGACCTCGAAGATGAACGACATCTCGTCGGCCTACGAAGAGTTCCGCGACGTGAACCCTCTCGAGTACCCGCTGAAGTCGATGTACCTGATCATCCTCTTCTTGATGACCCTCGTGGTCCTGCTGGCGGCGACGTGGTTCGGGTTCCACTTGGCGAAGCAGCTCTCGATCCCCCTCGTGCAGCTGGGGCGCGCGACGAAACGCATCGCGGGCGGGGACTACACCCCCGTCGAGGTGCGCACCGGCTCGGAAGAGATCGCGAGCCTCGTCGAAAGCTTCAACCAGATGACCCAGAACCTTTCGAAGTCCGAGCAAGAGGTCCGCGCGGCCAACCAAAGCCTGCGCACGACGCTGCTGGAGCTCGACGAGCACACCGCCTACATCGAGGTCGTGCTCGGCTCGGTCAGCGCGGGCGTCATCTCGGTGGACAAGACCGGGATCATCACGACCTTCAACAAACGCGCGGGCGAGCTGTTGAAGCTCGAGCCGGCCAAATACATCGGCCGCTCGGTGCGGGAGCTCCTGACGCTCGAGTATTTCCGACTGTTCGCGGATCTGCTGAAGACCATGCAGGAGCACCGGACTGAAACCATCCAGAAGGAGCTTTCGGTCAACGTGAACGGCGAAAGCATCCCGCTTCTGATGACCCTGTCGATTTTGAAAAGCGACAACGACGACGAGATCGGGAAGGTCCTCGTCTTCGACGATATGTCGCCGATCCAAAGCGCGCAGCGCGCGGCCGCGTGGTCCGAGGTCGCGAAACGTATCGCGCACGAGATCAAGAACCCGCTCACGCCGATCAAACTTTCCGCCGAACGTCTGCAACGCAAATTCGGCGAGCAGATCACGGACCCCGCGTTCAAAGAGTGCACGACGATGATCGTGCGCCAAACCGATGATCTGAAAAATCTGGTGAACGAGTTCACCCAGTTCGCGCGCCTGCCGCAGGCGCGGCCCGTGCCGGTGAACCTGAATCAGCTCATCGAAGAGACCCTCCCGCTTTTCACCAGCGCCCACGCGGGCGTGACGTTCGAGTTCGACCGCGAGCCCGAGCTGCCCGTTTTCCGTCTGGATCCGGACCAGATCCGGCGCGTGCTCGTGAACCTCATCGACAACGCGGTGGCGGCCGTCAGTTCAGAGCCCGTGAAGAAAATCCGCATCGAGACCAAGTTCGATCCCGAACTCCGCATCCTAAGACTCACCGTGGCGGACACGGGGTGTGGGATTCCTGCACCACAGCGCTCCCGGATGTTTGAACCCTATTTCAGCACGAAAGAGGGCGGGACGGGCTTGGGGCTCCCCATCGTGAAACGTATTGTCGAGGACCATAGCGGTTTTATCCGCGCGCTGGCGAATGAGCCCAAGGGCACCCGCATGATCATCGAGCTCCCGGTCCCGCAAACCGAAGCCTGGAAGGTCGGTGGCAAGGGCGTCTGAAGGCCAGGGCCTTCGTTGCTCGTCGTCGACGTACCGCGGGGGGTACGCCTCCTCCTCGCGCCTCGTCCCTGACCTTTAGACGCCCTTGCCGCAACTGATGGACTTTCCGGGCGAATTTCGCCAGAATCCTCCCCTATGACAGAACCGAAAAACACCCGCATTTTGATCGTCGACGACGAAAGTCCCATCCGTGAGGTTTTGGCCGCCACGCTGAAGGATGAAGGCTACCAAGTGGTCACCGCCCACGACGGCGAAAGCGGTCTGCGCGCCATGCGCGATCATCGTCCGGATCTGGTGTTCCTGGACATCTGGATGCCCGGAAGCCTCGACGGTTTGGAAGTTTTGAAAATCGCGCGCGAGCAGTTTCCGAACCTCGATTTCGTCATGATCTCGGGCCACGGGACCATCGAGACCGCGGTGCGCGCGACGAAACTCGGCGCCTGGGACTTCATCGAGAAGCCCCTCTCCATGGACAAGATCCTGATCATCATCTCGAACCTCGTCCAATACCAAAGCGAGAAAGCCGAGAAAGAAGCGCTCCTCACGAAACTCCGTCGCAACATCGCCATCATCGGCGAGTCGCCCTCCATGGTGACGCTGAAGCAGATGATCGCGCGCGTGGCGCCCACCCAAAGCTGGGTGCTGCTCTTCGGGGAAAACGGCTCGGGCAAAGAGCTCATCGCGCAGAACATCCACTACCTGAGTCCGCGCGCTTCGCGTCCCTTCGTCGAAGTCATCTGCTCGAACCTGGCGGAAGACCTGGTCGAAGCCGAGCTGTTCGGTTTTGAAAAGGGCGCCTTCGCCGGCGCCGAGAAAACGCAAAAAGGCAAATTCGAGATGGCGCAAGGGGGAACGCTCTTCCTGGACGACGTTTCGGATCTGACGCCCAAGGCGCAAGAGCGTCTTTTGCGCGTTCTGCAGGAACGTAAGTTCCAGCGTCTGGGTGGCGGCGAGTTCATCAACGTCGACGTCCGCGTGATCGCGGCGACCGAAAAAGACCTCGAGGTCGAAGTGCAGGCCGGACGTTTCCGCGAGGATCTGTACCACCGCCTGAACGTCGTCGCGCTGAAGGTTCCGGGCCTGGCCGATCACCCCGAGGACATCGCGGCGCTCTCGAAACATTTCTCGGACCAGGTGGCGAAGACCGGCGGTTTCAATCACAAGCAGTTCTCGCCCCAGGCGATCGAAGAGATGGGCAAGTACCCTTGGCCGGGTAACGTGCGCGAACTGAAAAACTTCATCGAGCGCGTCTACATCCTGACGCCCGGCGATTTCATCGACGTGCACGATCTGCGTTTCGCCGGTCTGAATGTCGGCGGCGATCTGCAGATCGGCGATCAGCTGAACTTCCGCGACGCCCGCGCCCAATTCGAGAAAGAATACCTCGTCCGCAAGATCAACGAGAACAACGGCAACATCTCGCGCACCGCCGAGACGATCGGCCTGGAGCGTTCGTACTTGCATCGTAAAATCAAAGCTTACGGCATCGACGTCCACAAAGACGACGAAGCCTTCGAAACCGCACCCAAGCAGTAGGACCGCACCATGAGATGGAACCAAGCCCACATTTACACCCTTAAAGAAGCTCCGGCGGACGCCGAAATTCCCAGCCACCAGCTGATGGTGCGCGGAGGCTTGATCAAAAAGCTCGGTCCCGGTCTTTACACCTACGGAAACCTCGGACTGCGGGCGATCCGCAAGTTCGAGAACATCATCCGCGAAGAGCTCAACAAACGCGGCGCCACCGAGATCCTGATGCCCATGGTGCATCCCCAGGCCCTTTGGGAAGAGACCGGTCGCTGGTCCGAGATGGGCGACGGTCTGCTGAAGTTCAAGAACCGCAATCAGCACGGTTTCTGTCTCGCGGCGACGCATGAAGAGGCCGTGACCGATTACGTCCGTCACGACATCAAGTCCTACCGTGACCTGCCCCGGAACATCTACCAGGTGCAGACCAAGTACCGCGACGAGATCCGTCCGCGCTTCGGCCTGATGCGCGGTCGTGAGTTCATCATGAAGGACGCCTACACCTTCGATCCCGATCAGGCGGGCGCGCTGAAAGCCTACGACATGATGTACGGCGCGTACCAGGCGATCTTCGACCGTCTGGGGCTCGATTACCGGATCGTCCAAGCGGATGCCGGGAACATCGGCGGCTCGCAGACCCACGAATTCCAGCTGCTCGCCGAAGCGGGCGAGGATGCGCTCCTGGTTTCGGATTCCAGCGACTTTGCGGCGAACATCGAGGTCTGCCCGGCCATCGATGCCGAACCGCATGTCTCGAGCGCCGCGGAAGCACCGCTCGAGAAGTTCGCGACCCCGAATCAGAAAACCATCGCGGAACTTTCGAAGTTCACCGGCGTCGCGGAGCGCGACCTCGTGAAGATCCTGTTCGTCTCGATGAACGAAGGTCTCGATCCGCGCGACAAGGCGCTGAAGCCCGTCGCCGTGCTTTTGCGCGGGTCCGATGAGCTGAACCCCATCAAACTCAAAAACGTCCTGAAGATGACGAACCCCCCGCGCATGCTGACCGACGACGAGGTCCGCGAAGCCAGCGGCGCCTTGCCCGGAAGCTGCGGTCCCGTGGGGCTGAAGATTCCCGTCTATATGGACAACGGCGTGGCGGGACTCAAAAACATCATCGTCGGCGCGAATGAAGACGGCTTCCACCTGAAGAACGTCAACATCGGCCGCGACTTCAAGCCCACCGCTCAGGTCGACGTGCGTATGGCGCGCGCCGGGGACCGCGATCCCAAAGGCCAAGGCCTGCTGCGCGCATACCGCGGGATCGAAGTGGGGCACGTTTTTTATCTCGGGACGAAGTATTCGCTGAAGATGAACGCGTCCTATCTGGACAAAGATGGCAAGGCGCAGCCCCTCGAAATGGGTTGCTACGGCATCGGCGTGACCCGCACGGTGCAAGCCGCCATCGAGCAAAGTCACGACAAGGACGGCATCATTTGGCCCGTGTCGATTGCGCCGTTCGCGGTGCATATCTGCTCGCTGGATCCGGCCGACCCGAAAATCGCGGGCGCGGTCACCGAGGTCGAGAAGCAGCTTGAAGGTCAGGGCATCGACGTTCTGGTCGACGATCGCGAAGAGCGTCCGGGCGTGAAGTTCAAAGACGCGGATCTGCTCGGGATGCCCGTGCGGATCGTCGTCGGCAAAAAAGGTCTGGATAACAACGAGATCGAGATCGTGAACCGCAAAACCAAAGCGGTCGTCAAAGTGGCGCCCGCGCAGGTCGCGGACACCGTGAAGCAGATCCTCGAAGGCCTTCAGCCCAAGAAGTAACGGGAACTCCCGCGAGCGTTACTGGCGCGCGCGGGGGACTTCGATTTTCAGGATCCGGCGGCTGTTCGCCATCGTGATCTTGGCGCCCGCGGGGAGCGACAGGACTTCCGCGGGATTTTCGGGCGGGCGGAAGTCGAACGGCTCGGCCGTCGTCACACTTTTCACCATCTCAAACAAACTCAGTTCGATGGCGTTCACCTTGACCGCCAGGCCCGCGATTTTGATCTCGACGGGTTCGCTCAGCAGCACCGACGACAAATAGGGCGGCGACTCTTTATCCATGGTGTTCACGGCGTAGATCACGCCCGAGTTCTTCGCCAAACGGTAGCCCAGACGGGGCACGACATAGTCCTGCGCCAGGACGCCCTTTTCCAGGCGGCCTTGGACGTCGAGGGTGATCGAAGCGTTCATCGCTCCACCGTGCACCAGGATCTCTTCGCCCGAGGGCAAAACGGATTTCAAAATCGCGCCGGGTTTCAAGGTAAAGAACGCCGGCTGCGCGCGGTTATGGAACGACACTTCCGACGAGGGGTTCAGCTCCAGCTCTTGGCCGCGGTAGTGGATCCGGCCGGTGTTGATCTTCGCCGCGTAGGCCAAGTCGCCTTCGGCCGTCATGTCGATGGACGATCCGTTCGCGATTTCGAGATCGGCGATTTCGCTGGAAACTTGCGCGTGACCGAAAACGTCGCAACCCAGGCGGTAAGCGCCATTGGGGTGGAACTGCACGATCCGCATCGCGGGAGTCATGCCGTTCACCACGGGACGCTCCGAGCAGTTCAGGCTGACGGCACGGCCCTGGATCTCCAGGCTGACGGGGGCCTTGTTGCTTGAACCTTGCGCCATCCAGATATTGCCGTTGTCGTGCAACAGGACGCGGCCTTTGAGTTCGATCTTCAGTCCATTTCCGAATTCGAAAACGCGGGACTCTTTCAGATGAACCGCGTGGGCGGTCATGCCGGTCGGCGCGGGACGGTAGGACTCGACGGTGACCTCGACCGATTGACCGTGGACGGTCATGGGGTCAGCGGACGCGGCGATCGAGGACAGAACAAGAAGACCCAGAAGCGAGAGATGTTTCGACATAGACGCGCGTTTTACCACCGACGGGTCGACCCCGCGCCAAACTTTGCGACAACCCAAAAAAAATTCAAGTCCCCAGGGCGCGAGACCGTATTCCTTGGCCCTCGCCGGTGGCCGGAGTTTTGCTGTCCGGTAGGGGTTCACGATCTTAACCAAATCTCGGGGGGTTCCATTTGAAAAGCGCCTTCTTGTTCCTGCTGGCCTCGGTGTGCGTTTCGCAAGCTCAGGCCTCGAGCGCCGCCTGGCGTGGGGTGGACTGGACAATCAAGCCGCGGCCCGAGCTGCGTTCCGATGAAGTCTGTCATCCGCTCGAGCAGGTCGCCATCCTTTCGACCGCGGCCATCGGCACCGCTTACGGCGCGTTCAGTACGCTCCCCGAGGACGTGACCAACTGGCCGAAGAAGCTGAAGGATTCCTCTCTTTGGGAAAACTACCGCCGCCACACCAAACAGCTCGTCATGGACGGGGATCACTGGGCGGTGAACTACATCGGTCACCCTTACAGCGGCATGGCTTACTACAATATGTCGCGCACCTGCGGCCGCTCGCCGCTTCAGTCCTTCATGTTTTCGGTCGCGATGTCGACCTTCTGGTGGGAGTACGGCATCGAGGCCTTCTTCGAGAAACCCTCGTTGCAGGATCTTTTCAGCACGCCGATCATCGGCAGCCTGATGGGCGAGGCCGCCTACCAGGCGATTCTCGCCATCGAGGCGAACGACGATCGTATCTTCGGCTCCAAACGTTTGGGCCGGTCCACTAAGGTCTTCTTGGATCCCTTCACCTCGCTGTTGCGCGCGATCAAAGCGTCGGGAGTCACCTTGAGCGTGTCCCCGATCGTGCAACGGAACGCGCAGGGCGAGTACGGCTACGGCGCGGGACTGCGGGCGATCTGGCGCTGGCAAAACGGGCCGAAATACCTGACGGATCGCTGCGATTTGAACGAGGCGGCCGAGCGCGGGCAACGGGATCTGCCGCGAACTGCGGGTGAGGCCGACGGGGAATACCAGCGTCTGTTCGCGCGCGGAAAATTCTGCGCGGCCGCGCAGTTCGCGGCCCGCATCGAGCTGGAGAAGCCTGAATGGATCGGCCGCCTGGGCGCGCGCCGGAAGGTGCTGCAAGCGCTCGAGGCGGGGCACTACCTGGTGGATCAATTCGTCGAGATCGAGCGCCAGCGCGCGTATATCGGTAACAATGAAACCGAGGTCACCCGCGCGCTCGTCGGCCTGACCCGCAGCTACGTTCACCACCTGCCGACCCGGGACTGCACCGAGCCGCACGGGGTGCTGGTGCAGGCGAACGGGCGGACCTTGGGCTTCCGCCAAGAGGCCGCGATGATCGCGATGCTGGCGGCGGCCCGCCTTCCGGACTCCTCCGTTCTCGATCGTGAGCTGTACATGGTGCAGCGAAGCCTGGGCCACTGCCCCCGGGGCGCGTTGAGCGCTCACTGATCGCTCATTGATAGTTGGCCGGGCGCGCGCTAAAGATAGGGTCCTACCTTCGGAGGTCCACGTGCCCGATCCCCAGCTGAACTCTCCTTTGATGGTCGCCCTCGATGTCGATAGCGACGTCGAGGCCGAGCGCCTAGCCGATGCCCTTCAGGGCGTGGCGGGCTGCCTGAAGCTCGGGCCGCGTTTGATCCATCGTTACGGCGAGGGCTTCGTGCGCCGGATGGCCGCGAAGGCCCCGGTCTTCGTCGACTGCAAGTTCTTCGACATCCCTTCGACCATGGAAGCCGCGATCCGCGCGAGCTTCGCCGCGGGCGCGACTTTCGCGACGATCCACGCCATGGCGGGGGCGACCGCGCTGAAGCGACTGGCCGAAGTCGAAGCCGAGCTGAACCGCGAGCGGCCCTTCAAGATTCTGGCGGTCACGATTCTGACCAGCTGGTCGGAAAAGGACTTCAGCGAGATCTACCGCAAAGCCCCGATCCTCGATCAAGTGACCCAGCTCGCGAAGGAAGTGAAGCGGGCGGGCCTCAGCGGCTTGGTGTGTTCGCCCCTTGAGTTGTCGGCGCTCCAAGGTCAGGGACTTTACCTGGTCACGCCGGGCGTGCGTCTGCCGGAAGAAGCCGCCGACGATCAGACCCGGATCATGTCACCGGAAGACGTGCTGAAGTCCGGCGCGTCCGCGTTCGTCGTCGGGCGCCCCATCGTGAAGGCGGCGGACCCGCGCGCGGCCGCGCTGAAGTACGCGGCGAATCGCGCATGAGACAAGGTCGTCTGGGCGCGAAGGACTTCCGCACCTTGGGGCTTTCCGCGCTGGGCGGGGCGCTCGAGTTTTTCGATTTCGTGATCTTCGTTTTTTTCACCAAGACGCTCAGTCACCTCTTCTTTCCCGAGGGTATGGCCGACTGGCTCGCGCAGCTGCAGGTCTACGGGATCTTCGCCGCGGGTTATCTCGCGCGTCCTCTGGGCGGCGTGATCATGGCGCACTTCGGAGACAAGGATGGACGCAAAAAGATGTTCGCGTTCAGCGTCTTTCTGATGGCGCTCCCGACGCTCTTGATGGGGCTTTTGCCGACCTACGCGCAGATCGGCGCGCTCGCACCGGTGCTGCTGCTCACCCTGCGCATCGTGCAGGGGATCGCCATCGGGGGCGAGGTTCCCGCCGCGTGGGTCTTCGTGGCCGAGCACGTGCCGCGCGGTCGCGTGGGGATCGCGTGCGCGAGTCTGACCTCGGGGCTGACCGCCGGGATCTTGATGGGTTCGCTCCTGGCCACGGCTCTGCACACCCGCATGGCGCCCGAGGATCTGCTCAGCTACGGTTGGCGGATTCCGTTCCTCCTCGGGGGCGTCTTCGGCTTTCTGGCGGTGTGGCTGCGCAAATGGCTCAGCGAAACGCCGGTCTTCGAGGCGCTCCGTGCCGAGAAGGCCGTTCATCAAGGTGTGCCCTTGAAGGAAGTCTTCGCGAAGCACCGCGGGTCGGTCGTGTTGTCGATGCTCGTGACGTGGCTGCTGACGGCGGGGATTTTGGTGATCATCCTGATGACCCCCACGCTCGTGCAGGGCGGCTTCGGCATTGCGGCCGAGCGCGCGTTCCAGGCGAACGCGCTGGCGAGTCTGTTTCTGTGCTTCGGCTGCTTGGCCGGCGGCGCGCTCGTCGACGCCTGGGGCGCGGCGCGGGCGCTTGCGGTCGGGGCCGGCGCGCTGCTGATCACGAGCCTGGCGCTGTACGCCGATCTGGCGGCGGGGGCGACGAACTTCATGGCGCTTTCGTGCGTGGCCGGCTTTTGCGTCGGCGTCGCGGGCGTCGTGCCCTCGGTGATGATCGCGGCATTCCCGCCGCGGGTCCGCTTCTCCGGTTTGAGTTTCAGCTACAACGTGTCCTACGCGATCTTCGGCGCCTTGACGCCGCCGCTGATCAGCTACGCGGCTTCGCACGTGGGGCCGATGGCGCCCGCGTACTACGTGGCGGTGGCGTCGGTGGTGGGCTTGTCGATCGGGCTTTATCTGCGGACACCCGTAGCGCGCGCGAAGTTCGCCAAATTCTAATCGTGGGACTCCACGGGCGGGAACTGCACGCAGACGTCCGCGCCGTCGGGACGGTTGTGGATTTTGAGTTTCCAGCCGTACTGGTGACAGATCGAGTTCACCCACGCGAGCCCCAAGCCGTGGCCTTCGTGCGGGTTGTTGCCGCGATTGAACGGCTCGCCCAGACGATTCAACACCTCGGTCGGAATCCCGGGGCCTTGATCGGCGATCAGGAAGTGATTTTTGTCTCCGCTGACGTGAATCGCCGTTCCCGGCGTCGAGTAGCGAGAGGCGTTCCGCAAAAGATTCGCGAAGAGCTGCTCGAGGTGCTGCGGGTCCGCGGCGATCTCGATCTCTTCGGGAATGTCGACCTGAATGGAGGACGTGCCGATCTCGGACAGCCGCGTGGCCACTGACTTCGCGACCTTCGCGAGAGGGTTGATGTACAAGGTCGCCTTTTGCGGCGAGTTCTCGAGCTCGGCCCAGTTCAAGAACGAGTTCACGATGCCCGAGATGCGACCGGCCTCTTCTTGAACGGCGCGGACGTCGGCTTTCTTCGCGAGTTTTTCGGCTTCAAAACCTAGGATCGCGAGCGGCGTCTTCAGCTCGTGGGCCATCTGGTACGCCCACAAACGCGAGAACTGATAGTTCTTGTTCAGCTGACGGATCAAGGCGTTCAGCGCCGCGAGCATGCGCTCGAATTCATCGAAGGAGTCCGTGCGCGGGGCCGCCGCGACCGAGTCGGGAAGCGCCGGGAGCGGAAATTTCCGCTGCTGGGTGATGCCCGTCAAAAACTCTTCCAAACGCGAGACGGGACGCAAAAGAAACGAACTCGAAAACCAAGTCGCCGCCAGTCCCATGACCAGGATGACCGTGAAAAAGACGAGCGAGGACCATGACCAGTAGCTTGGCGAGGCGAGCTCCTCGTCCATCACCAAGCCCACCTGCAGCGAGCGGTTCGGGATGCGCGGCAGTTTCAAGTTCAACGCGCGGATGTATTTGCCGTTCGTGCGGATCGTGACCCAGGTTTGCGAATTCGGCACACGCGCGATGGACAGCACGTTCGCGGTGTTCGAGGAAAAAACGGTTTCGCCTTTCGCGTCGCGGATGATGAAGAACTTCCCGATGCGGCTGTCGCCCAGCTCTTCCGAGATGATGGCTTCGGCCTCTTTGAAGTCGACGCGTTTTTCCGCGAGCTCGGAATCGAGGAGTGAGGCCGCCGTTTCGCGCACCTGCTGGTCGATCAGCGCCAAACGTTCGCGTTGCAGGAATTTCGAGTGCAGCACCAAAGACGCCGTCGTCACCAAACTCAAGACCAGCAGGATGGTGAGGAAAAGCCTATTCCTGAATCCAATAGCCCGCATTGCGCATATTCTTGATTTTAGCCTGGGCTCCCAGGGCTTCGAGTTTACGTCGGACGTTCGCGACCGTCGCTTCCACCACATTGGTGTCGAGATGAACGCTCGAGCCCCAAATGTAGTCGAGCAGTTCGTCGCGGCTCCAGACGCGGCCCGGCTCTTTGCAAAGGATCCGCAGAAGCAAAAACTCTTTCGCGGGTAAGTTTTCGGTACGACCAAGGACCGTCAACGACCGCTGGACGGTATCGACCACCAGGTCGCCCACGCGCAAAAACGGATTCGGGGCTTGCGCGCGTCGCCGCGACAAAACGTTCAGGCGCGCGATCAGTTCTTGGGTCGAGAAAGGTTTGCCGAGGTAGTCGTCGGCCCCCAGATTCAGAACGTCGCTGCGCTCTTGCGGCGTGGAGATCGCCGACAGCACAAGCACCGGCGCGTCCGGCCACTTCGCCCGCAAACGGGGGAGGTCTTGCTTGGTATCTTTCTGACCGATCAGGCGATCCAGAATCACCAGATCGTAACGCGCGTTCGCGTCAATTTGCGCTTGCAGCGAGTTCATGTCGGCGACATGCTCAACCATCAGCGCCTGCTCACGCAGATTGCGCACCAAGTGTTCCGCGAGTTTGAGATCGTCTTCGATCAAAAGAACTTTCATCGGTTTCAGAACATAACCTGCGTTGACTCGAACACCGACCCCTTTATGCAGGCGGTCATTCCGAAATCAAAAATTTTTGATCCAGAACCCATTTATTCAAGATGGGCCCCACCTATGCTGAACTAGAACCCTCACGGGTGACATGGAGGTCGTCGTGAAAGTTGTTTTGAGTGTGATGGCGTTGGTGTTCGTTTTCGCGATCAATGCGGATGTGGCATCGGCAAAAGGAAAAGGGAAGGGCAACAGCGAGGCGAAACAAGCCTGTCTGCAAAAGGACCCGTCTCTCTCCGGTAAGAAACTGAAAAAGTGCATTAAGAATTATCGCAAGTGATCGGGAGTTCCTTGCGGTGGTGAGACGGTCGCTCCGTCGGGTTGGATGGGGCGACCACTTGATGACCACCTTCACTGGTGGACGAGTTCTCTGGGGCGGCGATCTTGTCCTTAGCACGATCGTCGCCCTTTTTTATTTTCCTTAGGGCGTGTCCTCAATTGCAGCTTTGTCGGGTGAGTGTTCCGCCGTTCGCGATCCAGCGGGTGGCGGCCGCGCAGCCGCGCTCTTTGTGGGCGGCGCAGCTCGCGCGCGGCACCGCGCAGACGACGGCGCGCAGAACGCTTTTGGTCGGCAGACGATCCCAGCGGAGCTCAACCGAATTCACGCTCGAATACAAAAAGCACGCTTCACTCGAGCCCGAGGAGCAGCGCTCGACCGCCACGCGCTCCGCTTCGGCCTTCACCCCGTTCTGGGCGGCGCCGTAAGAGCCGGACTGCGCGATCCCGAGCGCGACGATTTTTTGATTCGCGAGATCCGCGAAGAACGGATCCAGACCCGGGCGGTCCTCGTCGAAAATGAAGGGCACTTCCGCCTGCGTGAGCACGGCGGGGAAAAGGCGCAGGCGCTGCGCGCGATCCCAGTTGGCCAGATTGAAAACACGCTGATTCCCCTCGGCAAAGATCAAGCACGGCGTGATCGCCGCGTTGTATTCGCAGATCTGCAGCGCGCGCCGGTTCGCTTCGCTTTGCGAGTGTCCGTAGGTTGAATAGGCTTCGCCCGAAGGGGAAAGGGCCAGGGCCTTGAACGCATGGCTGGTCGAACTCGTCAGCAGGTAATTTTGCACGAGCACGCGCTGGGCATCGAGCAGAAAGGGGGTATCGGTCGCGACCAGCGCCGCGTTTCCGGATTTCAAAAGCATCTGCGCATCGGCCGAGATTTTATCGGCGTCGACTTTGAACGTGTCACCGCTCATCAACAGCGCGCAGGCCTGCCCCGCGATGGCGTTGCACGCCTCGATCGCGGCGCGCTCCACTTCGGCGGCGCTGGCCGCCGTCGAGAAACGCACGGCCGCGAGTCCGTTGGGCGCCAGCGCGATGGCTTTTTCGCCCGAATAGGCTTCGTACGCGGCGAAGTCCAACAGGGCGCGCAGCTCGAAAGTATAAAGGTGGCCGAGGGCGTTGCGGCTGACGGGATCGCCCGCGCGGAATTGCGCCGTCGCCGGACGGGGCGTGGGTTCGGGTTGCGGATCTTCGTCGCCGAGGGTGCCCAGGCGGGGATCGGTATTGTCGGGCTCTTGGAACGACGGCGAGCAGTTCTGGAAACCCAGAAGGACCACGAGGCCCATCAGGAAAAGATCGCGGTATCGGCGTGTGCGGTTCATCGGGTTCCCCTTTCCTCCATCATAGGAAATCAAAGCCGCCAAGGCCTCAGAAATATTCGGCTTCGCTGTAAGTTGTATCAAAATGGGAGGCTGGAAACGCGGCGCATAGACAAGCCCGGCCTCTCCGTTTACACCCGTAGAAATCATGCGCAGACAATCCGGTCCCCCCTCTCGTTCCTCTTCGAAATCTCGTCGTCCGCAATCGGGAGGCCGTTCGCCTCAGTCTGGTGGTCGCTCGGCTCCGTCGGGCGGTCGCCCCGCTCCGTCGGGTGGGCCGCGCGGTCCGGCGCCGAAGGCGGGCTCGTCCCGCGGCGATTTCATCAATGTGCCGAAGGGCGGGCGTTTGATCATGGGGGATCACGCGATCCGCGAGGCCTTCGCGGCCAAGGTCGCGTCGCTCGAAACTTTGATCCTGATCGACAATTGGCGGGACAACGAAACCTTGCGCGAGATCGAAGAGCTCGCGCGCGCGAAACGTCTGCGGCTCGAGACGCGGACCGCGGTCGCGATGGATCGTTTGGGAAGTCATCAAGGCGCGCTCCTCATCGCGAAGGATCAACCTTCCGTCGAAATCGAAGATCTGCTGAAGCTCGAATCGGCGACGATCGTCGCCTTGGACGGCGTCGAGGATCCGCACAATCTCGGCGCGGTTTTGCGCACGAGTTGGTTGATGGGTGTGAACGCGGTTCTCATTCCGGAAGACCGTGCGGTGGGGCTGACTCCGGTCGCGCACAAAGTGGCCGCGGGCGGCGCCGAGCACGTTCCCGTTTTACGCGACAACAATTTCTCTTCGGTGTTCGCGCAACTGAAAGAAGCGGGCTACTGGATTTTCGGTCTTTCGCACGAAGCGAAGAGCGAAATTTACGAACTCGATATTCCCGCGAAGGTCGTGTGGGTGATGGGCGCGGAAGACAAAGGCCTGCGCTCCTCCACCGAGCGCGCGTGCGATGAGCTGATCCGTATTCCGCAAGTCGAAGCGTCGGCGAGCTACAATGTTTCGGTCGCCACCGCGATGATCCTGTCCGAAGGTTACCGCCAGGCTAAAGTTCAGGCTTCGGCCCAGCCTCAAAAATAGGCAAACGTGAAAAGAGGGGTGGGAGGCCTCGGCGCGCGAAGCCGCGCCTGCTTTGGAATTGAGCGAAACGCCCCCCACTTTGCTGAAGCCCCGGGCGCGGCGCGCTGTCCCAGGCGTGAATCGGCCTCCCCATCGCAAATCTTTGACTCCGTTTGAAATTCTCCATAGAACAGTCCGTCGTATCGCCGAACAAAGCTGGTTTAGCTCAATTGGTAGAGCAGCTGATTTGTAATCAGCAGGTTGCGGGTTCGAGTCCCATAACCAGCTCCAGAACTTTTGTGAGTGAAGGATCGATGCGGAGAGGTGCCCGAGTGGCTAAAGGGGGCGGACTGTAAATCCGCTGGCTCACGCCTACGAAGGTTCGAATCCTTCTCTCTCCACCATAGATTCAGGAACTGAATCCCCTGCGCCGCCACTCTCGCGCAGGCCTTCAGTCACAAGAGTTTAGGAAAAGTTTGAAATGGGCGGGTGTAGCTCAATTGGCTAGAGTATCAGCCTTCCAAGCTGAGGGTTGCCGGTTCGAGACCGGTCACCCGCTCCAAGTTGAACTTTTCCGGCGATCCGAGGGTATGCCCGTGTAGCTCAGTGGTAGAGCACACCCTTGGTAAGGGTGAGGTCGTCGGTTCGGCTCCGATCACGGGCTCCAGTTTTTTGGTCATCGCGCTCGAAGTTTTTAAGTTAGGTAAATAAACAGGATTTGGATCCTACTCAGGAGGAAGACAGCAATGGCAAAAGAGAAGTTTAACCGCTCGAAGCCGCACGTGAACATCGGAACCATCGGTCACGTCGACCATGGTAAGACCACTCTCACTGCAGCAATCACCAACGTTCTGGCGAAAGCCGGTAAAGCTCAGGCGATGAACTACGATCAAATCGATAAGTCGCCCGAAGAAAAAGAGCGTGGGATCACGATCTCGACAACTCACGTCGAGTACGAAACTGACAACCGTCACTACGCACACGTCGACTGCCCCGGGCACGCCGACTACGTGAAAAACATGATCACTGGTGCAGCTCAGATGGATGGCGCGATCCTCGTCGTCTCGGCTGCGGATGGTCCGATGCCCCAGACTCGTGAGCACATCCTGCTCGCTCGTCAGGTCGGCGTTCCCGCACTGGTTGTTTTCATGAACAAGTGCGACATGGTCGATGACAAAGAACTCCTTGAGCTCGTCGAACTCGAAGTTCGCGAACTGCTCTCGAAGTACGAATTCCCCGGCGACAAGATCCCGATCGTTAAAGGTTCGGCTCTGAAAGCTCTGGAAGGCGACACTTCGGAAGTCGGTGCTCCCTCGGTCATGAAACTGATGGAAGCTTGCGATACTTACATCCCCGAGCCCGTCCGTGCGATCGACAAGACTTTCCTGATGCCCGTCGAGGACGTGTTCTCGATCTCGGGTCGTGGTACTGTCGTCACTGGCCGTGTTGAGCGTGGCGTTATTAAGGTCAACGAAGAAGTTGAAATCGTCGGTATCCGTCCCACGACTAAAACCACAGTCACTGGAATCGAAATGTTCCGTAAGCTGTTGGATGAAGGTCAAGCGGGCGATAACTGCGGCGTCCTTCTCCGTGGTACCAAAAAAGAAGACGTTGAGCGCGGACAAGTCCTCGCGAAACCCGGCACCATCAAGCCGCACAAGAAGTTCAAAGCTGAAGCGTACATCCTCACCAAAGAAGAAGGCGGACGTCACACTCCCTTCTTCAACGGATACCGTCCTCAGTTCTACTTCCGTACCACTGACGTCACTGGCGTAGTGACTCTGAAGGCGGGAACTGAAATGGTCATGCCCGGTGACCGCGTGGAAGTTGACGTTGAGCTGATTGCGCCCATCGCGATGGAAAAAGAGCTTCGCTTCGCGATCCGCGAAGGTGGCCGTACCGTCGGTGCAGGCGTCGTCGTCGCGATCACTGAGTAATCTTCAAGACAGGGTTTCGATTCGGCCTTCACCGGTTCGAAACTCTTGACTGTAGGGGGACCTCGTAAGAGTCGTCCCCCTCGGTTTTTGAGGACTCGATTCAAATTCAAAGCCCAGACATTCCGACGCGCCGCAAGGAGCGTTGGTGAGCGGGGGACAACAGGGTCGTAGCTCCAACGGTAGAGCGAAGGACTCCAAATCCTTAGGTTCACGGTTCGAATCCGTGCGGCCCTGCCAATATCCCTCTTGTTGTCTGGTCCCAATTTATAGATGATGGCATCTGGCTCTGAAAAGGACGGATCATGGACAAAACAAACCAGAAGATTTTGACGGTCGCATTCGCAACGGCAGGCGCTATTTTTGGCCTCACGCTGTCGCTTCTGATCACGGCTCTTTCGGGAATCTTCGGCTGGATGGCGAATCTGGCGGGCCAAGACTGGTTCCGTCACGGTCTGCCGGTGGCTGCGGGTTTCGGCTTGTTCCTGTTCCTGCAGTTCAGCCCCAAGATGCTCCAGTGGGGCGATGAAGTCGTCTCCGAACTGCGCAAGGTCGTATGGCCTTCGCGTAAAGATGTGACCGCGATGACCATCGTGGTTTGCATCATGGTGGTCGTTTCGAGCCTGGTGATTTCGAGTTTCGATTTTGTCTCGGGTTACGTTCTGAACAACATCATTCTTCAGTAATTGGACAAGTCGGCGCTCCAGATTGAGCGCAGTAAGTAGGTTTGCCATGGATAAAAAATGGTACATCATCAACGTTCAGACCGGCTGTGAGAACACGGCCAAGTCGGCGATTGAAGAGCGCATCCGTTCGCTGAAACAAGAAGAACACTTCGGCGAAATCCTGATTCCGGCGGAAAACGTCGTTCAGTTGGTGAAAGGTCAGAAGCAGACCAAAGCCAAAAAGTTCTTCCCCGGTTACATCTTCGTGAACATGGCCCTGACCGATGAAACTTGGCACTTGGTGCGCAATAGCGCGAAGGTGACAGGCTTTGTGGGTGGGACCAAGACCCGTCCTCCGGAAGTTCCCGAGAGCGAAGTCCGTCGCGTCACTCAACAGATGACCACCGGCGCAGAGAAGCCTCGCTCGAAAGTGAAGTTCACCCACGGTGAAAACGTCACGGTCGTCGACGGTCCGTTCTCGAATTTCGCGGGCACAATTGAAGAGATCAACGAAGAGAAAGGCAAAGTGAAGGTCCTCGTTTCGATCTTCGGACGCCCCACTCCCGTCGAGCTTGATTTCGTGCAGGTCGAGAAAGCTTAAGCTTTCCAGAAGGCCAGAAGCCTAAGCTCTCTCCTTCATTCATTTTGATTTTCATAAAACCGGTCCTGAGAGGCCGGTTTTTTTATGTCCTCAGTCGCCGTGGACGGAGCGGCAGCTCTTTGCTCCGGCTCGCGCACGCGCGGCACCCAGAATCTTGGGGATGGCGTCGCGCTCTTGGCTCACCAGGTGGCGGCGTAGGATCTCGAATTCGGCTTCGGTGGCGCTGAACTCGGGGCGCTCCCAGAGCGGCGTGCGGGCCGCGCGCCAGCGTTCCGCGAGGGTACGGTAGACGCGGTGGAGGGGCGCGTAGAATGACGGGATCGTGCCCAGCGCCGCAGCCCAGAGCAGGCTCTGGGGGTGAGCGCGGACCCAGTCGATTCCCGTCTGGAGCAGGTGGCCGTCGATCGCGAGCGCGGAGTTCCCCACGCCGACGGCGACCGCCGCGATGGCAAGACTGACGGTCAGTGTGAAGTTACCGACGGCGGCCTCGCGCACCATATGTCCAGAGAGAGAGCGGCTTTCGAGAGCGTCGCCTTGCAGGCGAGCGAGGGTGGCCATCCTGGCGCGAGCATTCGCCTCGCTGGCGGGGAGGCTTCGTTCGAAACGTTCGTTCAGCTCGGCCTCGAGACTTTGCATCTTCGGAATGAGCGTCCATGGTAACTCATGTTTCACTCGCGGATGGCGGAAGGCCGCTTGGAGTGCCGCCTTCTCGTGTTCCGAGAGGGTTCGTGCGAACTCGCGCAGAATTTCCAGCGTCTGGGTTTGCGCGCCGAAAGCACGCAATTCCGTAAGGCGGTCGGGTTCACGAAGGTAGGTTTCGGTGTGGCGTTCGGCCTCGGCCATGAGCTCCGGCAGCAGTTTCACGAGATCGCGCACGGGGCGATCCGAGGCCGCATAGCGCAGGCTTTCGCGTAGCGAACGCAGCTCGGCGTCGCGCTCGACGTCCTGGATCCATACTTTCAAATGATCCAGCATCACGAGGGAGTGGCGATGGTTGCGGAGTGCGGTCCGGTAAGAGGGCCACGTCTTCTTCAGGACCAGGAGTTCGCCGCCTACCTGCAGTCCGACGTAAAGCAGGCCGGCCCAGGCGACCTGCTTCGCCTTGAGCGCCCAGTAGGCGACGCTCGCTGGGTTTGCGGGATCGGCCCAGGTGCCGAAGTAACCGTAGGTATAGGTGATGAGCGAGGCCGAGTACAAAAGGCCCATGGCCATGCGGCTTCCGAAGGGCGGGCGCAGAGGGCGAAGGCTTTCGATCTCGGCATCCAGCCGGGCGACGGCGGTTTTCAGTCGGTCGAAGCGTCGGGGGTCGCGTTCGTGTAGCTCCAGAAGTGCGCTGATAAGTTTCACGTGGGTGCCGCGCGAGTCGGTCAACCGCTCCAGCAGCCGGTACTGATCGCGCACGTCGCGCTCGCCACCGAGAAGGTCCACGAAAGCCGACACTTCCAGGCGCGAGCTGCCGCGCAGAAGTTCCAAGGCGAGGGGCTCGATCAGAAGGGCGGTTTCGTGTTCGACCTGGCGGATCAGGGCCTGCTGGTTGGCGGGCAGTCCCTCGACCAATGCGCGCGCCGACACGGGGCCCTCCTGGGCCCGGGCCATGACGGAAGCCGTCAGAAGGCTGAGAATGAGGAGGAGCCTCACCAGTGTCGGCATCGGAGTTCGAATCCCTTCCGCGGTTTAGTCGTTGAATCCGACGGAGCAGTGCTGGAACTGATCGGTTTTTTCTTTGACGCTGATTTCGCCGAAGACGTTGACGGTCGTCTTCGTTTTCACTTCAAAGCCCGATGCCGCGCGGGCGATCGAGATTTCGGTCAAGGGGCCGTCTTTGGCGCGGTCGTCGCCCTTACAGTTTGCGGTCATCAAGAAGTACTGCGGGGGGTTGGATTCGGCATTGGCGGCGTTGACCTGGCAGTCCGACAAAGAGCCGCCAAACAGGGCATCTTGAAGTCCGCCGGCTTCGACGGTTCCGGTTTTCAGGCGGTAGACTCCGTCCTTTTCCTTAATTTCCAAGAGTTGACCCTGGGTGACGACTTTGTAGTCCATGGAGTCTTCTTGCTCGATGTAGTCGATGCTTTCGTTGCACGAGATGCGCAGGCCCTGAATTTGGGCAAAAGCGGCGGTCGTGAAAAGTCCTTGGAGGGCGGCGATCAGGATCAGGTTCCGAAGTTGGGGGGGTCTCATGGGGTGTCCTTTTTTGGGGGGATTGTTTAAATCAAGTTTAAGGGGAAATGGGGGCTCTTCCCGGCGAGGGAGCGCGATTGGGCGCCTTTGTCGGGAAGATTGCCAGGCGCCGGGGCGTCCTTTGCGGCAAGGTGTTTGTGCTCATTCGCTGGAGAAGGAGAGCAAGCCCTATGCCGCATATGCGTTAATTTTTGTAAAAGCTGACCTCTTCCTTTGCTCAATCCTTGCCAAGCCCCCTCTGAGGTGGGAGTTCATAAGACCGTTTTTTAAAAATGGATTAGTGGGTGGTTGGCCATTGGGGCCGACCTCATTTGCAGGAGAGAAGTGCTATGGCAAAAAAGGTAACAGGCATGATCAAACTGCAGATTCCGGCAGGGAAAGCCAATCCGGCTCCTCCCGTGGGACCGGCACTTGGTCAGCATGGTGTGAACATCATGGAATTCTGTAAGCAGTTCAACGCCCGCACGCAGGCGTTGGGTGATTCGATCATCCCGATCATCATCACTGTTTATCAGGATCGTTCGTTCACATTCATCACCAAGACGCCTCCCGTGTCGAGTCTGCTCAAGAAGGCATTGAAACTGGAATCCGGTTCGAAAATGCCCCAGAAGGACAAGGTCGGTAAGGTGAAATCGGCGGACATCAAGAAAATCGCTGAAACAAAACTTCCGGATCTCAACTGTATCAAAGTTGAATCTGCGATGTCTCAAGTTGCGGGCACTGCGAAGAGCATGGGCCTCGAGCTGGCAGATTAGGACTGGTGATCTATGGCTGAAGGAAAACGTCTGAAAAATGCCCGCAAGGGTTTTGATTCTCAGAAAAAATATAACGTCGACACGGCTTTCACCACGGTGATGGCGGCAGCGACCGCGAAGTTCGATGAATCGATCGACGTCGCCGTTCGTCTGGGTGTCGATCCCAAGCAAGGTGACCAGCAAGTCCGTGGCGCGATCGCGCTGCCGAACGGTCTGGGTAAGAACGTACGCGTCGTCGTTTTCGCAAAAGGTCCGAAAGAGGCTGAAGCGAAAAATGCGGGTGCGGACTACGTTGGTGGCGACGATCTCGTCGCGAAAATCAACGAGGGCTGGCTCGATTTCGACAAAGCGATCGCAACTCCGGACATGATGGCGACCGTTTCGAAAGTCGCGAAGGTTCTGGGGCCGCGGGGCTTGATGCCGAACCCGAAAGTGGGCACCGTCACCATGAACGTCGGTGATGCGGTGACGGCCGAGAAAAAAGGGAAGCTCGATTACCGCGTGGATAAAGCCGGTATCGTGCACGCCATGATCGGTAAGAAGTCGATGGGTGATGCGAAATTGAAAGAGAACTTTATGGCCTTCATGGGTTCCGTCATGAAAGCGAAGCCCCAAACTTCCAAAGGGACGTATCTGCGTTCCATCACCGTGTCGAGCACCATGGGTGTCGGCGTGAAGATGGACGTGAACGCGGTCTCGGGCGCGGAAAGCGAAGAGTAGTCCGCAGAGAAGAAAAAGCCGGTCACAAAATGACCAAGACCGAGGCGCGACGAGGAAGGCGTACCCTTTGGGGTACGTCGACGAGGAGCAACGAAGGGTTTGGGCATTTGGTGGCAGGCGCACAGACAAGTTAAGAACCGCTTGCGGTCATAGACAGTAGGTATTCGGAGCGCAGACTCCGTCTTTAAGTTCCCCCGGAATCGCGGGGGAGGCCCACCGAGACAAGCAGGTGTGAGGTTTCCCTCCCACTCAGCTGGCATAACGCCAGTCTCACCGCAGCTGATTGAAATACTGTTCGCACGGGTTTTGAGCCCGGCGTTCAAGAAAGGAGGATGGCCACATGCTACGTACAGAAAAAGAGCAAGAGATTCAGGTGTTTGTTGAGAAATTCAGCAAAGCCAAGGCCGCTTTCCTCGTCGATTTCAAAGGGATGAAGGTTGAGCAGGTGACAAACCTGCGCAAAAAGCTTCACCCGGTGAAGGGCGAGATGAAAGTGTTCCGGAACACTCTGGCGAAGCGTGCACTCAAGGGTTTTCCCGAAATTGAGCAAGCCCTGTCGGGTTCGTTCAAAGGGACAAACGCTGTTGTGTTCGCGTACGAAGATGCTTCGGCACTGGCAAAAACTCTGGCAACTTTCGCGAAAGACGTGGAATTGCTGCAGTTGAAAACCGGTGTGATGGACGGACAGAAAATGGATTCTGCAAAGATCAATTTTCTGGCGACTCTTCCGTCGAAAGAAGTCCTTCGCGCTCAGTTCCTGGGAGTTCTTCAAGCTCCGGGTACGAAACTCGCTCGCACTCTTAAAGAGGCGCCGGCAAGTCTCGTCCGCGTTCTGGCAGCTCGTAAAGAGTAGTCTGAATATTGAAACTGTTGAATTTAACGTAATTTTTTAATCCATTTTTGGAGGAATTTAAAATGTCTCTGACAAACGACCAATTGGTTGAAGAACTCTCGAAGAAAACTGTCCTGGAAATCGCTGAACTCGTGAAACTTCTCGAAGAGAAGTGGGGCGTTTCGGCTGCTGCACCCGTTGCGGTTGCTGCGGCTGGCGGCGGAGCGGCTGCTCCCGCTGAAGAGAAAACAGCGTTCGACGTCATCCTGAAAGATGCCGGCGCGAACAAAATCAACGCGATCAAAGAAGTTCGCGCACTGACAGGCCTGGGCCTGGCAGAAGCGAAAGCTCTGGTCGAAGGCGCGCCCAAGACTGTGAAAGAAGGCGTGACTAAGGACGAAGCTGAAAAAATGAAGAAGACTCTCGAAGCTGCAGGCGCGAAAGTCGAAATCAAGTAATCGAACCTTCGGGTTTATGGAGCGGAGTCCCAAATGGGGCTCCGTTTCTTTTTTGGTTTTGTGCTCAACATTTAGGAAAATCTCGATATATTGGGCAATTGCGTCTCGGAATGCAAAAAATTGGCCAGTGAACGTGAAAGATAATTTTTGGGAAAGCTCAGCGCGATTTGGCGAGCCGATTTTTCTCAAGAAGTATTGTGGGGTTTCAGCGAACTTCCTCCTCTCAAAGAGTTCGCGTGCAATCGATGTGTAAGCAACGTCACGAGCCCGTACAGCTCGGGACCAAGCTAGGAATTAGATGCGGCATTTTTTTGTTTGAAGTTGGCAAATTGAAAGCGGGATTCGGAAACGAGTCGCGCTTTTTTGCGTTCTGAGAGCGAAAAACGGCGGTAAATTTTTAGGAGATTGAATGAGCCTGACTCCCGTAACGGCGTCGAACATCCGTATTCGCAAAAGTTTTGCGAAGAACAAACAAGTCATCAATATCCCCAACCTGATCGAACTCCAGAAGAGCTCGTACGAAGGTTTCCTGCAGCGTGGGGTCGATGCCGACCGCCGCCAGGATGTGGGACTGCAGTCCGTTTTCAAATCGGTGTTCCCGATTTCGGACTTCAATAACACCGCTTCGCTCGAATTCGTGTCGTACACGCTCGAGCCGGCGAAGTACGACGTGGATGAGTGCCGTCAGCGCGGCATGACCTTCGCGGCGCCGATCAAGGTGACTTTGCGCCTGATCGTCTTCGACGTGGATGAAGAGACGGAAGCCCGCTCGATCCGCGACGTGAAAGAACAGGAAGTTTACCTCGGCGAGATCCCGCTGATGACCCAGAACGGTTCGTTCATCATCAACGGAACCGAGCGCGTCGTTGTGTCGCAGCTTCACCGTTCGCCGGGTGTGTTCTTCGATCACGATTCGGGTAAGAACGCGACTTCGGGAAAACTGATCTACAACGCGCGTGTCATTCCGTACCGCGGTTCGTGGCTCGATTTCGAATTTGACCAAAAAGATCTGATCCACGTCCGTATCGATCGTCGCCGTAAGTTCCCGGTGACCATCCTGCTCAAAGCTCTCGGCTACAACGTCGATCAGCTGCTCGAGTACTTCTACGACATCGACACCGTGCAGGTTCGCGGCTCGAAACTCTACCGTCAGCTCGACATCGAACGTATGTCGGGACAGCGTGCGCTGGTCGACATCCTCGATCCCAAGTCGGGCGAAGTCCTCGTCAAAGCGGGTCGCCGTATCACTCGCGCGGTCGTTAAAAAAGTCCAGTCGCTCGATCTGAAAGAGATCGAAGTGAATCCCGAAGATCTCGATGGAAAAGTGCTCGCGAAGCCTTTGATCGACGAGTCGACCGGTGAAATCATCGCGGACTCGAACCAAGAGCTCGATAAAAACACCATCCTCAAGGCGATGGAAGCGGGTATCGAGCAGCTGAACCTGATCTTCTTTGACGGTCTGACCGTCGGTCCGTTCCTGCGCAACACTCTGCTGGTCGATAAAGTTCAGCAGAAAGACGAAGCGCTCCTGAAGATCTATCAGCACTTGCGCCCTGGCGAGCCGCCCACCATGGAAGCGGCCACCACCTTCTTCGAGCGTTTGTTCTTCGATCCCGAGACGTATGATCTCTCGGAAGTCGGCCGGATCAAGATCAACCACAAGTTCAACATCTCGATGGAAGAGTGCCCGCCCGAGCACCGCACTCTGACCCACAAAGATGTCTTGAGCACCGTGAAGCACCTGATCGACCTGAAAAACGGTCGCGGCGTCGTCGACGATATCGATCACCTCGGTAACCGTCGTGTCCGTTCGGTCGGTGAACTTCTGGAAAACCAATACCGCATCGGTCTGGTCCGTATGGAGCGCGCGATCCGCGAACGTATGAGCCTGCAAGATGTGGAAACGATGATGCCTCACGATCTCGTGAACGCGAAACCCGTCAACGCCGTCGTCAAAGAATTCTTCGGCGCTTCGCAGCTCTCGCAGTTCATGGATCAGACGAACCCGCTGTCGGAAATCACGCACAAACGTCGTCTGTCGGCCCTCGGCCCGGGCGGTTTGACTCGTGATCGCGCCGGCTTCGAAGTTCGTGACGTCCACCCCACGCACTACGGTCGTATCTGCCCGATCGAGACGCCGGAAGGACCGAACATCGGTCTGATCGCCTCGCTCGCGACTTACGCACGTATTAACCACTACGGTTTCATCGAGACTCCGTACCGCAAAGTGACCGAAGGTAAAGTCTCGAAAGAGATCTCGTACATGTCGGCACTGGAAGAAGCAGGGCAAGTCATTGCTCCCGCGACTCGCGATGGTGGCTACGTGACCGAGATCACCGCAGACAACACGGTTTGCCGTGCCGATGGTGAATACGAAGTGACGGAAAAAGAAAAAATCACTCTCATGGACGTGTCGCCTTCGCAGCTCGTCTCGATCGCGGCGTCTTTGATTCCGTTCCTCGAGCACGATGATGCCAACCGCGCCCTCATGGGATCGAACATGCAACGTCAGGCCGTTCCGCTCTTGCGCTCGCGCGCACCGCTGGTCGGAACTGGCGTTGAGCACTTGGTGGCCCGCGACTCGGGAACTTCGGTGGTGGCGACGAACGACGGGATCGTCGAAGAAGTCGACGCCGCACGGATCGTGGTTCGCCGTTTGGCAAAAGGTGGAGAGCTCGGCGCGAACGTCGATATCTACAACCTGACCAAGTACCAACGTACGAACCAGAACACGAGCTTCAACCAGAAGCCGATCGTCTTCGCCGGTGACCGCGTCCGTAAGGGCGACATCATCGCGGACGGTCCGTCGACGGAACTCGGTGAATTGGCTCTCGGACAGAATATCATGGTCGCCTTCACTCCTTGGCAGGGTTTCAACTTCGAGGATTCCATCCTGATTTCGGAACGCCTGATCAAAGACGACGTCTACACTTCGATCCACATCGAAGAGTTCGAGTGCGTCGCTCGTGATACCAAGCTGGGTAAGGAAGAGATCACTCGCGATATCGCCAACGTCGGTGAAGAAGCGCTGAAAGATCTCGACGGCTCGGGGATCATCCGCATCGGTGCGGAAGTTCGTCCCGGCTCGATCCTGGTCGGTAAAGTCACTCCCAAGGGCGAGACTCAGTTGTCGCCTGAAGAAAAACTGCTCCGCGCGATCTTCGGTGAAAAAGCCGGCGACGTTCGCGATACTTCGCTCCGCGTGCCCTCGGGCGTCTACGGAACGGTCATCGACGCTCAAGTCTACAGCCGCGAAGGCGCAGACCGCGATGAACGTTTGGCGTCGATCATCGAAGAGAAGAAACGCAAACTCGAGAAAGATCTCTCGGTTGAGCAGAACGTGATCAAAAACAACGCCCTCGAAAAACTGAAGGACATCCTGGTCGGTAAGAAGACCACGGGCGTCCTGTTGAACGAGGACGGTAGCCAGAAACTCTTGAACAAGGGTCAGGACATCACTTCGGACGACCTCGAGTCGATTCCTTTCGAACTGTTGACCTACATCCCCTTGGATCAAGAACTCGAATTCCAAGTGACCCGTATCTTGGATGGCGCACGTAACCAGTTGGAAGCCGTGAAAATGGTCTTCAACGACAAGATCGATCGTCTGCGTAAGGGGGATGAACTTCCTCCCGGCGTGATCAAGATGGTCAAAGTCTACGTTGCCATTAAGCGTAAGATGCAAGTCGGCGATAAGTTCGCCGGTCGTCACGGAAACAAAGGGGTCGTCTCGAAAGTCCTCCCCGTGGAAGACATGCCTTACCTGGCGGACGGTACTCCCGTGGACATGGTTCTGAACCCCTTGGGCGTCCCTTCGCGGATGAACATCGGTCAGATCCTCGAAGTCCACTTGGGTTGGGCCGCACGCAACTTGGGCGTTCAGCTCGCAGAACAGCTTGAGAAGTTCAACGGCGCGCAAGCCCGTGAACAGATGAAGCATGTGTTCTCGGATGACGAGATCTCGAAGAAAATTGAAGGCGCAGACGATGCGTCGATCAAACGCATGATCGACACCATGAAACGCGGGGTCCACGTCGGAACTCCCGTGTTCGACGGTGCTCGTGAGACCGACGTGAAAGAGCTGCTCGAGCGCGCGAACATGCCCACCACGGGTCAGATGATTCTGTTCGATGGACGTTCTGGAGAACCCTTCAAGAACCCCGTCACGGTCGGAATCATGTACATGCTGAAGCTTCACCACTTGGTCGAAGAGAAGATCCACGCGCGGTCGATTGGGCCGTACTCGCTCGTTTCGCAACAGCCTCTGGGTGGTAAAGCTCAGTTCGGTGGTCAGCGTCTCGGGGAGATGGAAGTCTGGGCGATCGAGGCCTACGGTGCCGCATACTCGCTGCAAGAGTTCTTGACCGTGAAGTCGGATGACGTCGCGGGCCGGACTCGGATGTACGAGAGCATCGTGAAGGGTGAAAACATCCTCGAACCCGGATTGCCGGAATCGTTCAACGTCTTGGTGAAAGAGCTTCAGTCTCTGGCACTGAACATTGAACTCATGGAATCGGACATCCTCACGGATGACGGCGACATGATCGATGAAGGTGAACCCTCGATGATGCTTTCGGAAGGACCCACGGCACGCACCGTTCGTCCCGATCGCGATGTCGCGGTCGAGGCGGAGTCGGCGGCGGACGAAGCGGACGATGCTTCGGATGACGAGGGCGATGATGAAGGCGACGGTGGCGGAGACGAGGGCGGACCTGCTGGTGACAGCGACGACGCTCCTCCGACGGATCAGGCTCACTAGCTGATCTGACAGGGGCTCGAAAGAGCCCCGTGCCCCCGCGAAGTTTTTGGAACGTTTTTAAACAACAAGAGGAGTAACCTTGAAAGACTTGTTGAACTTTTTTGATAAACCGAAGGATCCGTTGTCGTTTGACGCCGTACGGATCTCGCTCGCTTCGCCCGAAATGATCCGTGATTGGTCGTTCGGTGAAGTGAAGAAACCTGAAACCATCAACTACCGGACTTTCAAGCCCGAGCGGGACGGTCTGTTCTGCGCGAAGATCTTTGGACCCATCAAAGATTACGAATGCTTGTGCGGTAAGTACAAACGTATGAAGTATCGCGGAGTCATCTGCGAGAAGTGCGGCGTTGAAGTCACTCAATCCAAAGTCCGCCGTGAGCGCCTGGGCCACATCGAGCTCGCGACTCCCGTGGCGCACATTTGGTTCCTGCGTTCGCTGCCCAGCCGTATCGGTAACTTGCTGAATCTCTCGCTGAAAGAAGTCGAGAAGGTTCTGTACTGTGAAGCCTACGTCGTCATCGATCCGATGGAAACGTCGCTGCAAGAAGGTCAGATCCTCACCGAGGAAGCTTACCAAGCGGCCCTGAACGAATTCGGTCCGAACTTCAAAGCCGGTATGGGCGGTGAGTCGGTTCGTGAAATGCTCCGTAAAATCGATCCCGAGTACCTCTCGCGCAAACTTCGCGTCGAGATGAAAGAGACGAAGTCGGAAGCGGGACTCAAGAAACTGTCGAAGCGTCTGCGCGTCGTCGAAGCTTTCAAAAACTCGATCAACAAGACCGAGTGGATGATGCTGGAAGCGCTGCCGGTTCTTCCTCCGGATCTGCGTCCTCTCGTTCCGCTCGATGGCGGTCGTTTCGCCACGTCGGATCTGAACGATCTGTACCGTCGCGTGATCAACCGGAACAACCGTTTGAAGCGTCTGCAAGAGCTGAACGCTCCCGACATCATCATCCGTAACGAGAAGCGCATGCTTCAGGAAGCAGTCGATGCTCTCTTGGACAACGGTCGCCGCGGTAAGACCTTCACCGGTCCGAACAAGCGCCCCTTGCGTTCACTCTCGGATATGCTGAAGGGTAAACAAGGTCGTTTCCGTCAGAACCTTCTCGGTAAACGGGTCGACTATTCCGGTCGTTCGGTTATCGTTGTCGGTCCGACTCTGAAACTGCACCAGTGCGGTCTTCCCAAGAAAATGGCTCTCGAGCTGTTCAAGCCCTTCGTTTACAACAAACTCGAAGAGCAAGGACTTGCGACCACGATCAAACAAGCGAAACGTTTGGTGGATCAAGAGACCGTTGAGGTCTGGGATATCCTCGCCGACGTCGTTAAAGAACACCCCGTCATGTTGAACCGCGCGCCGACGCTTCACCGCCTTGGTATCCAAGCGTTCGAGCCCGTTCTGCACGAAGGTAAAGCGATCCAACTGCACCCGCTCGTGTGTACGGCGTTCAACGCCGACTTCGACGGTGACCAGATGGCCGTTCACGTTCCGCTCTCGATCGAAGCACAGGTTGAAGCTCGCGTCCTGATGATGTCGACCAACAACATCCTGTCGCCCGCCAACGGGAAGCCGATCATCAACCCCTCGCAGGATATCGTTCTGGGTCTTTACTGGCTCACGCGCGTTCGTCCCGGCGCGAAGGGAACGGGTCGTTCGTTCGCCTCCGTTCAAGAAGCGAACTACGCTTACGAAAACGGACTCGTCGATCTGCAAGCGGCTTGTAAAGTCCGCATCAACGGTAAGATCCGTGAAACGTCGGTCGGTCGCTCGATCCTGAGCGAAATCGTTCCGCCGGAAGTTCCCTTCGAAGAAGTGAACACGGTCATGACCAAGAAACAGATCGCGACTCTGATCGATAAAACCTTCCGTTTGGCCGGCGCGAAAGCAACTTGCCTCTTGGCCGACAAAATCATGGAGTACGGTTTCCGTTACTCGACGACCGCAGGTCTTTCGATCTGTATCGACGACATGGTCATCCCCGAGCAGAAGAAAAACATGCTGGCGGACGCCGAGAAACAAGTCTCGGAAATCCAACAGCAGTACGACGAAGGTTTGATCACCGACGGTGAGCGCTACAACAAGGTCGTCGATATCTGGGCACAAACCGCAGATAAAGTGACGAAAGAGATGATGGGCAAGATCGAGAAGCAAAAGTTCGTGATCGACGGCAAAGAGTCGATCGGACCGAGCTTCAACCCGATCTACATCATGGCGGACTCCGGAGCCCGGGGTTCGGCGGCTCAGCTTCGTCAGCTGGGTGCGATGCGTGGTCTGATGGCGAAGCCGTCCGGCGAAATCATCGAGACTCCGATCACCGCGAACTTCCGCGAAGGTCTGACCGTCATTCAGTACTTCATCTCGACTCACGGTGCGCGTAAAGGTCTGGCCGATACCGCTCTGAAAACCGCGAACTCGGGTTATTTGACCCGTCGTCTGGTCGACGTCGCTCAGGACGTGATCGTGTCGGAACAAGATTGCGGTGTTGAGGATGGTTTGGAAATCGCTCCCGTTTACGAGGGCGGCGAAATCATTCAAGGGATCGGCGATCGCATTCTGGGTCGTACCGCCTTGAGAGATGCGGTTGAGCTGACTTCGGGACGCGTTGTCGTTCCCGCGGGCCAAGAGATGACCGAGACCGACGTGAAAAACATCGAAGCCGCGGGCGTCGAGAAAGTTTGGATCCGCTCGGCACTGACTTGTAAAACTCGTCGCGGCGTCTGCGTGAAGTGTTACGGACGTGACCTGGCTCGCGGTGCGACCGTGAACTTGGGTGAAACGGTCGGTATCATCGCGGCGCAGTCGATCGGTGAGCCCGGGACTCAGCTGACCATGCGTACGTTCCACTTGGGTGGTGCGGCTTCGCGTGCGGTCGAGCAATCGGCACACACGGCTCGTTACGACGGAACATTGAAACTGGATAACGTCCACGCGGTCGCGAATAAAGGCGGCAAGCTGACGGTCATGAATCGTAACGGTGACGCGATCATCGTCGATGAATCGGGCCGTGAGCGCGAAAAGTACAAGATCCCCTACGGTGCGGTCTTGAACTTCAAAGAAGGACAGAAAGTGACGAAAGGCTCCGTGATCGCCGAGTGGGATCCCTACTCGAACCCGATCATTTCGGAAGTTTCGGCACGTGTTCAGTTCCAGGACATCGAAGAAGGTTCGACGATGACCGAGCAGCTCGATCCCGTGACCGGTTTCGCGACCAAGGTCATCACGGAGAGCCGTTCGTCGGACGTCAAACCCGCCATCATGCTGGTCGATGCGAACGGCAAAGTCCTGACTCTGCCCGGTCGTGAAATCCCGGCTCGTTACTTGATCCCCGTGGGCGCGCAACTGCTCGTCACCGATGGCCAAGAAATCCACGCCGGCGACGCGATCGCGAAACTCCACCGCGAAACTTCGAAAACACGCGATATCACGGGCGGTCTGCCCCGTGTCGCGGAACTCTTCGAAGCCCGTAAGCCGAAAGAAGCGGCCATCATCTCCGAGATCGATGGTTACGTGACCTTCGGTAAAGACGTGAAAGGTAAACAGCGTTTGATCGTGACTCCCGAAGTCGGCGAACAGCGCGAATACCTGATCCCCAAAGGGAAACACGTCGCGGTTCGTGAAGGTGAATACGTTCGTGCCGGTGAAGCACTGATGGATGGACCCACGAATCCTCACGACGTCTTGGCCGTTCTGGGCGAGAAGGCTCTGTCGAGCTACCTCACCAACGAGATCCAAGAAGTTTACCGTCTGCAAGGGGTCGGAATTAACGATAAGCACATCGAAGTCATCGTTCGTCAGATGCTCCGTAAAGTGGCGGTTCGTGACTCGGGTGACACTCGTTTCTTGGCGGGCGAACAGGTTGAGAAATACAACTTGGCTGTCGAAAACGAGCGCGTGATCGCGGAAGGCGGACAACCCGCAACCATCGATCCGCTCCTGCTGGGGATCACCAAGGTCTCGCTGTCGACCGACAGCTGGATCTCGGCGGCCTCATTCCAGGAAACCACCAAAGTCCTCACCGAAGCGGCCATCAACAGCCGTACGGATGCTTTGCGCGGTCTGAAAGAGAACATCATCATGGGTCGTCTGATCCCCGCCGGTACAGGTCTGACCTCGTACAAGCGTTGGAAAGTCACCACCCAGGACGAGCAGGATCTGTCGCTCGGCACTTCGCTCCCCGGATTCGGGGCGACGACGCAGCCGTAACGATTGCCAGTTCGTTTATAAGAGATCTGGGGCTGTCCGGAAGGGCGGCTCCAGAGCGGAAAAGCCAAGGGGAACCTTGGCTTTTTTCGTTCTCACGTCTTGACGCCCCCAACCCCGCTGGCTATTGTCCGGGCCTTAGTTTTCCGGAATAAACTCGTTGAGTAATTTCAACCGGACAAAGCTCGGATCGGTACCGGAAGATCCAGAGTCGGTTGAAGTGAAGCGTGTCGAAAGACAGAGGGCCCGCGAAAGCGCGTCCCAACAGAGAGCTACAGGAGCAGAAATGCCTACGATCAACCAGCTGATCCGCAAAGAGCGGACAGTCCAGAAGAACGATACGAAGTCTCCGGCGCTGATGAAGTGCCCGCAGCGTCGTGGAGTTTGCACTCGTGTTTACACGACAACTCCCAAGAAGCCGAACTCGGCCCTCCGTAAGGTGGCGAAAGTTCGTTTGTCGAACGGATACGAGGTCATCTCGTACATCCCCGGCATCGGTCACAACCTTCAAGAGCACAGCGTGGTCTTGATCCGTGGTGGTCGTGTGAAGGATCTGCCCGGTGTGCGTTACCACATCGTCCGCGGCGTCCTCGACCTGCAAGGTGTGAACGGTCGCTTGCGCGCACGTTCGAAGTACGGCGCGAAACGCCCGAAGAAGTAATTCGTTATCTAACTCAGGTTTCGGCCGCTCAAATTGAGAGGCGGCCGAACAGACTTGATCCGGGTTAGACACCGGACAAACTTTTGGAGATTGATCATGTCACGTCGTAAAAAGACATTTAAACGCGAAGTCATTCCAGATCCCGTCTACAAAGACATCGTGATCGCGAAATTCATCAACAAGATGATGCTGCAAGGTCGCAAGGCGATCGCTCAGAAGATGTTCTACGGAGCATTGGATGAACTGAAAGACAAAGTGGCTGGCGAAGAGCCCGTTGCGGTCCTCAAGAAAGCTCTTGAGAACTGTAAGCCCTCGCTGGAAGTCCGCAGCCGCCGCGTTGGTGGTGCGACTTACCAAGTTCCCGTTGACGTTCGTCCCTCGCGCCGTCTGGCGCTGTCGATGCGTTGGCTGATCGAGTACTCGCGTGCTCGTGGCGAAAAAGACTTCTCGAAGCGCCTGGCCGGCGAAATCCTCGACGCTTACAACAATCGCGGTAACGCGATCAAAAAGCGCGAAGATGTTCACCGTATGGCGGAAGCGAACAAGGCTTTCTCGCACTACAACTGGTAATTGGATTTCTAGAAATCCGAGAACAGGCACCGGCCTCTTCTCGTCAGCTCCCGGGTTCTCTGGGGATTGACGTGAAGGGGCCGTTGTCGTTTGGGGCGCTTGGTTTTCCTTCGCCCTCGTGGGGAGGGGCTCCGGGTGGCCTTCGGATTTCCCATCACTTTCCTTTCTCTTCTTTTGGCGGGACACGGCCCTCCAGGCCTCGCCGCCAATGAATACGCCATCCTGGCGTGGCGGAGGTCCCGCCAAAAGAAGAAAAAGCAAACTGACGGGAAATCCGAAGGCTCATCCTCTCGGGTGAGGGTGAAGGAAAATCAAGGCTGGGATTGGGGCCGCTTGTGCCGATCTTTTGGTGTGGGGGCTGGGAGAAGAGGGGCTTTCCGTCTCGACATTTTAGGTTCTGGCGCTTACATTCGCAGGCTATGTCTGCTGCTGATCCGCAAACTGTTGAAGAGCTGCGTTGGACCCGGAATATCGGGATCATGGCGCATATTGATGCCGGTAAGACCACGACGACCGAGCGTATTCTTTATTACTCCGGCAAATCCCACAAAATTGGGGAAGTGCATGATGGCGCGGCCACCATGGACTGGATGGAGCAAGAGCAGGAGCGCGGGATCACGATCACCGCGGCCGCGACGACTCTCCAATGGCGTGAGCACCGGATCAACGTCATCGATACTCCCGGGCACGTGGACTTCACGATCGAAGTCGAGCGTTCGCTGCGCGTGCTCGATGGCGCCGTCGCCGTTTTTGACGGCGTGAACGGCGTCGAGCCCCAGTCGGAAACCGTCTGGCGTCAGGGCGACAAACACAAAGTGCCGCGGATCTGCTTCATCAACAAGATGGACCGGGTCGGCGCCGATTTCTGGATGTCGGTGGGCACGATCAAAGACAAACTCAACGCCGAGCCCCTGCCGATCCAAATGCCGATCGGCTCCGAGGATGCTTTTGTCGGTCTGGTGGATCTGATCGCGAACGAAGCCTTGATTTGGGAATCATCCGACAAAGACAAAGGCGAGAAGTTCACCCGCGGCCCCATTCCTGCCGACATGGCGGAAGAGGTCGCGCTGACCCGCGCGAAGACCATCGAGCGTATCGGCGATTTCGACGATGCCATCATGGAAAAGCTCATTGAGGGCAAAGACGTAACGCCCGAAGAGCTGAAGGGGGCCCTTCGCAAAGGCGTGCTCGCCATGAAGGTGTTCCCGGTTCTTTGCGGGGCGGCCTTCAAAAACAAAGGCGTGCAGCCCTTGCTCGATGCGGTCATCGACTATCTGCCCTCGCCCCTGGACGTACCGGATGTCGTCGGTCACGATCCGGAAAAACCCGAAAAAGAGATCGTCTGCAAAACGAACTTCGACGACCCGGCGGTGGGCCTGGCGTTCAAGATCGCGACCGATCCGTTCGCGGGCTCGCTGACTTACGTGCGCGTGTACTCGGGCACGATGAAAGTCGGCGATCAGGTTTATAACCCCCGGACCGAGAAAAAAGAGCGCGTGCAGAAGATCGTCCGCATGCACGCGAACTCGCGCCAAGAAATCACCGAGCTGAAGGCCGGGGATATCGGCGCGATCGTCGGCTTGAAGTTCACGGGAACGGGCGACACCCTTTGCGAATCGAAAAAGAACGTCGTCCTGGAGTCCATCGTCCCGCCCGAGCCCGTGATTTCGGTCGCGGTCGAGGCGAAAAGCTCCGCCGATCAAGATAAAATGATGGCGGGGCTCGAAAAGCTGGTGAAGGAAGATCCCTCGGCGCGTCTGCGCATGGATCCCGAGACGGGGCAAACTTTGCTCTCGGGCATGGGCGAGCTTCACCTCGAGATTCTGGTGGACCGTCTGCTGCGTGAACACAAAGTCCAAGCGAACGTCGGTAAACCCCAGGTCTCGTACCGCGAGGCGATTCAGGGATCGGCGGACGCCGAGCACGTTTACGAACGTCTGATCGCCGGCGAAGAGCAGTTCGCGGCGGTGCGCGTGAAGGTCGAGGGGCTTGAGCGGGGCGCGGGCATCCAGCTGGTGAACCTGATTCCGAAGGCGACGCCTCCGCTGCCGCTGGCGATCACGAAGGCGATCGAGTCGGGCGCGCGCGAAACGGCCGAGGTCGGACCTTTGGCTTCGTATCCGATGATCGACATGAAGATCACCCTGCTTTCGGCCACGATGCGCGACGAAAAGTCGGCGTCGGAAATGGCGTTCAAGGCGGCGGCTTCGCTGGCGCTCCGGGATGCCGTGAAGAAGACGCAAGTTCAGTTGCTCGAGCCGATCTTCAAGGTCGAGGTCACTTCGCCGGACAGTTTTGTCGGCGGCGTCGTCGGCGATGTGAATTCGCGTCGCGGTCGCGTGAACTCGATCAACGTGAAAAGTCAGGGAACCCAGGTCATCCAGGCCGAGGTGCCGCTCGAAGGGCTTTTCGGTTACGCGACGGATCTGCGCTCGTTGTCGCAGGGGCGTGCCTCTTTCGCGATGGATTTCCTGGAGTACCAAGCGGTGCCCACGAAAAAGCGCGAAGAGATCCTGGGGCGACTCGGCCGATTCTAGCGACTCGTTCCGCGAACTCCATTTTCGTATCGGCCGGGCCCAGCGCCCGGCTTTTTCGTTTCATGATGAAACACGGCGAAGTGAAGGATCGTTTTCTGCGCGGATATGTCAGTCTCTCCGGAGTCTGAAGCCGGTCACAATGAACCCAGATCGATGTTCGCAACCAAAACAGGGGGTTCAAATGAACTTGTTGAAAACCGTTTTAGCGCTCTTCGTGGTCCTCTCTGCCGTGACGGCCTCGGCGGATTGCACCATCAAACTCAGTCAGTGCCGACCGATGAGGATCAACTCGGGCACGAGCTTCGCGGATTCCTATCAGGATTCGGCGGTGAATCCCCATCGCTGCTTGCAGCGGGCGCGAGAGTACATGACGTACTGTAAGACGAGCACCCAGGTCGGTGCGGAGTTTTCGGTGAACGGGCAGCTGCTGATCAGCGCTTACGTGACGCCGAGCTCATCGGAGCTCTGGACGAAGGCTTCGACCGGCGGCTGGGTCATGATCACCGGCGGTTATTAGGCGGTCTGGTTCTCCCAAATACAGGCCCTTTCCCTCGTGCCGTGCGAGGGAAAGGGCTTTTTCGCGTCTCTGCGGTGCCGGGCCTCTCGCGCCACCTGAAATTCCTTCAACTCCGGGCTCGCGGTCTTTGTGATCGCGCCAAGCCGCTCCCCACCGGAGCCTCCGCCGGATTCCAGTTCCCGCGCCTCCAGAGCGACTGCCTGCCTCTTAAACAATGTCACGGAGTGGCAGCTCTCCGAAGGAGCGGAGAGGGCGCCACCCCCTCACAGTTTCGTTTTGAGGGTGGAGCGGGAAGATCCCGAGAGCGCAATGAAATTCTGGATTTTCTTTTGACATGGGATTCCGGGCTCGGGCATATTCGGCACCTCGTAACGAGATCTAAAAAAGATTCGTGGCCGTCAGTTCTTAACGTGCTCGGGAATGAGTACGGGATTTTCGTTGGGCTTGCTAAGCCGAGAACTGAAACGCAGGAATTCTCTCGAGACGAATATGTTTGTTCGTGTTTTTGAGTGTTTAGAAAACTGAGAAAGAGCGGAATATGCAAAGTCAGAAAATTCGCATTCGCCTGAAAGCTTTTGACCATAAACTTCTGGATCAATCGACGAAAGAAATCGTTGAGACCGCACGTCGCACAGGCGCGCGTGTTGCGGGTCCGATTCCGCTTCCCACACGCATTAACCGTTACACGGTTCTGCGTTCGCCCCACGTTGATAAGAAGTCGCGCGAGCAGTTCGAGATCCGGACTCACAAGCGCATGTTGGATATTTTGGAACCCACTCAACAGACGATCGACCAACTGATGAAGTTGGACCTGTCGGCTGGCGTGGACGTTGAAATTAAACTGTCGGCCGTATAGGCCGCGAGAGGAGTGAACAGTGAGCGAAGAAACGACTCATGATGCACAAACAGCGACAGCTGGCTCTCAAGACGCCAAATTGAAGGGCTTGTTTGCCTTCAAAGAGGGAATGTCGACCATCTACACCGAAAACGGTGAGGCGATTCCCGTCACGATCTTGAGATATGAACCCTGGGTTGTCTCCCAGGTGAAGACGCAGGACTCGGATGGCTACACCGCCGTTCAGATCGCTTGCCGTCCTAAGAAAGCTAAAAATTCGTCGGGCGCGATGGCCGGACACTTGAAAGCCGCTGGCTTCGAGGGTTCCGCTTCGCTCGTTCGCGAAATTCGTCAAGCCGTTGATGGCGTGACCGTCGGTCAGAAAGTCGGCATCGACTCTTTGGCTGCGGGTGACTCGGTCTCTTTGACCGGCACTTCGAAAGGTCGCGGCTTCCAAGGTTCGGTTCGTCGTTGGAACTTCGCGGGTGGCCCGGCCACTCACGGATCGAAATTCCACCGTCGTCCTGGATCGAGCGGTAACCGGACTTGGCCCGGACGGGTCATGCCGGGCAAGAAATTCCCCGGTCACTGGGGTGATGAAACCATCACCGTGAAGAACGTTGAAGTTGTGAAAGTCTTGGCGGACGACGGCGTCGTTCTGGTCAAGGGCCCGGTTCCCGGCGCACGCAACTCGCTCGTTCGCCTCCTGAAGGGAGCTGAGTAATGAGCACGACTGTTTATAACTGGAAAAAAGAGAAGGTTGGTTCGATCGATCTCGATCCCACGATCTTCGGCATCACTCCTCGCGTAGAGATCCTGCACGAAGTGGTTCGTTGGCAATTGGCTTCGCGCCGCCAAGGAACGCACATGGTGAAGACTCGCTCGCTGGTGAGCGGTGGCGGTAAGAAGCCCTTCAAGCAAAAGGGAACCGGTAACGCCCGTCAGGGTTCGACCCGTTCGCCCCTGATGCCCGGAGGAGCGAAGCTCTTCGGACCCGTTCCCCGCGACTATTCGTGGGCACTGCCGAAGAAGGTTCGTAAACTCGCTCTCCGTATGGCGCTGTCGCAGCTGAATCAAGCCGGCAAGCTGTTCATCGTGGATGATATGAAAAGCGATGGCAAAACCAACGCTCTGGCGAAACAACTGAAGGCTTTCGGCTTGGAAAAGTCGGTCTTGGTTGACGCTGGTAACGAGCAGGCTTCGCGCGCGGCACGCAATCTGGCCAAGTACAAGTTCTTGGCGATCGATGGCGTGAACGTTTTCGACCTGCTGAAATACGACGCTGCAGTCCTCACCAAATCGTCGGTGGCGGAGCTCTCGAAGCGCCTGCAGGCGGAGGGATAACATGCAAATGACAGTGAAGCGCCCTCTGATCACGGAAAAAAACGCCATCCTGAATGCGGCTGGCGTCTATGTGTTCGAAGTCGATTTGTCGGCTTCGAAACCCGAGATCAAAAAAGCGGTGGAAGAAGTTTTTGAAGTGAAAGTGGACTCGGTCCGCACAGTTCGTTGCCGTGGCGCTGCGAAAGCAAACAAGTTTGCTCGCACCAAGGCTCCGCACTGGAAGAAAGCTTTCGTGAAACTCCAGCCGGGCGAAAAAATCGCTCTGTTTGAGGGAGCATAATCCATGGGTATCAAGAATTATTCAGTACGTTCACACGGAAGCCGTGGCGCAACAGGTTTCGATTTCGCGGAAGTCACAAAGACCAAGCCCGAAAAGTCGCTGACCGCGCCCCTTTCGAAAAAAGCGGCTCGTAACAACCACGGTCAGATCACCGTACGTCACCAAGGTGGCGGCCATAAGCGCCGTTACCGCCTGGTCGACTTTACTCGTCTGAAACTTGAAGTTCCCGCGAAAGTGGTGGCGATCGAGTACGATCCCAACCGCACTTCGCGTATCGCTCTGATCAGCTACGTCGATGGCGCGAAAGCGTACATCTTGGCGCCGGTGGGTCTGAACGTCGGTGACACGGTTGTGTCGTCGGACAAAGCGGATATCAAGCCGGGCAACTCGTTGCCCTTGAGCGCGATTCCCGTGGGGACAACAATTCACAACCTCGAAATGCGTCCCGGTAAAGGTGCGCAGATCGCACGCGGTGCGGGTTCGGCAGCGATTCTGGTTTCGAAAGAAGGCCAGTACTGCCAAGTTCGTCTGCCCTCGGGTGAAGTGAAGAAAATCTTGTCGGTTTGCCGCGCTTCGGTCGGTCAAGTCGGCAACTTGGATAACGAAAATATCAAACTGGGCAAGGCTGGTCGCGCACGTTGGCGCGGTGTACGTCCCTCGGTTCGTGGTATGGCGATGAACCCTGTCGATCACCCCTTGGGTGGTGGTGAGGGTGTGGGTAAGGGTCACCACCCGGTCACACCTTGGGGTCAACCTTCGAAAGGTTACAAGACTCGTCATAATAAGCGGACTGATTCAACCATCGTGAAGCGTAGAAAGTAGGTCGGTTGTGGCTCGTTCAGTAAAAAAGGGTCCGTTCGTCGACACTCATCTTCAGAAGAAGGTCGATAACGCCCACGCCAAAGGCGATAAAAAAGTCATTAAAACATGGTCGCGTCGTTCGACAGTTCTTCCCGAAATGGTGGCACTGACCTTCGCGGTTCACAATGGTCGTAAATTCGTTCCCGTCTATGTCACCGAGAATATGATCGGTCACAAATTCGGTGAGTTCGCTCCCACGCGGACATTCAACGGACACGCCGAGAAGAAAGCGGCTGCACCCGCAGCTGCGAAGAAGTGAGGACTTGAATGGAAGTCAAAGCGAAGCTGAGCTACGCACGAGTTGGCGCCCAGAAATGCCGTTTGGTGGCTGATCTGGTTCGTGGACAAAGTGTCGACACGGCGATCAAAGAACTGACCTTCTTGAACAAGAAGTCGGCGTACATGATCAAAAAGCTGATCGAGTCGGCCCTGGCGAATGCGGATTACAAAAAGACCATCGATCTGGACAAACTCTACGTCAAAACCATCACGGTCGACGAGGGTCCCGTTCTCAAGCGTTTCCGCCCCCGCGCGCAAGGTCGCGCGACCGGTGTTCGTAAGCGCATGAGCCACATCAACGTCGTATTGGATGAGAGGTAAGAATGGGTCAGAAGGTTAATCCAGTTGGATTCCGTGTCGGTGTCATTCGTACCTGGGATTCCCGTTGGTACGCGAAAGGGAAGTCGTACTTCAGCAACTTGCATGAAGACATCAAGTTGCGCGGCTACCTGAAGGCGAAACTGAAACACGCGGGCGTTGCGAAGATCGAAATGGAACGCGCGGCGAACAAAGTGAAAATCATCATCTCGACGGCTCGCCCCGGGATCGTGATTGGTAAAAAAGGAACCGGCATTGATTCACTCAAAGCCGAAGTCCAAAAGCTGACTCCGAACGAAGTCTTCTTGAGCATTCAAGAAGTGCGTAAGCCCGATATCGATGCTCAGTTGGTTGCGGAAAACATCGCACTCCAGCTCGAGAAGCGGATCTCGTGGCGTCGTGCGATGAAGAAAGCGATCGCGGCCGCAATGAAAGGCGGAGTCCGCGGGATCAAAATTAAAGTGGGTGGCCGTCTTGACGGTGCCGAGATCGCACGTAGCGAGTGGTACAATGAGAAGAGCGTCCCTCTTCACACTCTGCGCGCGGATATCGACTACGGAACGGCAGAAGCATCTACAGCTTACGGCATTATCGGCCTGAAGGTGTGGATCTATAAAGGTGACATCTTGTCAGCTCGCGAAGTCGAGGAGGCTGGCCGTGTTAAGTCCTAAGCGTGTAAAACGTCGTAAACAATTCGTCGGTCGCGCGACTGGTTTCGCGAACCGCGGTTCGAACCTGGATTTCGGTGATTTCGGTCTTCAAGCGACGGAAGAGCACCGCATGACCGCTCGTCAGCTCGAGGCCGCGCGTATCGCGATCTCGCGTTCGATCAAGCGGGGTGGAAAAATCTGGTGCCGCGTTTTCCCCGACACTCCGGTCACGAAGAAACCTGCCGAGACTCGTATGGGTAGCGGTAAAGGGAACCCCGAATTGTGGGTGGCACGTATTCTTCCGGGTCGGATCATTTTTGAAATGAACGGTGTGCCGAAAGAAGTCGCGCAAGAAGCTTTCCTGCGCGCGGCTCACAAGCTGCCGTTCAAGACTCGTTTCCTGGTACGGGAGTAGGATATGAAATTCGCCGATATTAAAAATCAGAGTCGTCTGGAGCTGACGAAGAAGCGCGATGCCCTCAAGGCCGAGTACTTCCAAGCCAAGATGAAAAACACCCTGGGTCAACTTTCGAACCCCGTGCAGATTCGCTTCATCCGTCGCGATCTGGCTCGTGTCGAAACCGCTCTGGCGAGTCAGAAGGACTAAGCGATGGCTGCAAAAGCAAAAGCAACCGCAACCACTAAAGAAGAAACCAACTCACGCGGTCGCAAGATCGAAGTGGTCGGACAAGTCGTTAGCGACAAGATGGATAAAACCATCTCGGTGATCAGCTACCGCATGGTCCGTCACGCGAAGTACGGCAAGTACATGAAGCGCACTTCGGTCTTCAAAGCCCACGATGAGAAAAACACCGCGAAAGTGGGCGACACCGTCCGCATTCGTGAAACCCGCCCCCTCAGCAAAACCAAGCGTTTTGCTTTGGTGGAAGTCGTCGAAGCGGCAAAGGTCTGAGGTAACACATGATCCAAATGCAAACTCGACTCAATGTCGCAGACAACTCGGGTGCACGTGAAGTCATGTGTATCAAAGTCCTCGGCGGTTCGAAGCGTCGTTATGCATCGATCGGCGATATCATCGTCGTTTCGATCAAAGAAGCGCTGCCGAACGCGAAGGTGAAAAAGGGAGACGTGGCGAAAGCCGTCGTCGTCCGCACCGTCCACAAACTGAAGCGCGCGGACGGCTCTTACATTCGTTTTGATGATAACTCGGCGGTTCTGATCAACGCCAATAAAGAACCGATCGGAACACGTATTTTCGGACCCGTCGCTCGTGAACTTCGCGGAAAATCTTTCGTGAAGATCGTGTCGCTGGCGCCTGAAGTGTTGTGAGGAGAGCCGGATGAACCGCTTGCAAGACAAATACAATAAAGAAATCGCTCCCTCGCTGCAAAAACAGCTCGGGAAGAAAAACTCGATGGAAGTTCCTCGCCTTGAGAAAATCATTCTCAGCGTGACGACCAGCGATGCCGTGACCAACGCGAAAGTGTTGAACACCGTCGTTGACGAAATCACCGCGATCACCGGCCAAAAAGCCGTGATCACCAAGGCGAAGAAAGCGATCTCGAACTTCAAATTGCGCGCCGGCATCCCCTTGGGTGTGCGCGTGACTTTGCGTCGCGAGAAAATGTGGGCCTTCCTGGATCGTCTGAATGCGCTGGCTTTGCCTCGCGTTCGTGACTTCCGTGGTCTGCCGACAAAAGGCTTCGATGGCCGTGGCAACTACAACATGGGTCTGAAGGAACAGATCGTGTTTCCTGAGATCAACTATGACCGCGTCGAGAAAGTTCGTGGAATGAATATCACGATCTGCACGACAGCGGAAAACGACGTGGATGGCAGAGCGCTTCTTGAAGCTCTCGGTATGCCTTTCAGGAAATAACTTTAGGAAGGTGAACTGTGGCACGTAAAGCTGCTATTGAAAAAAACAACTTCAAGAAATTGGCTTCCGAAAAGTACCGCAAGCATCGTGATGAGCTGCGCGCGACGTCGGTCAACATGAAGCTGTCGGATGAAGAGCGCGAAACCGCTCGCCGTAAGCTTCAAGCTCTGCCCCGTTGGACTTCGTCGACTCAGGTCCGCACTCGTTGCGAACTGAGCGGTCGTCCCCGTGGGAACTACCGCAAATTTGGTCTGTCGCGTTTGGCGTTCCGTAAACTCGCTTTGGATGGAAAACTTCCGGGCGTCACGAAAGCCAGCTGGTGAGGTAAAAGATGGATACAGTATCTGAGTTTCTGACACGCATTCGTAACGCTGGTATCGCGAAACACGAGAAAGTCGATATCCCGGCTTCGAAGTTCCGCCAAAACCTGGCTGAGATCCTGGCGCAACAGGGTTTCATCCGTAGCTTCAAAGTCGCGAAAGACTCGAAGCAAGGTGTGATGCGCGTTTATTTGAAATACAACGAAGCAGGCCAACACGCGATCAACTCGATCACACGCGTTTCGCGTCCCGGTCGTCGCGTGTACGTCAGCTCCACCGATATTCCCGTAGTTCGTTCGGGTTTGGGTATCGCGATCCTCAGCACCAGCAGTGGTCTGATGGCGGGCGCGGAAGCTCAGACAAAGAACGTCGGCGGCGAACTGCTTTGCAGGGTTTGGTAGGTCACCATGTCGCGTATTGGAAAAGCACCCGTCCATTTTGACGATAAAATCCAAGTGAACGTCACTCCGGGTAACGAAGTGGTCGTCAAAGGAGCGAAGAGCTCTTTGACCATCAAAATGCGTCCCGAAGTGAGCGCGGCTCTTGACGGCAAAAAAGTCGTTCTGACTCGCAAAGGAGACTCGAAAGAAGCGAAGTCGCTGCACGGTATGTATCGCGCTCTGATTCAGAACGCGGTCACCGGACTGTCGAAAGGCTTCAACCGCGGCCTCGAACTCCATGGCGTCGGTTACCGTGCGAGCGTTTCGGGTAAAAAACTCGAAATGTCGCTGGGTTTCTCGCACCCGATCGTGTTCGAAATTCCCGAAGGAATCGAGATCAAGGTTGATAAGCAGACCAACATCAGCGTGACCGGCGCAAGCCGCGAGCTGGTCGGTCAAGTCGCAGCGAAGATCCGCAGCTTCCGTCCGCCGGAGCCCTACTTGGGTAAAGGCGTTCGTTATGCGGACGAAAAGATCCGTCGTAAGGCGGGTAAGTCGGCCGGCAAGTAATCGGCGGACTCTTTAATTACTGATTGAGGTGATTTGTGAAACTGAAGTTTCGTAAAAAAACAAGCGCACGGACGGTCTCGCGTCTGACGAAAAAAATCCGGATCCGCAAGATCGTTGCGGGAACCGCAGAACGTCCTCGTTTGTGCGTCTACCGGAGCAACGCTCACATGTACGCGTCGATCATCGACGATGCTGCGGGCAAAACTCTGGTGACCACGTCTTCGCTGAAGCTCGACGGCAAGTCGGGTAAGGCGCTGGCGGAAGCGATCGGACAAGAGATCGCGAAGCTCGCGATCGCGAAGAAGATCGAATCGGTCGTCTTCGACCGGAACGGCTTCGTCTATCACGGTCGTGTGAAAGCGTTGGCAGACGGTGCTCGCGCCGGCGGACTCAAATTTTAATTTCGAAGGGAATACTCAGTGGAAAAACCGATGGGTGAATTGGAAGAAAGAGTCGTCGCGATCAACCGTGTCACGAAAGTCGTGAAGGGCGGTCGTCGTTTCTCGTTCGCAGCTCTCGTGGTTGTGGGCAACGGAACGGGCGAAGTGGGATTCGGAACCGGTAAAGCCGGCGAAGTTCCCGAAGCGATCGGCAAAGCCAGCCGTGCGGCCAAAAAATCGGCGGCAACGATGGAACTGACCTCGGGCACCATCCCGCACGAAGTGATCGGAACCTTCGGCGCCGCGAAAGTGCTGATGAAGCCTGCGGCTCCCGGAACAGGTGTGATCGCCGGTGGTGCGGTCCGCGCGGTCCTGGAATCGGTCGGCGTCAGAGATATTTTGACGAAGTGCATCGGCACTCGTAACCCTCACAACGCGGTTCGCGCGACCCTCGACGGTCTGGCGCAATTGCGTGTGAATCAGAACCGCAATACCAACGCGTAAGTAGGTGAGTTATGGCGAAAACATTTAAAGTGACACAAGTTCGCTCGACGATCGGTTGCACACAATCTCAGCGCCTGACCATGAAGGCCCTGGGTCTCCGTGGCATCCGTAAGAGCGTCGTGATGGCCGATAACCCGGCGAACCGCGGCCAAATCCTTAAAGTCCAACATCTCGTCGATGTGGAAGTTCAGAGGTAATCATGAGCCTTCTTTCTCAATTGGCCCCTAAGCCGGGCTCGACACATTATCAGAAGCGTATCGGCCGTGGTCGTGGATCAGGTCTGGGACAAACTGCCGGTAAAGGTCACAAAGGTCAGATCGCTCGTTCGGGCGGTAAGGTCCGTCGTGGCTTCGAGGGTGGTCAAACCCCCCTGTCCCGCCGTCTGCCCAAGTTCGGTTTCAAGAACCCTTTCCGCGTTGAGTACAGCGTCGTGAATCTGGCTCAGCTGAATAAGCTGGACGGAACCGTGGGTCCTGAGGAACTCTTGAAGGCCGGGATCATTCATCGGTTGCCCGTGAAAATTCTCGCTCAGGGAGATCTGAAAAAGAACCTGACCGTGAAGGCTCACAAGTTCTCTGGAAAAGCCAAAGAACTGATCGAAAAGGCCGGTGGCAAAATCGAGGTCATTGAATAGTGGCAAACTTAGCGGACGCAGCGAAAAACTCGGATCTGACAAGACGGATTCTCTTCACCCTGACCATGCTCGCGGTTTATCGCGTGGGCGTGCACGTGCCGACTCCCGGAGTCGACAGTCATGCGGTGACGGGCTTCTTCCAGGCTCAGAGCTCGGGTATTTTCGGGTTGTTCAACACCTTTACGGGTGGAGCACTCGAGCAATTCTCTGTGTTCGCTTTGGGGATCATGCCGTACATCTCGGCGTCGATCATTTTCCAGCTTTTGACCTCCGCGATTCCCATGCTCGAAGCTCTGAAAAAAGAGGGCGAGCATGGCCGTCGTAAAATCAATCAGTACACGCGTTATGCGACCGTCGTCCTGGCGATCATCCAGGGTTACGGAATTAGCACCTGGCTGATGAACTCCAGCCATGACGGCAAGGCGCTCGTTTTGAGCCCGACCGTGGGTGGCTTCATGCCCTTCCAGGTCATGACGATTTTGACTTTGACGGCAGGAACCTGCTTTATCATGTGGCTGGGTGAGCAGATCACCGAGCGCGGGATCGGCAACGGGGCCAGCCTGATCATCTTTACGGGGATTGCGGCCTCGGTTCCCCGTGGCGCGCATCAGCTCTGGACCCTGGTTTCGACCGGTGAAATGCAGGGCGCGATCGCTCTGGGCTTGGTCGCCTTCATGGTCGCGATCATCGCGGGCGTCGTTTATTTGGAAGTCGCTCAGCGCCGCATCCCGATTCAATACTCGCAACGTGGCGCCGGCATGCAGGCGATGAACGTTCCCGCGAGCCATCTTCCGATCAAAATCAACTTTTCGGGTGTGATTCCCCCGATCTTCGCTTCGTCGCTGTTGATGTTCCCGGCCACCATGGCCCAGTTCTCGACGGCTCCTTGGCTGAAGGCTCTGCAGGACCATTTGAGCCCCACGGGCGTCCTGTACAACATCGCGTTCGTCGCGCTGATCGTGTTCTTCTGCTTCTTCTATACGGAAATCGTCTTCAATCCGAATGAAGTGGCGGACAACCTCAAGAAGTACGGTGGATTCGTCCCGGGCGTTCGCGCCGGCAAGTCGACGGCCGAGTACATCCAGAAGGTTCTGGATCGCGTGAACGTCGGTGGCGCGATCTATTTGAGTACTCTTTGCGTGATGCCCCAGGTGGTCGCCGCGCTCCTCAAAGTCCCGTTCTTCTTCGGAGGAACGAGCCTGCTGATCTTGGTCGGGGTCGCTCTCGATACCAGCCAGCAGATCCAATCGCATCTTTTGACTCAAAAATACGAAGGGTTCCTGAAGGGCGCGAAGATGCGGTCCCGGAGGGTTCAGTTTTAAATGAATTTGATTCTGTTTGGTGCGCCGGGAGCCGGGAAGGGAACTCAATCCTCCCTCCTGGTCGAAAGAAACAAGTACGTCCAAATCAGCACAGGCGATTTGTTTCGGGCGGCCATTAAGAATCAGACGGACCTTGGCAAGAAGGCTCAGGTCTTTATGGATCTTGGCGGGCTCGTTCCGGACGACATTGTCGTCGGAATGGTAGAAGAAGCCCTCAAGGCCCTCGCGGGAAAGGCGTTTATTTTGGACGGCTTCCCCCGCACTCTGGCGCAAGCCAATGCCCTGGATGGCATGCTCGAAAAGAATAAACTGTCGGTCGATCAGGTGATCTCCCTGGAAGTGCCTCGTCAGGTCCTTCTGGAGCGATTGACTGGACGCCGCGTTTGTAAAAATTGTGGCACGGTGTACCACGTTGCTTCGAAGCCGCCCCAATCTGAGGGTGTTTGCGATGCGTGTGGTGGCCCCGTGGTGCAGAGAAATGATGACAAGGCTGAAGTGATCGGGAACCGCCTGAACACCTATGACCAGACCACGGCACCACTCAAAGACTATTACCGTAGTCAGGGCAAGTTGGTGGACATGGATGGGGACCGGGACGCTGAAGCCGTATATGAGGAATTGAACCGGAATTTGCGTTAAATCCGGGGCAGAAAAGGCTTGGGAAAATCTCCCAAAACGAGGTGGACACGCGGTTTTCCGGGTGTTAGCTTCCGCTGCTCCGAATTTGGCTGGATATCCGTTTTTGAAAATGGGGTCTTTGGTATGAAAGTGCGTCCTTCTGTAAAGAAGATCTGCAACAAGTGCAAGGTGATCAAACGCAAAGGCGTGATCCGGGTCATCTGTGAAAACTCTAAACACAAACAGAGGCAGGGTTAATAAATGGCTCGTTTAGCTGGTGTCGACTTACCTCGTAACAAACGAGTCGAAATCGCGCTGACCTACATCTTCGGAATTGGTCGTCCGCGCTCGAAACAAATCTGCGCACAGGCAGGTATTCCCTCGGAAATGCGCACTGACGCTCTGTCGGATGAACATATCGCGAAAATCCGTTCGATCATCGAAGGAAACTGGAAAGTGGAAGGGGATCTTCGTCGTGAGATCGGTTTGTCGATCAAGCGTCTGATGGATCTGAACTGCTTCCGTGGAACTCGTCACCGCAAAGGTTTGCCGGTGCGTGGTCAACGGACTCGTTCGAACGCGCGGACTCGCAAAGGTCCTCGTCAAACTGTCGCGAACAAGAAAAAAGCCGTTTAAGGCGTAGGGTGATTGCTTGAATACCGAAAAGAACAAACAGGCCGGCGGGCCGACGAAGAAAAAAGTAAAGAAGAATGTCCCGGTTGGACATGTGAAAATCCAATCTGGCTTCGGTAACGTCATCGTCACCATCAGCGATCCGAACGGGGATACCGTTTGCTGGTCGTCGGCGGGTCACTTGGGCTTCAAAGGAAGCCGTAAGGGAACTCCGTTCGCAGCGCAGATGGCGGCAGAAGATGCAGCACGCAAGGCTCAAGAGGCCGGCATGCGCTCGGTTGATGTTTACGTTAAAGGACCCGGTGCGGGTCGTGAACCTGCGGTCCGCGCTCTCGCGGCTTCGGGTCTGCGTATCAATATCCTGAAGGACATCACACCCGTTCCGCACAACGGTTGCCGTCCTCCGAAGAAACGTCGGATCTAATCGGGGATTGATGAGTTGCGTCGATAATCGCGTTCGTGAAGCATCATGGACGCGAGAACTCGACAACTCGTTTGTTGTCACCATATTCTGTGGCGTGGCAAGCGAGCAAAGTTGACCCGACAAGCAAAACCGATGCGCGGTTTTGTTTTTGTCGAGTGCGACTCGGGGTTTTTAACGCATCCAAGGGAAGGCACTATGCAAGAGCATTATTACAAATTTTGGCGCGAAATGATTAAGCCCAAGGGTTTCGAAATCGATAAAGATACCCTTCGGGAAGACTACGCTCGTTTTGTCATTCGTCCCTTGGAGCGCGGCTATGGCGTGACTCTGGGGAACTCCCTGCGCCGTATTCTGTTGAGCTCGATGATGGGTTCGGCAGTTTCGGCCGTGAAATTCGAAGGCGTTCTGCATGAGTTCACGACGATCCCCGACGTTCTCGAGGACGTTTCGGATATCATCCTGAACCTCAAAGAAATCCGTTTCAAACACTTCGATGCTGAACCTCACACTCTCCGGATCTCGAAAAAAGGTCCCGGTAAAGTGACTGCGGCGGACATCCAGTCGTCGGACCGTCTGACGATCCTGAATCCCGATCAGCACATCGCGACTCTGGGCGCGAACGCGACTTTCAACTGCGAAATCATCGTGACCTTCGGTCGCGGTTACGACGCGGCAGAGACTCGCAGCGCGACTTATCCGCTGGGTTTCATCCCCGTGGACGCGCTCTACAGCCCCGTTCGCAAAGTGAACTACTCGGTCTCGAATGCGCGCGTCGGTCAACGTACCGATTACGATGCCCTCACTCTGGAGCTGTGGACCGATGGTTCGCTGAAGCCCGAGGAAGCGGTTTCGTTGTCTTCGAAGATCTTGAAAGAACAACTGCAAATCTTCCTGACTTTCGACGAATCCCTTGAGCCTGTTGAAGAATCGAAGGATATCAAGTCGCCGGTCTTGAACGACAATCTCTTCCGCTCGGTGGATGACTTGGAACTTTCGGTTCGCTCGGCGAACTGCTTGAAGAATGCCAATATCCGCTATATCGGTGAGCTCGTTGTTCGTTCCGAGGCGGAAATGCTGAAGACGAAAAACTTCGGCCGTAAGTCGCTGAATGAAATTAAAGAAATCCTGTCTGAAATGGGACTCGGCCTCGGTATGAAAATCGAGGGATGGCCGCCTCCGGGCTGGGATCCGAATGCTCCCGTTCAGAAGCGTGAACAGTAAGAATTGAAGGAATTGGGTTATGCACCACAGAAGACGTACGAAATATTTTGGTCGTAAATTCAACGCTCGCAAAGCTTTGTGGAGAGGCCTGGTCTCTTCGCTGGTCGAGCATGGTCGCATCAAGACGACCGTGGAAAAGGCGAAAGAACTTCGCCGCCACGTCGAAAAGGCGATCACTCTCGGTAAAAAGAGCGATGGACTGGCGACTCGCCGTCTTCTGCTGAGCCGTTACCCGAACGAAGCGACCGTTGAGTCGCTCCTTTCGAACGTGGCTCCCCGTATGAAAGATCGCGCTGGCGGCTATACCCGTATCATCAAAATCGGACGTCGTCCGGGCGATACGGCGGAAATGGCTTTCATCGAGTTCGTGGATTACGATTACAAAACCGCAAAAGGTGTAGCGCCCGAGGCGACTGAGACCAAGGCGAAGGGTAAGAAGAAGGCCGCGAAGAAGTCTGACGCTCAGGTTTCGGAAGCGAAGGCTCAGTCGAAGGCGAAAAAACTCGTCGCGGCTGCAAAAGTCGCGAAGAAGCGGAACGTCCGCAAAATCCAAGCGAAGTCTCGCGCTGAAAACCGCGCGTAAGGCTCTGAACCGCGCGGTCCCACTGCGCATCAGAGGCTTGGATCTGCAGGTCTTAAGCCCTTTGGGCTCAACAAAGCTTGTGAATCTTGCTAAAACCCCAGGAACACCTGGGGTTTTTTTATGACTAAGTACCTGAAGGGCCTGTTGGCTGTCCTGATCGTTGGAACCCTGATTCTATGGGGCTTCGCTCTGTGGCGGGACCGCACGCTGAAGAGCCCGGAAGAGGCGCGCCTGTCGCTCATGGAACAGATGGAGAATGTGGGGCTGCCAGACATCCCTAAGACGTCCCTGACGGGCGAACAGATCTCGATGAAGGCGCTGAACGGGAAGATCGTTATCGTCAATTTCTGGGCCTCCTGGTGCGCACCTTGCCTCGAGGAATTCCCCTCGATGATCAAGCTGGTGAAAGAATTTAAAGGGGACGTTGTCCTTTTGGCCGTGAGCCAGGATTCCAACCGTGCCGACATCGATGCCTTCTTAAAGTCGTTCCCGGACGGGAACGATCCCGCGATCCATGTGGTCTGGGACGAATCGCGCGAGATCGGGAAAGCTTACCAGGTAGACCGCCTCCCTGAGTCTTATCTGGCGGGCGTCGATGGGAAACTCGTGACGAAAATCGTGGGCACCATCAACTGGTATTCGGACGAGTCTAAGCAGTACGTTCGGGATCTGCTCGCCAAAAAGCCTTGATCGTTTTCAAGAACGGAAACTTAACAGTCCCTATCCCTTGATAAGGCCTAGAAGGGCCTCATTTCAAGAGAGGTCCCCGATGAAAATCTGTGCGTTTTTAATGACTGTGTTCCTGGCGGTCGCGGCCTTTGCCGAACACGATGCAACTTACTGTGGAAAATTGATCGACGGGAGCGCGGGTGAGATTGACGTCTTCTCGGGCCAGCCGGAAGCCATTCTGGAAGTGGAATCGCGGGTGAGATTCGGCGAACTCGAACCCTGGGATGAAGCTTACGCGGGTCTGTTGGCAATTCCGGTTCGTTACGAGAATTTCGTCCGAAAAGGGATCCAGATGAGCGCACGTCGCGGCACTTTGTTCTGCGTAAAGGGGCGCTGGGGTGGTGCCGCTTACAGCTCGTCGGATTTGACGGCCATTTCGCTCATCACTGTTATGATTGAACGAATCGACTATCAGTCGGCATTTGCCCGCTAAGCGGGGCCAACACGTTTGCCGTGATGGGGCGGGGACGACGCCGATTGACCGCGCCTCACCAATTTTCCGAAGTCGGCGCCCCGCGAACGTCGATTCCGAAATCGGGGCGCACCCCAAAAAGCAGAAAGCCCCGGGTGATTGCCCGAGGCTCTCCATGATCATCCGGCCCAATCTTTTGCGGGACGGAATTTATATATATCGGAATTAATAGAGTCCGCTTGAGGTCAGAACGCGGATCGATGAATTGTGGCCATAGACATCGTCGCTGAAGCGCATGATCTGATCGGAGCCCAAATGGCTGGTGACCGGAAGCATGTAAACGTTCATCGACGCGTTCTTGAGGTCGATCGGCGTGTCTTTACTCATAACATCGCCGGGACGAGCGACGTGATTTTCAATCGCCCAACGATCCCATTTCGTGCCTTTCAACAAATACTCGGCGAGTTCCATGGGTTGTTCCACGCGAACGCAGCCCGAACTCCGCAGACGGTTTTCTTCGACGAACAGTCCGCGCTCACCCGTGTCGTGCAGATAGATCGCTTCACCATTCGTCATCGAGAACTTCACGACCCCCAGGGCGTTGTAGTAATTCGGCAACTGGCGAATGTAGAAGCCGACTTTGCTCGACGAGATGTTGTGCCAATCAATCGACGACGGATTGTACTGTGTCCGGAAGTTCTCGCTGACGACCGTGTAATGGTTTTGCGCGAAGTAGTGATCAATTTCCCAATAGCTCAGCTGTTTAATGGCTTCGACTTTGTCTTTGATGAAGACGGTCGGAGGAACCGTCCAAAACGGATTCAAAATCACCTGAAAGATTTTGTCGGCCATCGATGGCGTTTTGCGATCCACACGTCCGTTGATCGTGCGGAAGTTCATGACGACGGGGTTTGATTGATTATAGTCCATCAAGATCAGGCTCGAGAACGCGAGATTGACGAAGATGTACTTGCGCCCCGGATCTTGCGGCAACCAACGGAGTTTTTCTAAATCCGCACGTACCTGCTGAATGCGGGCATCGACGGACGTCGACAGGTAACGCAACGTCGAACCCTTGGGCGAGATCACCCGGTCGGGTTTAAATTTCATCTGACGTTGGACATCGGCGACGGCCATCTCGGTGTCGCGATCGAATTTGTTGTCCATCGACGAGATGGGGAAACCGAGGGCCGCCAGGCGCATTTTGATCGCGGGAATCGACGCGTCCACGCTACCGAGTTTGAGCGGCTTTTTCACCGCGGGAATCTCGGGCAGGGGATTGGCGACTTGCTCCGCTTTCTGTTGCTTCAGACGCGCCATCATTTTCACGAGCATCTTGTACTCGATGATTTGCGGTGCGATCGCGGCGTTCAGCTTTTCGCGCGAACCTTGCGCGGCGACGACGTGCTTTTGCAGCTCGTCCTCTTTCATCATTTTACGTTTGAAGCGGATGTCGTTACCCACATCCGTGGGCGTCAGACGGCCGCCGTTCAGCTGGCGCGCCATCGACACGAACATCGGGATCAGCGTCGCGCGCGCCGACTCGGGACTCATCATCCGGAGCTGGTCGATCTGACGTTGCTCGTTCGCGGTCAGGAACAGGCCGTGTTCTTCGCTCGTGCGAATCACGAAGTCCGCCATCACGGCGAGATCTTGCGAGTTCATCGCATCCCAACCCAACGGGGCCGGCGTAACGATGCCGGCGCCGGTCGACGCGGTTTCACCCGCCACCGGAGCGGCGATGCTTGAAGGCGCGGTCTGCGCTTTGGCGGCGTTGGCCGCGAGAGCTCCGACGGCCAACATCAGAAAGGCGATCCGGGTCCGTTGCGAAGGCAGTGTGATCTTCATCGTGATTTTTCTCCCGAGTTTGATTTCGGAAGCTGGTCTTAGTCGATATGACGCAGAATGTCAAAAGAGGCGGAGAACCTGTAATTTCTGCAGGGTAGGAAGTTCCAGGGCCTCCAGTTTTGAGATGGGAAGGCTTTGATTTTGAGACACCTTCTCAGTCGAGCTTCACGCCTCTCGCGCGGGAACGTCCCAAGATCGCTCTCGGAGGGCTCCTGCCATTGAGAACTTTTGGGCAGGCGTCGACAATATCTGCATGGGGCTGAGCGCGTCTTTCAAGTTCTTGTCTGTGGCAAGCGGGTGCGTGGCGTGCGCCGTCCTCTTCAACAACTGCTCCCCCAGCTTTCAAGTTCCTTCGGCGGAAAGTCTCGGTCTGAGCCAAAGCCTGGGCGCTCTTTGCACGGGTGGGCTCAATCTCACGTCCAAAGCGAACGCGCGTCTGACGGCCCGTGAATTCTCGCATAGCCTCAAGGATCTTTATGGCGGCTTCGTGAGTGCCAGCGTGATCGAAGGCGCGTTGGCGAGTTTGCCCCGCGAAAGTTTGAGCTTGGCGCACACGCGATTGGATTTCGATTCGACCATCTCGCGTTCGGTGCAGTTCAACGAAGTGGAAGCCTACGGGGCGATCTCGGAAACCGTGGCGAACGCCTTTGCCGCCAAGCTGAAGGATTTTCCGGACGCCGGCGCCTTGACGGCGATGCTTGGCGGAAACTGTTTCGTGACCGAGGCGCGCCCCGGAGACGTCTGCCTGCGCAAAAGTTACGGCGCGCTGGCTTACCGGATGTACCGGCGTCCGCCAACCGTGGACGAAGTCGAACGTTTGCTGGCGATTCACAAGGACTCGCTGAACGCCGACAAATACGAAGCCATCTCGCTCGTCGCTCAGTACCTGATGCAGTCACCGGATTTCCTTTACAAAGTCGAGGGCCCCTTCGACGGCTCCGGTCAGGTCTACGCGTTGAACGATTTCGAAATCGCCACGCGCTTGGCGTACGGGATCATCGGCGGGCCGCCTCCGAATTGGTTGCTGACGTCGGCCGCGAACGGCGAATTGGTGAAGGAAGAGAGTCGCGGTCAAATCATCGAGCGTCTTTTCGCGATGCCCGAGGCGGAGCGAACGACGCGCGATTTTTACGATCAGTGGCTCAGAACCTCGCAGATTCCCAAGGTCTCCGAAGTGGGGTTGGGCACGAGCGGTTTGAATCCGGATCGGCTGCGCGATTCGGCGATTGCCGAGATTCGCGCCTACACTCGCCATATCACCTGGGGGACCTCGGGAAGTTATCGTGATCTGATGACTTCGAATCTGTTGGTGCCGAACTCGGCGGAACTCGCTCAAGTCTACGGCGTCACTCGCTCAAGCACTCCGGTCGCGGGACCCGCCGAGCGTCGCGGACTCATGACCCGGGCGGGGATGTTGATGGTCAAGGCCGATGGACGCACGGGACCGATCGTGCGCGGGGCACGCCTGCGCTCGGATATGCTTTGCGATGAACTCATGGCGCCACCGGACAGCGTGTTTTCGAATCTGGGATCGTTCAGTCCTTTGGATTCCACGCGCAAGCAGACCGAGGACATCACCCGGGCCCCGTCCTGTATGGGATGCCACTCGCAAATCAACTCATTGGGATTCGCGTTTGAGTCTTACTCGGGACTTGGGGGCCAACGGACGACGGAGGTCGTTTCGAGTGAAGGTCAAAGCCGCACCCACGGGGTGCAGACTTCGGGCTCGGCTTACGTCGATCGTGCGCCCGTGAATTTCAATGATAGCCAGGATCTGGTGGAGCGTATCGTGAGCGGTCATCAAGGGCCGCTATGTATGGCGAAACGTTACTATCAGTTTACCTCGGGCCTGGGGAAAACGTCGGCGCAAGGTTGCGAGTTCGAAGAGATGGCCAAAGTGCTGGCGAGTTCCGACGGGAGCATTCTGGATATGATGAAAAGCTACTATGCCCGCCGCGAGATCTTGTACCGGTTGCCGGGAGAGTTATGAAGTATAACCGCTTCAGTCGCCGTCATTTTCTGCAAGGCCTTGGGGGGAGTATTTTGTATCTTCCCATGTTGGGTTCGCTGATGAGCGCGGCGGAGTCGCGTGCGGCCACGCAAAGTGGAAAATTGAAGCGATTGGTTTCGATCGGCGGTGACAACGGGCGCTGGTCACCGGATTGGTACCCGACGATGTCTCCGAGTTCGATGCCCATCGTGAATGCGGCGGACAAAGGTTTTCGTCGCTCGGCATTGAGTTCGATTTCGGGGTCGGTCTCGAACGTGTTTCAGAACTCTTACAGTTTCAGCGGCGCCACGCCCGTGGGGCGGAATGCGTTCTCGGGAAAAATCCGCGAGGACATGAACATCCTGCGCGGGCTCGACGGACTATGGGAGAACAAACAGGGCCATCAGTTGACCGCGATGCTGGGAGGTAATCTTGGCTACGAGGTTTTTGAAAGTCAGATCGGTCCCACCATCGACGTGATGATGGCGAATCACGCGAAGATCTATCCGACGGCCCCGAAGCGCCGCCTGGTCACGGCATCGCTCGATTACGGTTCTTCGCTGAGCTATACCTACGATTCCGCGAAGAACGAAGTCGCGAGCTGGGGCGTGCACCCCTGGGTTTGGGATCTTCACAAGAGCCTGTTCGGTGACGTCGATAACCCCAAGGCGGGTCAGCGTAAACGCAAGGTCGTGGATCTGGTGAAAGAAGACTACGACCGTTTGAAACGCAACTCGCGTCTGTCGGCGGCGGACCGCCGTCAGTTGGACGAACACTTTTCGAAGCTCAGCGATCTTCACGACTCGATGGCGACGTTAAGTTGCACGGGCCCGAGTTTGACCGGCATGAAGTTCAACGAAGAAGCGCCGGATTACAACCTGGCCAAGGCGAGCATCGACGTGATGGCCATCGCGCTCAAGTGCGGGATGTCGAATCTGTTCACCTTCACTCTGAATCGCCAGACCGACGATCGCGTTTACGACAAGCTGGGATTGAGCGGCGGCTACCACAGTTTGACTCACGAAAGTATGTCCGGTGCGGGAATGTTGCAAATCCAGCGCTGGTTCGCCTCTTGCGTGAGCTACTTCTACGATCAGTTGAACGTCGAGGAAGGGACCACGGGGCAGCGCTACATCGACAATACGCTGATTTTCTACGGGAACACCATGGGCGACGGGCATACCCACAGCTACTTCGATATGCCCGTGGTGCTGATCGGTGGCGGAAGCGTGATCAATACGGGCCAGTACATCGACTACTCTGCGCGCGAGGCGCAGCCCCTGGGGAGCGGATCGGGCCAAGAGCTGATCTATCCCGGACGCAACTATTCCCAGCTTCTGGTGACGATCCTGAAGCTCATGGGCCTTGAGGCGAGCGACTATTCTTATCCGAAGGTGGGCAATGGCTGGGGCTCGGACTCGCCCGGCTGGGACCCTTATGCGGACTACGCGCGGTCGCGGAATTTACCGACCGCTTGGAGACGTTCGCGCACCACGATCCTACCCGGCCTCCTGAAAGGCTAGGCGCCCAAGGGGTGTGGAGCTGAAAAAAAATGGCCTGGCCCCTACCCATGTACGGGTTCAGGAGTCTTTTTCTTCCCGATCATCGAAGACAGGGCATGCATTGGATCGAGTTCGAGCAAAAGGGGAAGATCATGAGCCTTATCGGTCAGTCCGCGATCAACAGACATCTTGCCAATCTTCAATCCTCGCTGGGCCTGTCGGTCTGCTGCTGGGCCTTGATTTCCTGCGGGAAGGGGTTGCCCACCGCGGCCTCAAAGCCTTCGGAGGGGCCAGGTGCTCCGGGTGGTGGAGCCGCGCCGGAGTTGGTCCTGCAGGTCAAAAAAAATTGGCCTCCGAATACGTGGGAGGATCTTTTGCCGTCAGGCACTCACGATCTAGTCTGCATGGAGCAACCCGTCGGTGGTTTCAGTTTCAGGCTCCTCAACAACGGACCGGGCGTACTTCAGGGCGTGGGGCCGGTCGTTTCGGTGAGCAAAACGTCGGACTATACCGGTGGACCGGTGAACGGAGTGGCGGGCGATTACAGTTTCGGCGTGACTCTGTCGCCGACGATGCCGGTCGCGGCCGGAGCCTCGACGGAGTTTCAGGTCGAACTCGTGCACCCCGGCGGAGGGTGGTGTCAACTGGGCGGGCTTCCCGTGAACGGCAGTTGGGGAGTTGAAACCGCCGACATCTCGATCCAGACGAATGACCCGACAAATCCGACCTTCGATGCGAGCATTCGTGTCTTCGGGGGCTCGTGACTAGAAGTCTTTCAGAAATTCGTCGCGCGTCGTCTTGCGCATCACGGGCCAGGCCGCGAGCAGCCAGCCGTAACTGAGAATCCATTCTCGGGTGATCCGCAAGCGGTCGTCGTCGCGTCGATCCGGTCCGTGGCTTTCCAGCGGTAGCGCCTTCGCCCATTCAGATCCGGTGTTCGCGTCCAGGGCGATCTTGCGGCACAGGGCGACTTCTTTCGCCGCGAGCTCCGTCCACGCCGGAAGGCCCGCGATTCCGGATTTTTCCCGCAGGCGGTGGACCTGGGCTTCAAGCTGGGCCGCGCGTTCCAAGAGACTGCGAACCGCTAGGCCCCGCAGGAACTCGCCGAAGGCCTCCAGGGGCCGCGAGCCGATTTCGCGGAAGTGGCGGGACGCCAGTTCGTGGCGATCCGCGGAGGACATCGCGGCCGGAACCTCCCTCAGCCATTCGCTCCAGATCAACCACAGCAGATCGTTGATGCGGAACTCCAGCGTCTCCAGACTGGGATACCGACCGCGATCGACGGGCGGTCGGTGCAGAACGCTGGTCTGCAAGTGAGCCGTCCGGGCTTCCGGATTCAACGCCTTCGTCGCGTAGATGAAGGCGCCGTCGACATTGCGGTGGAAGGGAAAGCAAGGCGCCAGATTCAATCGCCCGTCCATGCCGAACAGATATGTCGCTATCGCCGCGTAAGGCACGAGATGATTTCGCGCGGCCTGGCGCCACATGATCCGGCTGGAGAGCGCCGTCGCGACGAAGTTGGCACGGCGGCAATGAGCTTCGAGCGCGGAATCGGGAAAAGTGAAAATGAATCTCGCGCCGCCATAGGCCGAATCGCCGCGGAGACCCGGCGACGAGAATGTCGCGACCTGCAAGGCCGTTTCGTGGAGTCGCATGAATTCCTGAACCGGGATGGATTCGGCATCCCGTTCAAATTCATCCAATTGGGCGGAGTCTCGGAACGGGTGAAACGGATAGGCCGTGGGCGTGGAGTCAGTCGTTGCCGAGTCCGGAAGGGACTTGATGTCGAAGATCACGTCGTCGTCCGCGCACAGGCAGGGCTCGCCTTGCGAAAGCAGGGTGATCGCATTCCGGTGGCTGCCTTCCGAACCCTCCGGATGAGCGCAGCTCAGTGCGAACTTCGCGATCCCCGGACGATAGCCAAGATCGCTTAAGGACTCTTCCAGTCGGGCGATCCATCTTTCCCGGTAGAGCTCGTCGATACGGAGGACGCGGCTCGACGGGATGTCCATGGGATGCATCCCCGCGCCACGGCCCGATTCAGAAATGATGTAGCGATAGGAGGCGGCCGCCGGTCCCGAGCCATCGACGAAGCTCTTCACGGAACGCGCGAGAGTCTCCGGCCGGCCGTGCGTCAGCCAGGCCACGGTGCGCAGCGGCCTCCGTATCGACGCGGCATCTTCCATCATCAGAAATGAAGTCCCGCCCCCAGCTGAAGCTCATGGGCCGTTTCGTCATGCAGGACGGGAAGATAGGCCAGCCACAGGCTTTGCACCCACGGCCAACGCGTGAAAGAAACTTCGCGTGAAAGCGTGGGGCCGAGCACGGGCTTGGTCCCGCATCCGTCGCAGGTCCATGTCTGTAGACCGGCATTCAGTTGAAGGCTCCAGGAATCGGCGATCTCTTTTCTGACATAGGCCATGAGTCCGATCCCCGCGAAGCCGACGTCGGTATCCAGCTTCAGATAGGCGGCGTCCAAACTCGCCCCGACGATCCAAGCGTCGTTCAGACCGTAGGCCGGAAGTATGCGGACGACCCCCCCGCCGCTTTGCCCCGATCCTTGCCATGTGGAAATGCCGCCAATCTGGAAGTCGGACCAGCGAAGCTGACCGGCCGGAGGCGCGCCCGACGCGGAAACGCCAATCAGAACCGACAGGATGGAGCCGAGCAACATCGACTTTATTGACATGGATTCACCGCTTTCCTCAGATCACTTCAGGGAGCCTGATTCCAATTGAATCATCCCGGGAGTTCCGGCGCCCCCTACGGATGTAGGGGCCGCGGAAAAATCCGTTTCCGCGCTGGCCTTACGAAGGGTGGGAGCCCCATACTCGGTGCATATGGCCCTTCCGTTCGTCCTTTTGTTCCTGAACATCCTCAATTTCATCGTGGCGATGGTCGTTCTGAACTATTTTTTTTCGTCGCGCGGGCTGACTCCGGTTCGTTGGATGCTGCTCTTGGTGTCTTCCTTCTGCGTGATTTCTTTCTGCACTCTGGGCACATATATCAGCCGCGATTTCGAAACCCAGATCCTGTTCTCACGCATGAGGTTTCTGGGGCTGGGGCCTTTGGCTTCGATCTGGTTTTTGTTCGTTCTTTCCCTCTATGGGTGTTGGGAGTGGGGGAAAAGCCGTTGGTTTTCCGGGGTGATCGTGGCGCCTGGAGTCGTCACGGTGCTACTGACGATATTCCCCGCGGGACGGGACTTCATCATCCGCGACTTCCAGCCGATCACCGTCAGCGGTTTTTCCGTTCTTCAGTACTCGACGGGCGCGTGGTTTCCCGTCCACTATGCCTGGTCGATGTTTATGGTCGGCGCCTCGCTCCTCTGCGGAATCTTCTTTTTCTTCAAGGAGCGCGGTGCCCGCCGCGCGCAGATCGTCCTTCTGATCGTCTCGAGCCTACTTGCCGCGGGCGTGGACATTTACTGCGTTCTTTCGGGGTCGCCGCTACGTTGGCTTCTGCTTGCGAGCGGAACGTTCCTATTCAGCCAGATCGGAATCATCGTCGCCGCCTTGAAGTTGGGGCTGCTTGATATCGTTCCGCTGGCCATGAGCCGCGTCTTCAACGAATTTCCGGACCCCGTCATCGTCGTCGACGCCAACGACCGAATTCGCGCCGTGAACAGGGTCGCGGTCTCTTTCTTTTCGCTGAAAGAGCCCTTGGGGCGTCCTTTTCACCAGGCCTTTCCCGGAGTCGATCTCGCCCGCGACGAAATCGAGACGATGGACAAAAGCGGCGAAAGACTTTTCTTTACCCCGGATCTTGAAGTACTGGCGACGTTTTCGGGTGAGCCCTCCGGGCGGATCATCTTTCTGAGAAATATCACCGTCCAAAAGAAAATCGAGAACCGCCTGAACGAAAACCTTGAATTCAAGGCGCGCCTGCTTTCGATGGTCGCCCACGATCTTTCGGGGTTTCTGCAAGCGCAATCGTATCTTTCAAGCCATCTCGACCGGAAGGCCGGACCCGAGCTCAAACCGCAAACCAGAATCCTCGTGGACTCGCTTTTCGCCTCGAAAGACATGGTCGCCAATATCCTGCCCTGGGTCCGTACGCAGGAAAATCAGTTCCGCCCCATCGTCCGCTCCTTCGATATGGTGGTTCTTCTCAAGGAGCTGGTGAACAATCTCGAAAGTCTTTCGCTCATCCACGAAGTCCGGATTCACCTCGCGCTGACCCGTCAACCGCTCATCATCGATGGTGACAGCGTCATGATCGAGTCCGTCGTGCGGAACCTTTTGACCAACGCGATTCGCGCGTCGTCATCCGGACAGAGCGTCGAGATCTTCCTGGAAGAGGTGACGGACCTTGATGGAATCACCGCGCTCCAGGTGCGCATCCGGGACTTCGGCTCGGGCATGTCCGCGAGACAACTCGAGTTTGCCAGGTCTCCGTCGCCGGGTCTCTTGGACGGGTCCACCGCGCGGCCCCTCGGATTTGGCTTGGGGCTTTCAATCGCCCGGCGTTTCGTGGACCTTCATCATGGACGTCTCGAGTTCGCTTCGGAGGAGGGGCGGGGGACTTCAGTGACGTTGACTTTGCCCCCGCGTGAACCAGGCCGCGAGTTCCGCGCCTGATCGCACGTTGGCTTTCTGCAGAATGTTGGCGCGATGAAAGCGCACCGTCGTCAGCGCGCAGTGCAGCTTGTCCGCGATCTGCTGATTCGAGCGACCCTGGATGATTTCCTGCAGGATTTCGAACTCTCGCGCGGTGAATTCGATATCTTCATGCTCTTGCAGGAGGCGCCGGACGGCGGGATCCAGGAAAACTCCGTCCTTCAGTTTCGCGATTTCCAGCGCGTGAACGAGGAGTTCGGGGGGCGAAGATTTCTGAAGGATGCCGGCGACCCCGATTTTCCTCGCTTGCCGCAGTATCGAAGGATTGTCGCAGCTCGTGACGACCAGGATGCGAATTCCCGACCAAAGTTCTTTCAAACGTAGAATCAAATCGAGGCCGGACATATCAGGAAGTCCCAGATCCACGATCACCAGGTCCGGACGTTTTTCCCGGGCCAAACGGAGTGCGTCCGCGCCGTTTCCGGCCAAACGCAGCGACTTCAGGTCGGGTATCGAGGCCAGCAAAGAGGCCTTCAGGCCGATCTGCAGAAAAGGGTGGTCTTCGCAGGCCAGGATGTCCGTCAACATGAGGCCTACCAGCCCAGTTTTTTCTTCAGATCTTCGGCGGCCTTTTCGGCCTCTTTCTTCACGCCGGCTTTGGCTTTTTCTTCTTCTTTTTTTGCGGCCGCTTGCGCTTGGTTTTCGAAGTCCTTCTTGGCTTGGTCGACCTTCGCCTGCGCTTGGGCTTTCTGCGCTTCAAGTTGGGTTTGGACTTTTTTGACTTCGGCTTCACCTTGATTCTTCAGCTTCGCGACCTCGGCGTCGATTTTCGCCTTTTCCGCGCCGATCTGTTCGTTCACGTAGGCTTGGATCTTGGCTTTGGCTTCGTTGATCTTGGCTTGAATCTGCTTTTCGAAACCCTTCTGGATTTCGTAACCCAGGTTCGACTGCACCTCGACCGCCATTTCGGGAAGCGTGCCCGCGACGTCGGCGTCGACGGTCACGGTCGGAATGCCGTTGAAGACGCCCATCAGGATCTCTTGCACGGTTTCATTCTTCGCCGCGACGTCGTACTTCACCTGGTTCATCTTGTTTTCCAGTTTGAAGGTCAGTTCCTTCAAACCGATCAGCGTCCCGCGCGACTTCATCGAGCCCGCCGCGTTCTGGAAGGCGAGTTTCACGTCGGGGGAGTTCACGACCTCGCGGCCGTTGATCGGATAGGCGCCGACATTGAAGTCGAAGGCGACGACGCTCGCTTCTTTGGTGTTGTCCAGGCTGAGCTGCGCCAGGATGTCTTGAATGCCGTCGTTGGGAAAGTTTCCGGTGAACTTCGCGACGGTGGGTTTGCCGATCAACACCTGGTGGGTCGTCAGATCGGTGATCAGGCCCGCGATGTCGCCCGCACCGGGTTCGCTACCGGCTTTCGACGAGACGCTGATCTTTTTCGCCCAGAACAGCGGATACGAGTTGGGGCGGCCGAACTCGTAGCTGACGCCCTTCGTGCGGGGACGCGGTTGCATGGCGACCTCGGGCTCTTTCTCGCCTTTTTTCATCACATTCGGAGGCGCGTACTTCTGCACCACCGAGCGGAAGCGGTTCAGCTTCGCGAGATAGGGATCCATGTACTGTTTGAACAGACTGCGCGAGATCGCTTTCGCGTCGAGCTTCGGCAGGCGGAAGCGGGCCTCGAGGGATGAAACGTCCTTTTTGATCTGCGCTTCGATGTCGCGCAAGCCGGTTTCGAAGGCCTTCAGGTCGCCGTTCATGTCGTTGCTGGCCGACTGAACGCTTTTCGCTTTGGCGTCGGCCTCTTTGAAGATCTCTTCGAATTGCTTCACGCTGTCCGCGAGCTCTTGCGGCGTTTTGAAGTCGCTGGTTTTGACTTTGTTCAAGCGGTCCTGCAGCGCTTGAACCTCGGCGGGTTTAGGGAGGGTCTTCAGACGCTCTTGCCAGGCCTTGTTCTTTTCCTCGAGGTTTTTCTGAAAGTCGGCCATCTGCTGTTTCGACAGCAAGGTGCCTTCGATGTTCTTCAGCTGGTCTTGGCTGGAGGTGCCCGAGAGCATGGCCGCGATATCGCCGAGGACGTTTTCCGAATACTCTTCTTGAGCCTTCTGGATCGCTTGCTTCTTCAGTTTGTCGGCCTCTTTCTCCATGGCGGAGGGTTCGCCGGGCGCCTTGGGGTCCACCGGTTCCGGCGGCTTCACGCGGCCGGGGTGACGGCGGGGCGTTCCCACCTTGATGCCTTCCACGGCCATTTCGTTCACGACCACCTTCGCCCGAAGGAGTGCGTCCCACAACATACCGAAGCGGATGTCACCGACCTCGATCATGTTGAAGGCCGGTTTTTCGGGGTCGGTGCACTGCACGTTTTGGATCCGCAGCGACGCGTTCCAGAAGCTGGTTTCGACTTTGCCGACGTTCACCTCCGCGCCCAGGACTTGGTAGCCGCCGGTTTCCATGGCCCAACGCAAATGCGAGTCGAACAGGAAGAAGAAGTAAGCCCAGGTCAGGCCCACGACGATCGCGAAGGGGATGATGGCTTCCCAGCGGATGGGGCCTTTCTTCTTCGGCGTCTTCGGAGTTTTCGGAGTGTCTTGTTTCGTTGTCATATTCAAAATTCCTTAAAATAGAAAAATGGAAGGGCCCGCGCGGAGGTCTCGGCGTGAATCTCGATCAGCCGTAAAGGTTGTCGTAGGTCGAGTACCACTTGTAGAGCGTGGTGCCGGCCCAAGCTTTCCAGATCTTGGTTTCGCGGAAGCGCGCAACGACGGTCGCGCGGTATTTGATGATCAAGGCTTTGAATATGAAGAACGCCGGAATCGCGAGGACGAAGGCGATAACCCCCGAACCCATGACGATCGAGTTATTGAAGCGGGTCAGCGGCACGAGCGGCATATTGTACAGGCTGACGAAGACGGGGCGCAGGCCCTCGGCCTCGAGGACCGCGCGACCCAGCTGATCGCAAACCGGGTCGAGCAGGAAGGCCGTGAATTTGAAGAAGAAGGCCGCAACGAAGGCCGCCCCGATCTGCACGCGGAAGAAAAAGATGATCACGAAAGCGATCAAGGTTTGCAGCGATAGGATCGGCGAGAAGCCGAGGACGAGTCCCATCGCCAACCCCGCGGCGAGCTGGTTCGTGCCGGTGTCGGAGTTGAGGAGCTTGAAGAACGCGAAGATCTGCTTGAGCAGTAAGGTCATGGTCTCTCCCGAACGTGAATTTCGATAGAGCCATTGTTCCAAATGCGAAGCCGAAAGGCGACCCTTTTGAGGGGCGTCAACGCATCCCGATTTTTTACTCTTGAGGAGCTTCTACTCCTGAGGGCCAACGGTGAAGTAGCGCGCCTCGGGGTGCTGGAAATAGAATCCCGAGACGGAGCTCGCCGGGGTCATGGCCATGCTTTCGGTCAAGTCGATGCCGACCCGTTCTTTCACCTGCATCAGGCTCCAGAAGGTGCGTTTGTCTTCGTGACGGGGGCAGGCGGGATAGCCGGGGGCGGGACGAATGCCCCGGTACTTCTCGGCGATCATCTCTTCGCGTTTTAAGTTCTCGTGAATGCCGTAACCGAACAGATCCCGCACTTTTTTGTGCGTCCATTCGGCGTTGGCTTCGGCGAAACGGTCGGCGAGGGCTTTGACCATCAGGGACGAGTAGTCGTCCTTCGCTTCTTCGAATTTGCGCGCGCGGGCTTCGATTTCCGCGCCCGAAGTGACGGCGAACATGCCGAGGTAGTCGACGCGTCCACTGTCCGCCGGTGCGATGAAGTCCGAGAGGCAATAGGCGGTTTTACCGTTGAAGACCTGCTGCGAACGTTGACGGAGCATGGGGAAGCTGGCCAGCGCTTGGGTCCGGTTTTGCGCGTCGGCGTAGACCTCGATGACTTCGTCTTTGGAGTTCGCGGGGTAAAGGCCCACGAGCGAACGGGGTTTCATCCAGAGGCCTTCGCGGATCTTTTGGATCATCGCGGTGGCGTCGCGGTAAAGTTTGGTGGCCTCTTCGCCGTACTTCGGATGTTCGAGGATCGCGGGGAAAACGCCCTTCAGACCCCAGGTCCAGAAGAAGGGGCTCCAGTCGATGTACTCGGTGAGCTCTTCGACCTTGGGGTAGAGTTCGAAAACGCCCAGGCGTTCCGGAACCGCGATGTCGGCGTTCGCCCAATCGGTTTGGAGTTTGTATTGGCGCGCCTCTTCGATGGACATCGGCGGCACTTCGTTCGCTTTTTTCTTTTCGAAGGCTTCGCGAATCAGGCGTGCGTCGTCTTTGTAGGCCGTGTAGACCTTCTCTTTTTCGGTCGAGAGGAGCAGCTTTTGGCAGTGCTCGATGACCTGGGACGCGTCGGGGACGTGCACCACGGGGAATGAATACTTCGGATCGAGTTTGACCGAGGTGTGGACTTTCGAGGTCGTCGCGCCACCGATCAGGATGGGAAGCTTCAGTCCCGCCTTTTCGAATTCGGACAGGTTGAACGCCATCTCATCCAGCGACGGCGTGATCAGACCGCTGAGGCCGATCATATCGGCTTGGTGGACTTCGATGGCTTTCATGATCTGCGCGACGTTGACCATGACGCCGAGATCGACGACGCGGTAGCCGTTGCACGCGAGCACCACGCCCACGATATTTTTACCGATATCGTGGACATCGCCTTTGACCGTCGCCATGACGATCACGCCTTGGGATTTCGAGGTCGACTTGGCCTTTTCGGCTTCCATCATGGGTTCCAGGTAAGCCACCGCACGTTTCATCACGCGCGCGCTTTTCACGACCTGGGGCAGGAACATCTTACCGGCGCCGAACAGCTCGCCGACGACTTTCATGCCGGTCATGAGGGGGCCTTCGATGATGTCCAGGGGCCGCGGCATTTTGGTCAGCGCCTCGGCGACGTCGCGTTCGATGTAAGAGTCGATGCCGTGGACCAGCGAATGGGTCACGCGCGATTGCAGGTCGGCGTTCCGCCACTCCTCCGATTTGACCGCCGCTTTGCCGCCGGCGGATTCGGACTTCAGTTTTTCCGCGAGTTTGATGAGGGCTTCCGCCGCTTCGGGCGAGCGGTTCAAAATCACGTCTTCGACTTTTTCGCGAAGGACGGGATCGATTTCTTCGTAAACTTCGAGCATGCCCGCGTTCACGATCCCCATGTCCAGACCGTTTTTGATCGCGTGGAACAGGAAAACGGAGTGCATCGCTTCGCGGACTTTGTTTTGGCCGCGGAACGAGAAGCTGAGATTCGAAATTCCGCCCGAGGTGAGCGCGCCGGGGCATTTCTGTTTGATCTCTTTGACGGCGTCGATGAAGTCTTTGCCGTAAGAGTTGTGCTCTTCCATGCCCGTCGCGACCGTCAATACGTTCGGATCGAAGATGATGTCTTCGGCCGGGAAGTCGATTTTCTCGCGTAGCAGTTTGTAGGCGCGTTCGCAGATGCGGACTTTTTCTTCTTTGGTCGCGGCCTGACCGTTTTCGTCAAAGGCCATGACGACCGTGGCGGCGCCGTACTGACGAATGGTGCGGGCTTTCTTCAGGAACTCTTCTTCGCCATCTTTCAGCGAGATCGAGTTCACGATGGCTTTGCCCTGCACGCACTTCAGGCCCGCTTCGAGAATCTCCCATTTGGAAGAGTCGATCATGAACGGGATTTTCGTGATGTCCGGTTCGGCGCCGAGCAGATTCAAGAACTCGGTCATGAGTTTCGCGCCGTCGAGCATCCCCTCGTCGAAGTTGACGTCCAGGATGTTCGCGCCGTTGGCGACCTGTTGGCGCGCGACTTCGACCGCGTCGCCCAGGCGGTTTTCGCGGATCATCTTGGCGAATTGGGGCGAGCCGGTGACGTTCGTGCGTTCGCCGACCATGACGAACGGGCGCTCGTTCACGTTGCTGGAGAGATTCAAAGGCTCCAGACCCGACAACCGCAAGCGGGGCGGGGGCGCGGGCACCGCGCGGGGCGCGCCTTCGCGGATGGTCTTCACGACCTCGCGGATGTGGTCGGGGGTCGTGCCGCAGCAGCCGCCCACGATGTTGACGAGCTTGTCTTGGCTGAACGAGCGCAGCTGCATGCCGGTCATCACGGGCGTTTCGTCGTAACCGGTCGCGCTCAAGGGATTGGGCAGACCCGCGTTCGGATAGCAGCTGATGTAGGTGTCGGCGACCCGGGCGAGCTCGACCAGGAACGGGCGCATTTCGCGCGCGCCGAGGGCGCAGTTGAGTCCCACGCTCATGGGCTCGAAGTGACGGACCGAGTTCCAGAAGGCTTCGACGGTCTGTCCCGACAGCGTTCTTCCCGAGGCGTCCGTGATCGTGACCGAGATCATGACCGGGTACTTCACGCCGCGTTCGATCTCGACCTGACGGATCGCGAACAGGCAGGCCTTCATGTTGAGCGTATCGAAAGCCGTTTCCGGCAGGAAGAGCTCGCAGCCACCGGCGATGAGGCCTTCGACCTGCTCTTTGTAGGCGGCGACCAAATCGTCGAAGGTGACCGCGCGGTAGCCGGGACGATTCACGTCCGGCGACAGGGAGGCCGTGCGGTTCGTCGGTCCGATGGAGCCCGCGACATAACATTTGCGGTTCGGGTTTTTCGCCATGAAGGCGTTGGCGGCCTCGATGGCGATTTTCGCGGCCTGTTGGTTGAATGCGAAGGATTCGTCTTCGAGCTCGAAGTCTTTTTGCGAAATCCGGTTCGCGTTGAAGGTGTTGGTCTCGATGATATCCGCGCCGGCCTCGAGATACTGGGTGTGGATCTCTTTGATGATCTCGGGGCGCGTGAAGTTGAGCGTCTCGGCGTTGCCTTTAAGGTCGATCTTCGAATTCGGATAACGATCGCCGCGGTAGTCCTGCTCGGTCAGGTTGTAGCGCTGGATCATCGTGCCCATCGCTCCGTCCAGGAACAGGATCTCGGTTTGCAGACGGCTTTCAAGTTCAAGCAGGAGCGCGGATTTCTTCATCGGACTCACTTCAGTTTTTTCACCAGGTCCACGACCAGGTTCGAATCGTTCAAGACGTAATAGTGCAAAGTTTTGATGCCGGCGTTCAACAGTTCTTCGGACTGTTTGAAGGCCCAGCGCTGACCGATCTCGGCGGCGTGCTTCTCGTTCGAAAGGACTTCGTCGACGAGCTCATCCGGCAGATCGATGTGGAAGGTCTTCGGCAGGGTTTTCAGCTGCGCGGCCGAACGCAGGATCTTCAGGCCCGGCACGATCGGTACCGTGATGCCCGCTTCGCGGCACTGGTCCACGAAGGCGAAGAATTTTTTATTGTCGAAGAACATCTGGGTCACGATGTACTGCGCGCCCGCATCGACTTTACGTTTCAGGTTCTGGATGTCGACCTTCAGGCTGGGACACTCGAAATGTTTTTCGGGATAGCCCGCGACGCCGACGCAGTAGTCGAGCGGTTGGGTCGCGTCGAGGTCTTCCAGGTACTTTCCCTTTTTCAGATCTTCGATCTGCGAAACGAGATCCAGGGCGTAGGCATTGGTCGAGCGGTCGCGGGGAATGATCTTGTCGAAGTTCGGGCGATCCCCGCGCAGCGCGATCACGTTGTGGATGCCGAGGAAGTTGAGCTCGATGAGCGCGTCTTCGGTTTCTTCGCGCGTGAACCCGAGGCACAAAACGTGCGCGACGGTATCAATCTGGAAACGGTTCTGGATGATGCCGCAGATTCCGAGCGTGCCGGGACGTTTACGGAAGGTCTTGCGCTCAAGGGCGCCATCGGGACGTTCGCGCAAGAAGGACTGCGACGAGTGCGAGGTCACGTCGATCCACGGCGGATTCATCGGCCGCAGGGTCTCGACCACGTCGATGATGGAGCGCAAAGAAGTTCCGCGGGGCGGGGGGACGATTTCAAAACTAAAGATCGGCGAGTTCGCCTTCTGGATATGTTCAATGACGTGCATCGGGTGAACTTAACTGAACTCGCGGAGGGCAGCAACGCTTTCCGCCCGGGCGGCGGTTTTCAACGGCTTCAGGTCGAGTAAAAACTCAAAGAGAGGAGCTCTCCTCGCGGAAGAGCGAGGCGGGGGGAGGCGAGGTCTTTTGCATCACGTAGAGGCCCGCGCCGATCAGGCCGAAGGCCAGCGTAAAGAGCTGGTAGGCCGTGATGAGGAGGGGGCCGATTTGGGTTTCGCGCGCTAAGACCAGGTTAAACAGGAACAGGAACGCCGCCTGCCCCACGCCGATGCCTCCGGGCGAGATCGGAATGGCGGTGGCCATAAAGCCCAAAGGGACGCAGAACAGAAAGACGCTCAGCGGGATCGCGCTTTCGCCCATAAAGGGAGCGATGGTGATAAAAAACAACAGGCTGAAGCTCTGCGAGAGCAGACTGAGGGCCACAATTCTGACGAAGGCCATCTTGCGCAATTGAAATTGGTTCAGACGAAAGAGGGCTTGGTGAACGAAGTTGATCCGTTCGAGACGTTTCAACCAGGCGTCCCGCAGCTGAGAGGTCCGGCGTGACCACATGAGCCAGAAGACGGCGAGGAAGGCGACGAAGAGCCCTCCGAGAAGAAGGATGAAGCTCTTGAGCGCGGGATGCTGCAGCAAGATCTCATACTCCACGAGACTCGTGATCAGGGCGAAGAGGATCATCGTGAAAAGACCGATGAGTCGGTCGAAGACCACGGTGCCCACGGCTTGGGCGCGGCGTTCACCCAAGTTTTTGACGACATAATAGGCTTTCACGACGTCGCCGCCCACGCCTCCGGGCAGGAAGTAGCTGAAAAAGGTGCCGACGAGGGTCATGCGGTAAGTGGCGGCGCGTTCGACTTGAAAGCCTTGTGAGAGCAAAAGCGCGCGCCAGCGTTCGGCGGCGATCAGGAGCGCCATGGCGACGGAGGCCAAACCAAAAAACAAAACCCCGGGCTCAAAAAGGGATTTCAATTCGGCGAGCGGCAGCTTATCAGTCATGATCATCCACGCGATCAGACCGAAGCTGAAGGCGAGTTTAAGCGCGGTGATCAGGCTGGATTTGAGGCTGGGCATCGAATGAGATGAAGCTTGGAATCGGCTTTGAAGTCAAAGGAAAGAGAAGAATTTGGACCGCGGCAATCCCTTACTGCGCACACTTGATCAAGGCTTAGGCCCCTGGCTTCTTCGCGTGGTCGCGCTTTGGCGTTTGCTCTTCGCGCGCGGACGTCGTCGCCCCGCTGCCCCCCGAGTGATCGGGGTGATCAAGGCCGCCGCTTTAGGCGATACCATTTTACTCTCGGCAGTGCTTTCCGATCTGAAGGCGGCTTGGCCCGAAGCGCGGGTTATTTTGTTCGCGGGTTCCACGAATGCGGGACTCGCCCGTGAATTTGCCGGGATCGAAGTGGTCGAACTTCCCCTGCGCCGACCCTGGGTCGCGGTCTCTTTGCTGCGAAACGCGCGTTACGATTGGATGATCGACGCCGATGCGTGGCCGCGGATCTCGGCGCTGTGGGCGGTGCTTTCGGGAGCCCGTTGGGTGATCGGATTTCGCACCTCGGGCCAGCGTCGCCACTTCGCCTTCGATCAGTTCATCGATCACGATCCCTCGCTTCACGAAATCGCGAATTACCGCAACTTGCTGCGCGCGATGGACGTGCGCACGGGGGCCCCGCCGCAGAATCCGCGTCAGTGGATCGGGACAGAGTTACCTGCGGATTTTTCAGAGATGCGCGCCCGCTTTCCGCGCGTCGTGGCCTTGCACTTCTGGCCGGGCGGAACCAAGTCGGCGATGAAAGAGTGGCCTTTCGATTCGTGGCGGAGCTTCATGGAGCGCGTGGCCCGCGATGCGCGGTGGATGTTCGTTCTGTCGGGCGCGAAAGCCGATCGGCCGCGGATCGAAGAGTTCCTGGCAACTTTGCCGACGGAGCTGCGCGCGCGTGTCTACGACGGTGGGGGCTTGAATCTCAATACCTCGCTGGCGGTTTTAGCGGCGGCGGATGCCCTCGTCAGCGTGAACACGGGAATTTTGCATTTGGGCGCCGCCATGGGCGTACCGGTGCTGGGGCTTCACGGCGCGACGAATCCGCGCCGTTGGGGACCCGTCGGTGACAAGCATATTTCGGTGGTGTCGTCCCATCCCGCGGCCGGATGTTTGAATTTGGGTTTTGAATATCCCGCTGGGGATCCGCCGATCATGGCGGGGCTGTCGGTCGACGTGGTGTACGCGGGTTGGCGCAATTTGGTCATGAAGAACAGTTTGGATTTTCGAGGTGAGGCATGAAGATTTCGGTATTCGGTACGGGTTATGTCGGACTGGTGACAGGTTTGTGTTTCGCCGAAATGGGAAATGACGTCGTTTGCGTCGACGTCGACGCCGCGAAGGTGAAACAACTTTCGGGGGGCGTACCCACCATCTATGAATCCGGTCTTGAAGGCATGTTGAAGTCGAACCTGCAAGCGCAGCGGATTCAATTCACCACCGACGCGGCCGCGGCGATTCGCGCTTCGGATCTGCTGTTCATCGCCGTGGGCACGCCTTCGGACGAGGACGGGTCGGCGGACCTCAAGTACGTTCTGCAGGTCGCCGAGACCATCGGTCGCCATATGGATGGCCGCAAGGTCGTCGTGAATAAATCCACGGTACCGATCGGCACGCAGAAGAAAGTGAAAGCCGTCATCGCCGCCGAGTTGAAAGCGCGCGGTGTGAATTTCGATTACGACGTCGTCTCGAACCCGGAGTTCTTGCGTGAGGGGATGGCGGTGGAAGACTGCCTGAAGCCGAACCGCGTGGTCGTCGGACTCGAGACCGCGTGGGCCGAAAAGCTGATGCGCCAACTTTACGAGCCCTTCTTGAAGAGCGGAAATCCGATTCTGGTCATGGACCCTGAGTCGAGCGAGATGACGAAATACGCGGCCAACGCGATGCTGGCCGCGAAAATCTCGGTGATGAACGAGTTCAGCCGCATCTGCGAAAAGGTCGGCGCGGACATCGAGAACGTGCGGCGCGGGATCGGCACGGATTTCCGTATCGGTCCGCATTTCATCTTCGCGGGGGTGGGGTACGGTGGAAGCTGTTTCCCGAAAGACGTGAAAGCGTTGATTCACATCGGCGCCGAGAACGACGAGCCCACGGATCTTTTGCTCGCGGTGAAAAAGGTGAACGATGAGCAGCGGAAGTTGTTCCTTGATAAGGTGCGCGCCGCTTGTGGCGGAAGTTTCAAGGGGCTGAAGATCGCCCACTGGGGCGTGGCCTTCAAACCGGGGACGGACGATATCCGTGAGGCCCCCGCTTTGGACTTGATCGAAGCCTACCTGGCCGAAGGCGCAACCGAGGTTCGGGTCTACGATCCCATCGCTTCGGAGCACGCGATGGCCCACTTCAAAGGTCATCCGGCTTTGACGTTCGTGCCTCAGCAGTATGACGCTTTGGAGGGCGCATCGGCCCTCGTGATCACGACGGAGTGGAAGTCTTTCCGCGAGCCCAATTTCGAGAAGTTAAAAGCTTTGATGAAGGACCCCGTAGTCTGCGATGGGCGTAATATTTATAACCGCGAGGTCATGAAGGAAGCGGGAATCCGCTATGTGTCCATCGGGCGGCCCAGCCTGGGCTAATCTGGCCTTGCGTTCGTGAGGGCGCGAACTTTCTGCTTGATACGCGGAAGGGACCTCCTAAACTGGCGCCGTGTTAAAGATCAAATCCACCGGAATTTATCTCCCCGAGCGGAAACTGTCCGCGCGCGAAGCCCAAGCGCGCAGTGAAAAGGCGTTGGGGCGTTCGTTGAACGCCGCCGCCTTCGACGTGGCCTCACGTTTTGAAAATACGGGCGAAACGATTTCCGAGATGGGCGCGCGCGCGCTCACCATGGCGCTCGATCTGGCGCGCCTGAAGGCGACGGATCTGGATCTGATTTTATTCGGCAGCTCCATGCCCGAACAGCCGATTCCTTGCACGGCGGTGCTCGTGCAGCGAAAGCTGGGACTGGGCGAATCCGGGATTCCTTGCTTCGACGTCTCGGCGACCTGCACGAGCTTTCTGAGCGGACTGCAGATCGCGCAAGGATTCATGGCCTCGGGTCAATATCGCCGAATCGCGATGGTGTGTTCCGAGATCGCGACCGACGGGATCAACTACAAAGAGATCGAAGTCGCGAGCCTGATCGGTGACGGCGCCGCCGCGGCCATCCTTGAGTACGACCCCGAGTCGGGCTCGAAGGTGCTCGCGAATTTGGTGAAGACCTTTTCCGCGCACTCGGATCTGTGCGAAATTCGCGCGGGGGGCTCGCGCTACAATGTGCTGACGCCGCCTCCGCAAGAGGACGACTACCTTTTCCGTATGGAAGGGCGTGGCGTCTACCGGGCCGCTTCGAAATACCTGCCCGGATTCTTGGATGAGCTTTTCGGCCGGGCGGGAATGAAGATGTCGCAAATCGACTGGGTCATTCCCCATCAGGCCAGCCCGCTCGCCCTCAAACATTTAAGTAAAAAGCTCGGCTTTCCCGAAGGTCGCATGATCGACATCATCCAGACCCACGGCAACCAGGTTTCGGCCTCTTTGCCGACGGCGCTCCATACCTATGCGCAGGGGCCCGCCCGTCGCGGCGATAAGATCCTGCTTCTGGGAACGGGCGCGGGGCTGACCCTTAACGCCAGTATCTTGGTGTACTGATGAAAATCCTGGTGACGGGCGCGACGGGCTCTTTGGGACTGCCGCTCTCGATCTGGTTGCAAGAGCGGGGACACCAAGTCACCGCGATCGGTCGCCAGGCTTCGCGCCTACAGATTCTGCGGGACCACCACGTCACGGCCCTGAGCGCGGATCTTTGCCGGGACGACTTGCGCGATGTGGTCGCCGCACAGGATGCGGTCGTGCATTCGGCGGCGCTCACGCGTCCCTGGGGGCCCGCTTCTGATTTTACGGGTCCGAATTTAGAAGCGACCCGTCGTTTGATGACCTGGTCTCTCGAGACGGGCGCCAAAAAGTTCATCCACATCTCGACCACCGCGGTCTATTACGACGGCACTTCGAAGACCGGATTGACCGAAGACAGTCCCGTGCCGACCTCGCATCCCGTGCAGTACGCGGCCACCAAGTGGGCCTCGGAAAAAATCGCGGCGGAGTTTCACGCTCGGGGGCTTTCGGTTTTGACGCTCCGGCCGCGCGCGATTCTGAGTCCTTACGACCAGACGCTTTTACCGCGCATCAAGCCACTTCTTGAGCGCGGTCGCTTCCCGCTGATCAACGGCGGCCACGGGCGCATCGACGTGACCCCGGTGGAAAGCATCTGCGAAGCCGTTTTGAAAGCTCTCGAGGCGCTGCCGCGTTTCAGCGGCGAGGTTTACAATCTGACGAATGATGAACCCATCGAGATCCGCGAACTCATTCAGTGGGTCTCGGAAGCGATCAATCAACCCGTCCGCTTCGTGCCCGTGCCGGGCGGGGTTTTGCGGGCGGTCGCGCACGGAATCGAGTGGGTGTGGCGGGGGCGTGAAACCGAGCCTCCCCTCAGTCGTTACGCTCTGGATTTGATTTCGAAAAGCCAGTCCTTCGATATCTCGAAGATCAAACGTGATCTGGGCTATCGGCCCGCGCTCTCGACGAAAGAAGCGATCTTCCGCACGGGGGCGCACTTCCGATGAAACGGATCGCCTTCGATCTTTGCCAAGCGGGTTACTGCGAACACCCCGAGGTCGTGACGATCAAGGGCGGTTCGTTCAAGTCCTGTCAGTTTCCGTCGCTTTTCGGCGTGATCGAACATCCCGACGCGGGCGTTCTTCTTTACGATACGGGATACCATCCGCTGTACGCGGAGCAGACCTCGCGGTTTCCTGAAGGTCTTTATCCGCGCCTGATGCCCGCTTATTTGGAACCGGACCAAACGGCGAAGGAGCAGCTTCAGCGCCGTGGAGTCGCGGCGCACGACGTCACGGGCATCGTGATTTCGCACTTTCATGGTGATCACGTCGCGGGACTGCGGGACTTTCCGCGCGCGAAATTCTACGCGCTGAAATCGGCCTTCGCGAACGTCGACGGAAAGTCGCGTTGGCGGAATCTGCTGAACGGTTATTTGCCGGGACTTCTTCCGGAGGATTTCCGTGAGCGGGTGGTCTGGATCGACGAGGTCGCGGCACCGCGACCGCAGGCGGCGGGCCTGACACGTCCGACTTACGATCTGTTCGGGGACGGGGCTTTGCTGGCGGTGGAATTGGCCGGTCACAAATCGGGACAGGTGGGCCTTCGGCTGCAAGATGAACGGCGCGGGGATATTTTTCTGATCGCCGACGCCGCTTGGAGCCGTCGTGCCGTGCGTGAGCTGCGCCCGCCGCAAGGCTTGGCGCTGGCGATCATGGACGACCGACGGACCTATCATCAGGTGCTGCGTGAGCTGCATGAACTGGAAAAACGAAATCCCGAGCTGCGCTTGGTGCCCTCCCATTGTGTTGAAACCTACCGCGAATTCCAAGCCGAGGCCGCGCCATGATCTTGTGGGGGCTTTTGGTCGGATTTTTCCGTGAGATGTTCGGTCTGCCCCGAACGCAGAAGGAGTTGTCCCGCCGGCGTGAGGAAAATCGCGCGCGCGTGATGGCTCGGTTGGATGATTACGCTTTTTACCGTCGTCTGCCGATTCGTCGATGGGAAGACATTCCCGTCATCGCGAAGAAAGACTACCTGGCCTTCTTTCATGATCTGAATCGTCCGAAGCTGCGTCTGGAGCAGGCTTTGGATTTCGGTCTGCGCGCGGAAACCGAAGGTGACGATCGTCGGAAGTGGCGGGGACACACCATCGGTCTTTCCACCGGGACTTCGGGGCGTCGCTGGGCCTTCGTGGTTCGTGATTTTGAAATCGGGCAGTGGGGCGGAACGATCCTGGCGAAAACCCTGGGCTGGGGGATTTTTCGTCCCCAGCGTATCGCCTTCGTTTTCCGGACGAACAGTCCGCTATACAACGGCGTGAATCGCGGTTGGTTGAAGCTCAGGTTTTTCAGTCTGCACGACGACGTCGAAAAAACGGCCCGCGCCTTGCGCGAGTTTCACCCGACCGTGTTGATTTCAGTGCCGCATTTCTTGAGCGCCTATCTGGCCGTGCGTCCCGTGCGCGAGATTTCGCCCCGACTGGTGATTTCGGGCGCGGACGTTCTCGAAGAGCGGGAGAAGAAGCGGCTGCACGATTATTTCGGATTTCCCGTGACCGAGATTTATCAAGCGACCGAAGGTTTCTTGGCCCTGGGCTGTCGCGCGGGACATCTGCATTTCAACGAGGCCGATACCTTGATCGAAAAAGAGGACCTGGGCGGGGGACGTTTTCATCCCATCGTGACGGACGTACGACGTGAGACCCAGGCCATCATCCGTTACCGCATGGACGACATCTGCGAAGAGCTGGATCATCCTTGCCCTTGCGGGGCGCCGACCTTGGCATTGCGGAAGGTCGAAGGACGGGCCGATCAGGTTTTAAGGTTTCAATCCCCGAACGGTGAAGTGGCGGTCTTTCCGGATCTGCTGCGGGATCGGTTGGGGCGCGGCGATTACTTCGATTGGAACTATCTGGTCGAGCAAACCGGACCGGCCCAATTGCGGGTGACTTTGGATCGCGCGCTGTCTGCGAATGATCAGTCGCGCCTGCGTGCGGATTTGGCGCAGGCCTTTCAGCTGCGGGGACTCGAGATGATCGAAACGGACATCCGCCACGCGCAGGAGTTTCCCGTCATGAACGGCAAGCGCCGCCGGATCGTGGGGCCGACCTTAGGGCCGAGCTTATGAAGGTGCTGATCACGGGCGCACGGGCGCCGGCCGCTTTGGAATTGGCGCGTATTTTTCACGACGCCCATACGGAAGTTCACACGGCCGATTCGATCCCCTCCCCGCTGACGAAATATTCGAAAGCCAGTTTTAAATATCATCAGCTGCCGTCGCCGCGTTTTGCGTTCGAGGATTTCGCGGCGGCGCTCAGAGACTTGGCGGCACGCGAGAAATTCGATTTGGTGATCCCGACCTGCGAAGAGGTCTTTCATCTGGCGCGGATCACGGATGTCGCGAATCTTTTCACCGACACGCCCGAGGCGTTGCGCGAACTTCATAGCAAATTCGATTTTGCGCGGAAGAGTCGTGACTGGGCGATCCAAGCGCCCGCGACGGAACGGATCACGGATCCTGAATCTTGGCTGACTCCGGAACGCGATCCGCAGGACTACGTTTTCAAACCCGAGTTCTCGCGTTTCGCGACCCGAACTTTAGTGAGCCCGGATCGTGGAACTTTCCGAAAGTTCGTGCGGGGCGAGGGGTGGCTGGCGCAACGTCGCGTGTATGGAACCGAGGTCTGCGTTTACGCGGTCGCCGTGCGTGGGCGGATGACGGCGTTCGCCTCTTACCGACCGGAGTATCGAGCGGGGCAAGGCGCGGGGATTTACCTGAGACCCGAACGTGATCCCGGGCTGGTGAGCTGGGTGCGGGACTTCGCGCGGACGACGCACTTTCACGGTCAGGTGTCCTTCGACCTGATTCGTGCGGCGGACGGAAGTTACTCCTTGCTGGAATGCAATCCGCGCACGACCAGCGGCGTCCATTTCTTCGGGCGGGACTTGGCCGAGGCCTTCCGTGGGGAGCGGTCGGATGTGATTTTCGGTGATTTGTCCGCGCCCCGCATGGTGGGGGCCGCGATGTGGATTTACGCGCTCCCGCGTCCCTGGGTGTTTCCGGAAGTGCGTCGTTTCATGAGGGATGTCCGTCACGGTCAGGACGTGATCTGGCGTCGCGGCGATACGCGACCTTACTGGGGACAGTACGTTTCTTTCGCGGGCTTCGTCTGGCAGGCGCTGCGCACGGGAAGGTCGGCGCTCGAGATTTCCTCGGAGGATTTCGAATACAATGGTTGAATTTCCTTCGGCGGAATTTCGCGAACAGCTGCGCCGGGAGCCCATGCCCCGTTGGGTTTCCAATGTGCGCACGGATCTGGATTGGGTCGAGGTCGAGGGCCTGCGCCTTCCCGTGACCCGCAATCGCGGGGAGCTCGACAGCAGCTACGTGGTGTCGCCCTACGCGGCGTTGATTCTTTATTCGCGGCAGGAAATGCAGAAGGTCCCCCGCGCTTTTCACTTTTTGCTCGGTATCTTGGCGCCGCTGTCCTGGATGTTGAAGTCCATGCGTCTGAATGAGCATGTGGCTTTGAACAACTGGATGCTTTCGACGAATTTGTATCCCCGGGTTTCCCCCACGGCTTTGATCGCCGAGGCCCGCCGACTACGCGAGCAAAATCCGGAGTCCTTCGTCCTTTTGCGTTCGCTGAATGAAAGAACCAACGGGGATTTAATCGCGGCGTTGAGGGCCGAGGGATTCAGCTTCATTCCTTCGCGCCAGGTTTATTTCTTCGAGCCCGGGGCGGAGTTGTCGGCAAGGCACAACTACCGCATGGACCAAAAACTTCTTGAAAAGAGTCCGCTCCGCATCGTTCCCGGAGCGGACTTCACGGAGCGGGATTTCACGCGCGCGCGGGAACTTTACGATCTGCTGTATCTCGCCAAATACAGTGAATACAACCCGGCCTTCACCGCGGATTATCTGAAACTGTGTCGGGATACGGGCGCCATGGACTTTTTCGGCTTGCGGGACGAGGCTGGTGAGCTGCAAGGCGTCCTGGGGTTTTTCATTCTGAACGGAATCCTGACGGCGCCCATCGTGGGTTACAACACCGGGCGTCCGGCGCGTGAAGGGCTTTACCGCCAACTCATCGCCCTGACTTTGCGCGAGGCCGCACGGCGCGGTTTGGTCGTGAATTTGAGTTCGGGCGCGTCGGGTTTTAAACGACTGCGCGGCGGCGTCCCGGTCACCGAGTGGAGCGCCGTTGATGTACGCCATTTGGGGTGGGGGCGACGGCTGGGGTTCCGCGTGCTGCAGGGACTGCTTTACGGAATCGCCCTGCCTTTACTGAAGCTTTTTAAATTGTGAACTGGACGGCAATGGCACGCGGGTGCGAGCCTAGGGCCTGCCGCAAGGAGGAGTGAGCATGATGAAGTTGATCTTGGGAACGATGCTGATCTGGGGACTGGGTTCGGGACTGGCAACAGACGCGCTCGCCGCGAATCCCAAACCGAAGGCTTCGCCGGTTCCGGCATGGTCCCCGGTGGACTACGTCCCCTTCGATGCGGCCGCTTGGCCGTCGCTGAAAACGAAATCTTCCCGTGAGCCCGCTTCGGCCGAATACAACGAGGTGGTGGGGAAAATCCTGGCGACGAAAAACGCGTCGGATCTGCAAAAGATCATCGACGAGACCCGCGCAGGCTATGCCAACTTGAAAGACAACTCGGCGAAGTTTTTGGCCGAGCACCTTTTCATCATCGAAGGTGCGCGTGGTGCCTTCTGGCGTCTGCGCCCGCTGCTGGAGAAACGCACGGACCTGACACGTTTGGCGCAGTCGTCGGCGGTTTCCATCGTCAAACAAACGGTCGCCGCGGTGAGCGTATTGAATCCCACGCCCCACGCGCTGGCATTTCTGGATTACTTCGCCGCTCCCTACAGCGTGGACGGTGCGCTCGCGAAACAGTTCCGCACCGAACTCGACGTACAAACCTGGTTGCACTCGGACATCCGTCCGCGCATCGCCCGCGCGCTGCCCGCGCTGCAAGCGATCGCGAAATCGGGAACCGGCGTTCACTGGAATCAGCAACTGGGTTACGGACCGAAATCCTTCCCCGACGGCGTGGGCCGTGATCTGACCTTCGGTCCCGAAGAAATCCAGTTCTTGATCGGAACCTACGAGCTGAACCTGGCGCAGATCGATGTGTTCTGCGCTTACAATCAGAACGGGATTTTGGAGTTCAATAAACAGGTCGGTCGTTTGTACGGCTTTGACGGATTTTTGTTGTCGGATGTCGACGGCATCACCGGCATCGAACTCGCGAAAGTTCTGCGCGATCCGCAGAACCGTGGGCTGTGGACTTTGAACTCGACCGAGGACTTCGGGAAGAAGGCCATGGCGGAAGCTTACACTTACAACCGCTCGGCCGCCGCACGGATGACGGAAGCTTGGCGCCGTTTGAAGGACCGTCCGGCGGGACAGAACTTTTCGTTGCCGCCAGAGCTTGTCCGCATGGACATGGCGAAGTCGGATCTTTACGTCGAGAATTTGAACCGCATCGTGAACGATCAGCCAATCCGTAGCAACGTGACCGGCGAAACGGCGAAGCTGAACTTCAAAGAGCTGTTCCTGAATCCGCCGGCGGATCTGAAAGCCTTCTTCCCCACGCAGTTCGAAACTCGGCGCACGCTGGAGGCCACGGTTCCCGTCGGGGCGTCGACCTCGAAGGTCAGTTACCGCAACTTCCAGCACGGTCTGCCGCAGGCTTGGGATCTTCCCATCTACCAAAAGTACGCGGACGTTCAGAATCAGGCCGATATCGCCCGGACCTTGCGCGTGTTGAACCACTCGACCGGCGGATTCGCGGCCCGTTAATTTCATGAGTGAAGTGAAGGGGCATTGGCAGTATTTGATCGACACACGCCGGTTGCCGAAAGGCAAACCGGCGAAGTCTTATCTGAACGGTAAGCCCGTCGTTATTGTACCACGTGGCGCGAGCTTCGATGTCTTCGAAGACCGCTGTCCCCATCGCAATTATCCCCTCAGTGAAGGCCGCTTGACCTCGTCGGGTGAGCTGGTGTGCAGTTATCACGGTTGGAAATTCGACGCTCAGGGTGAGCTTTGCGACCGCCCCGGACTGATGGAGAAAAAGCCACCGCGTTTCTGTTTGAAGCGGTATCCGGTGGCCCTTGCCGACGGTGTTTTGTTCGTCGTTGATCCCGAACCCGGAAAAGAAACGCCGCCCCTGCCGCAGTGGCTGCGGGATCTTCAAGACCCGGCCTGGAACTCTTTCCGTTACGTCGAAAATGTGTCGTCGCGGAAAATCGCGCTGCTGGAAAACCTGCTGGATCCGTTTCATACGCATTTCGTGCATGTCCCTTTTCTGCGCGCCGATCACGATCGTCACCTGGTGGACGTCACGGCGAAGCTCGATGCCGGTAGCCGTGTTCTCGAGTTGACCTATACGGGGGAACCGAAGCCATCGGGCTTGATTAGCCGGGTGCTCGAGAAGGATCGTCAAAAGACCGTCGGTCGTTACGTCGACCCGGACGCGGCGGTGCTTGAGTACTGGAGTTCGCGGGGCCTCGATCTGCGGGTGACTTTGGCGGTCGCGGATAAGCCGGATGGGCGTTGCGAGGGCATCCTGGTCTTCCAATCGCCACGAACATGGTATTTCGGTTTGATGAAACCCCTCTTCCGCTTGTTCACGGGTTTTCTGGTCAAACAGGATTTCCGGACTCTCGAAGTTCAGGAGCAGTGCCAGCGCGATTTTCCGGATAAGGATGCCTGGGTCTCGACGGAAGATTACGTTTACAAAGCCATTCAGAAAATGCGCGCGGGCCAGAAGCTCGACGATTTTGAGCGCCAATACCAGTTGCGGATTTGAAATTCCAATCGCTTCAACGCATTCATGCCGCGGTTTTGAACTTCCACGAAGCGTGGACGGCACGCCCCGCTTTGGTTTACGGGGTGTTTCTTCTGATGATCGTTTGCGCGTTGCCGGCGTTTTGGCTCCGCACGGATGTCCAAGTCAGCGACCTGATTGACGGCGAGAGCGAGATCATTCGCGCCTACCACGAACACACCGAGATCTTTCCCCGTCAGAAAAATCTAGTCGGCGTTCTGAATGCGCAAGCACCCGATACGGAATCTTTGCGGCGCTGGCTCGTGACGAACGTACCCGCCGTTTTCGGCGACGACGCTTGCGTGACGCCGGTGTCGGTGCGACGTCCTTTCTACGAAGCCGAGACCTCGCGACTTCTTTATCCCACATGGCTACCGCCAGATCGTGCCTGGTCCTCGGCGGATCTGCGCGATTTTGCGCAGTCCCCATGGGGCGGGTTGTGGGGCCGAGATTTCGGAACACTCTTGATCAGCTGTCGAGTGAACGATGAGTTGACGGGGGCCGAGGTCGAAGCCCTGATGGCGGGGGTCGGGGCGCCCACGGGCTACGCGATCCGGTGGACCGGGGACGCGGTCTTCGACGCGTTCGCCGAGAAAGGACTCGCACGCACCAACCTGCTGAATTTCGCGGGCCTGATCGGTCTGGGGCTTTTGGTGTTCGCGCTCTTCGGGATGTGGCGGGCCGCGATTCTGAGCTGGATCGCGATGCTTCTTGGGATCGGTGCGACGTTGGGGCTGATGAGTCTGTTCGGGCAAACCCTCGACATTCTGACGTCGAATCTTTTTTTGCTGCTTTTGATCGCGACGGTTGAGGACCTCTTCCTTATCTTCTTTTTCAGCGCGCGAAAAAACCAAAGTCTTCAGGCTTCGGCGCGCGAGCTTTTGATCCCGTCGTTTTATACGTCCCTGACGACGGCGATCGGTTTCGGCAGTTTGGGCGTAACGACCGTTCCCGCCATTGACCGCTTCGCCCTTTGGACGGGCGTCGGTGTGATGCTCGAGTGGTTCTTGGTTTTCTTCGTCGTGGTCTACCTGATCCCTCGCTGGCGAAGCGGCGGTTTGCGCCCCACCGCCTTTTTCCGTGGAGTGATTCACTACGCGGACCGGATCGTGCTGCCGCGGCGACTGGGATGGGCGTTGATCGTCCCGCTCGCGTTCACGCCTTTTCTTTTCCGTGAGCTGAACTTCAATTCGAGTCCCTTCGAGATTTTCCCGAAGGACCACCCGGTCGTGACGGTGAAAAACGAAATCCGTGCGGCGCGGCGGTGGGAAAGTTTCGTGGAGCTGACCTGGAAGGGGACGCTCCCGGACGAGCGGCGCGACGCCATCTTGAGTCAAGTTGGTGAGCTTGGGGGCGTGACGTGGATCGAACACCCCGCGCTTTTGCTGGGGCTGGAACGTCGGGGCGAGGGCGGGCTTCAGGACCGTGAAATCCGTGAGCTCGCATTGGGAGATCTGGCCCGGACGGAGTTGGGACGGCGTTATCGTTCCAGTCGCGGTCCGGAGCGCGCGTTCGTTTACCTTCTTGATTCGGACATGGACGCGGTTCGCGAGTTGCGCGTGCAAGTCGAAACGCTTTGCCAAGGTGACTGCGTGCTGACGGGCGAACTCGTGGCCTTGGGCGATTATTCGCGGTTGATCATCCGCACGCTTTTGGAAAGCCTGGCTTTAAGTATCGTTTCGATCTTGGTGCTGATTTACTTTTTGATGTTCGCGACGGGGCAGGCGGCGCACTGGCAGCATATCACGATTTCCGTGTTGTGGGGACAGGGACTGCTGCTTTACGTCTTCGTGATCACGCAGACTTCGGTCTCCCTACTGAGCTGCATTCTGCTTTCGACCGTGGCGGGGTTGAGCGGCGACAATGCCATTCAGTATCTATTCAACGCGCGCGAGGGCGAGCTGAAGGACTCGGTCGACGAGATCGGTCCCAGCGCCGTCGTCATGGCGATCGTCGCGGTGGCGCTTTGCGTGCCTTGGCTTTTTTCGGATTTCGGGAACGTGCGTGAAGTCGGCGCGCTCTTGATTCTGTGTCTGATCCTGATGCTCTTCGGAGATTACGTCCTGCTGAAGGGACTCTTGCGACCCCGCACGAAATAAATTGGCGAACTCCATTCGATGACCGCGGTCATGTTGTTAGGACGAGGATCATCGCGCTCTAGTGGCGTCGGCCTTTCCTTTGACGATCCGTAGTGGTGCCCGTGCAATGCGGGCATGCGGTACTTGAGCGCGCGTTTGGTTTTTCAAGAGGTTCCGGACGAGATCAGCTTGGCTTTGCTGATCACCGGTTGCCCGATGCGGTGCCGCGGTTGCCATTCCTCGGATGCGTGGAATGGGGGACGGGGTCGCGAACTTTGCGCCGAGGACTTCGACTTTTGGCTGGCCCGGTCGCGGGGCGCGCTGACCTGCGTACTTTTTCTGGGCGGTGAGTGGGAGCCGGAAGCATTGGCCGCCTGGCTTGACGAAGCTCATCGTCGCGGATTGAAAACCTGTCTTTACACGGGGCTGGAACGGGCCGAGGTGCCGGAAGAGCTGGTGGCGCGCCTGGATTACTTGAAGGTGGGGCCTTACCGCGCCGATCGCGGCGGGCTGGACTCGCCACGCACGAATCAAAGATTTTACGACATTTCGACGGGACGCGATCTGACGTTCCGGTTTCATCAAGAGGAATTCCAAGGAGGAAAACATGATCCGGCTTAATGAAGAGCAGATTCAGGAAAAAGAACGTTTCGTCCGGGACTATCTGGTTTCGAAGAACGCGGCCGACGCGTCGAAGTTCGACGCGAACGCCAACGTCACGGTGAAGAACATCGCGACCTTAGAGGCCGAGATCAACAAGGATATCAACATCCAAATCAATCGTCGGATCGTTGGCGCGAAGATCCGCGAGCTTTATGGCGATGAACTCGCGCGTGAATACGTGCGCCAGATCGAGGCGCATGAAATCTACGTTCACGACGAGACGTCGTTGAAACCTTACTGCGTTTCGATTTCGATGTACCCCTTCCTGCTCGATGGGCTGCGCAAGCTCGGCGGTGAGTCGGGGCCGCCGCGGCATCTGTCGTCGTTCTGCGGTTCTTTCATCAATTTGGTCTTCGCGGTCAGCGCCCAGTTCGCCGGGGCCGTCGCGACCGTGGAGTTTCTGACGTATTTCGATCATTTCGCCCGTCGGGAGTGGGGCGAGCGGTATCTGCCGGATCACGCTGCGGAGGTGAACGCGTTTTTCCAACAGGTGGTGTACTCGATCAATCAACCGGCGGCCGCGCGCGGCTACCAGTCGGTTTTCTGGAATATTTCGGTTTACGATCGGCATTATTTTTCGAGCATGTTCGAGAACTTCGTTTTCCCGGATGGGGATCGCCCGGTCTGGGAGAGCGTCGATGGTTTGCAGCGCCATTTCCTGGAGTGGTTCAATAAAGAGCGCGCGCGGGCCGTATTGACCTTCCCGGTCGTGACGGTCGCGATGTTGACGAAAGATGGCCAGGCGGCGGACCGTGACTATGCGGGTCTCGTCGGTCGCGAGCTGTCCGTCGGTAACTCGTTCTTCATCTACCTTTCCGACAGCGCGGACAGTCTGGCCAGCTGCTGCCGTTTGCGCAACGCCATCACGGATCGCAGTTTCTCTTATACGCTGGGGGCCGGAGGGGTCGCCACCGGCAGCATCAACGTCATCACTTTAAACATGAATCGATTGGTGCAAGACAAACGGCGTTTGGAGGATGAGATCCCCAAGATCCACAAGTATCAGGTCGCCTACCGTAAGTTGATGGAGGAATTCTTGGCGGCGGGCATGTTGGGAGTTTACGACGCGGGCTTGATCTCGTTGTCGAAGCAGTACCTGACGATCGGCGTGAACGGCATCGTCGAGGCGGCGGAAGCCTCGGGAATCCAGGCCCGTGACAATCCGGAGTACAAAAAATTCGTCGGCGATTTGCTACGACGAATTTACGACTTGAACCGGGCCGCCTCGGCCGAGACGGGATATATGTTCAATACGGAATTCGTGCCCGCCGAAAATTTGGGCGTGAAAAACGCGATGTGGGATCGACGCGACGGTTATCTGGTGCCGCGTGATTGCTACAACTCTTACCTCTACGTGGTGGAGGACGACGACGTCGATTTCGTCGAAAAATTCACGCTCCACGGAGACGAAATCGGTCGATTCTTGGACGGCGGATCGGCGCTGCATTTGAATCTGGACGAGGCGCTCAGCGCCGACAATTACGTCCGGCTGATCGATCTTTCGGCGCGGACGGGATGCAGCTACTTCTGCGTGAACGTGCGCACCACGATCTGTAACGACTGCGGCGCCATCGATAAACGGACGCGCCATCATTGCGGCAAATGCGGATCGGCGGACGTGGATCACGCGACCCGGGTCATCGGTTATCTGAAACGCGTCAGCGCGTTCGGGGCGGGCCGACGCCGGGAGCATGCGCGACGCCACTACCATGAAGCCGCGCTGCGGGCTCACTCCGCGACGCGCGTCCAGCCGACCGAGGCGAGCGTCGTGATGGCCTGAATGACGCCCGGAAGATCGCGCGGGGGACACCAGTCCCCGTCGCGCGCGCCGATCTCACGCCAAGTTTGCGGATCGACCAGCGAGCGACACATCGGAAAGAAGCAGGTGTCTTCACGTTGGTGGTGATCGATGCGAAGCTCGATCAGCTCGGCGAACAGGGCCAGGCGTGTGGAAAATCCCTCGGCGTTGTCGGGGAGGTCCTGTGACGCGATCGCGCGAAGCAAAACGCGGGTCGCTTCGTGATCTTCGCCGGGAATCGCGAGCGGTGAGCCGGCCTGGATATCGGCGCTCGCATCGACGCTCCACAGAGGATCGGGGAAGGCGACGCCCTGGCGTGCGCAAACGCGCGCGGCGCGATTCAAGGGGCGTGCATTCATGAAGCGATCAAAGTGAAGTGTGCACGCGGGGCCGCCTTCGCGCAGACGGGGTAGCCCGCGCAGGCGTGGGTGGATCTCGCGTTCTTCGCGTTCGTCGTGATAACCGATCAGAAAATCGTCGCAAAGAATCCGCAGCGGCTCGAAGTCCTCGGCACGGCCGGAGGCCTTCGCGCGTCGCCACAAAGCCGTCGCGGCGGCTTCGAAGGCGCGATGTTCCTCGGTCAAAAGGGCGAGAAAATCCGAATCCGCGCTCATGACGGTGACTCGGCCAATTCGATCAGGTGGGCGATCCGGTCGGGATGCCGGATTTCGATATGGCGTTCGCAGGTCGAGATCCAATCGGATTTTTGCCAGGCGCTCATCACGCGTACGACGGACTCGGTTTGCGCGCCGACCGCTTCGGCGATCTCTCGACGGGTGAGGGGGAACTTCAACAGACCGTGGTCATCGACGCCCGACCTTTCGAGGTGCCGAAGCAGAAAGAGCCCGATCCGTGCCGGAAGCGGAAGGTGTTGGCTGGCGCGATCCGCGTGCAGATCCCGGGACCGTTTCAACAGTGCCAAATGCATGCGGCGGACCACCCGGGGTTCTCTCAGCCAAGCCTCTTCGTAAGTCCGTTTCGGAATCCAGAGGGCCGAGGACATGCCCAAGGACTCGACGTCGATGGGATAGCCGTGCGGTCCCGTTTCGGCCATGGTCAGCAGACCGATCGGTTCGCCGCTCGTGGCGAAGGCGATGAGCGTGCCGCCGCCGTCCGGGCGAGGCTTCAACATTTTATAGCATCCCGAAACCACGAGCGCGAAATGGTCGGCGTCGTCGCCCGCGCGAATCAAGGGGGCGCGGTGACGGTGGCGCAGAAGGCGTGAGCCCGCGAGCAGACGCTGGGTCGTCAGGGGTGGCAGATCATGCAGGACTTCGAGGCCTTGCAGGCTTCCGCTGGGCAGAAGAGTTTCGTTCATGGAGCCTCCCGCGTCCATGATCGGGTGCCGAATGCGAGGTGCGCATGATCTGGATCATAGGGGCGCCGCAAACCCGCCCTTAGGATCAAAGGTACTGGAGGGCTCATGTCAGAGACCGTCTTTGACGTTCGTTCGTTCGATCCCCGTTTCCGTCACGCGTTGATCTTCTCGATGTTCGAGGGGCTGAGCGAAGGCGAATTTTTTGTGCTTAAAAACGACCACGATCCCGTTCCGCTCAAGCGGCAATTCGAGGCACTCGGACTGCCGAACTGGGGTTGGCAGTATCTGGAAAGTGGCCCGACGACTTGGCGGGTGAAAATCGAAAAGACCGGGTCACGTGGACACTCCGCGGGAGGTTGCTGCGGGATCTGCGGGGGCGACGACTGAATTCAGGCGGGGAGCGTCCCTTGACTTGGGGTCATCCTCGCTTCTAAATTTGAAGGCGCAGATGGGACCGGAACAGCTCGAGATTCTTTATCGTGAAATCGCCGAACTGCCCCTACTTCAGGGGTTTGAGCGAAGCGTGGCGAACGAGATTCTGGCGAACGGCCACGTCGCACTTCACAAACATCGCGAGAATCTGTACCGCGCGGGCGACGAGGCGGACAGCTTCGCCATCGTGCTGAACGGCGCCTACAAGCTTTTGCGTCCGACTCCGCGCGGGGACGATTTGATCGTGTATTTCGCGACTCCCGGGGACGTCATCGGGGCCTTGGTGATGGGCCGCGCGGGAAGCGTTTATCCCGTGACGGCGCGGGCGATGGGTCCGTCGCGCGTCTACGTCTTGCCCCGTTCGACGTTCGCGCGAGCTTGGGCGGGAAATCTGATCCTGCAGCAAAGATTGAACTCCTTTTTGTATTCGCGAATGACCCTCATCCAAGACGAAAAAACGATGGCGCGGGCCCCGCTCGCGCAGCGTGTGGCCGCGTTGCTTTTGCAGCTTCTCGAGCGCGGTAGCGGGGACGATCAAGAGCAGATTTTGCCCTTACCGCTGACCCGGCAGGAAATTGCCGACACCTTGGGCGTGGCGGTGGAGTCGGTCATACGTATCATGAGCGACTGGTCCCATCGCGGGATGATCCAGACCAATGACCGGCAGATCGAGATCCTGCGTCCCGATCTGATCGCCACCTTGATCAAGGAATCTTAGCCGGAATGCGCGAACCGGCCCCAAATCATTAGAAGAGCATGACCGACATCATATTGGGTTCTCCTGGAAGTCCGTAGATTGAGACGTGACAAAGGAGAACATGATGAGGACTCGCAACTTGTTTTGGCTGTATTTGGGACTGGCAGTGTTATCCGGTCTGCCCTTGGCGCAAGGGCAAATTCGGGGAGAGGAAGCGGCGGTGCTGACGTCACCACCGGAAGTGCCTCCGCCCATCACGAGAAAACACAGCACCAAGCTGATCGTGAAGCTGGAAGTCCTCGAGAAGAAAATGAAGATCGCGGACGGTGTCGACTACACCTTCTGGACCTTCGGTGGCACCGTACCCGGAAGTTTCATCCGTATTCGCGAAGGGGACGAAGTCGAGTTCCATCTGATGAATCACCCGACGTCGAAGATGCCCCACAATATCGATTTACATGCCGTCACCGGTCCCGGTGGCGGGGCGGCGGCCTCGTTCACGGCGCCCGGACATTCCTCGGTCTTTTCGTTTCGGGCTTTGAACCCCGGACTTTACGTCTACCACTGCGCGACCGCGCCGGTGGGGATGCACGTCGCGAACGGAATGTACGGCTTGATCCTTGTCGAACCGAAGGCGGGGCTTCCCAAGGTGGATCGCGAGTTCTACGTGATGCAAGGGGACTTCTACACCAAAGGGAAAAACGGCCAGCAAGGCTATCAGCCTTTCAGCATGGAGAAGGCGATCGAAGAGAAAGCCGACTACGTGGTGTTCAACGGCGCGACGAATTCGCTTTTGGGTGACAAGGCCCTGCAGGCGAAAACCGGCGAGACGGTCCGGATGTTCGTGGGGAACGGTGGGCCGAATTTGGTTTCGTCCTTCCACGTGATCGGCGAGATTTTCGATCGCGTCTACATTGAAGGCGGAACCAAATTCCAAGAGAACGTGCAAACGACGCTCGTGCCCGCGGGGGGCGCGGCGATCGTAGAATTCAAAATGGATGTTCCCGGCTCTTACGTGCTCGTGGATCACTCGTTGTTCCGTGCCTTCAATAAAGGTGCGCTCGGCCTGCTGAAAGCCGAGGGGCCTGAGGACAAAGGCATCTATTCGGGTAAGACCTTGGATAGCGTCTATCTGCCCGAGGGCAGCGCGATCCAGAAAACGCCCGAGCCGGTTTTGGAGGTCGCGCAAAGCCTGGAAGAAAGAATCAAGATGGGCCGCATCGTGTACAACAACAGCTGCGCGGCCTGTCACCAACCGGACGGTCGGGGGATTCCCGCGGCGTTTCCGCCGCTCGCGAAATCCGATTGGTTGAACCAAGATATCAAACGCTCGATCGGCGTGGTGAAGAACGGTCTGACCGGCACCATCACGGTGAACGGGAACAAATACAACAGCGTCATGCCCGCGCTGGGCTTGAGCGACGCGGACATCGCGAACGTCTTGACCTTCGTGACCCACAGTTGGGGCAACAAGAAACGTGTCGTGACTCCGGCGGACGTCAAAGCGGTGAAGCGTGAAGCCCCCGCGTCGATGGAAGCGCATTGAGGACCCCATGGTACGCGTCGCGCTGGCACTTCTACTGATGAGCATCGCGCCGGGGGCCTTCGCCTCGGCGCAGGTTTCGGTTCCGGCCGGCCAGCTGCGGCCGTTCTGGATCGAATCCCGCTCCGAGAGTGGGGGACGCGTCGTCACGGAACGTATTCCGGTGAAAGCCTTTCGCGCGGACGTCCGCGCGGTCACGAATGCCGAGTTCGCCGCGTTTCTGCGCAAGCACCCACGTTGGCAGAAGGCCCGCGTGTCGCCGCTGTTCGCGGACGAAAGTTATTTGTCTCAGTTCAACGCTGAAGTTTTGAAAGCGGGTGCCCGGCCGGACGCGCCGGTGAGCTTTGTGCCGTGGTTCGCGGCGAAGGCCTTCTGCGAAAGCCGGGGGCAACGACTGCCCACAACGCATGAGTGGGAATACATGGCGGCCGCGAGCGAGGATCGACCGGACGCTTCGGGCGATCCACGTTTTTTGGCGCGTATCCTCGAGTGGTATTCACAGCCCCGTTCGGGTGAATGGCTGGGGGCCGCTCCGGGACGAAAGAATTTTTACGGCATCGCGGACCTGCACGGCTGGATCTGGGAATGGGTTGACGATTTCAATTCGAATTTCGTAACCGGGGAAAGCCGCGAAGACTCGTCTTTTGACCGAAATATGTTCTGCGGCGCGGGCGGGCTTTCCGGCGGTGACAAAGAAAACTACGCGGCCTTCATGCGGTTCGCGTTTCGCTCAAGCCTGAACGGTCGTTCGGCGATTTGGAATCTGGGGTTTCGTTGCGTTGAGGAGTTGAAACCATGAAAAAGTTGATTGTGCTGATGTCGTTAGGTGGAGGACTCGTTTTTTCATCGGGACCGCGTGCGCTGGGCGGCGCGGAGTTGCCCGCCGACTCGCTTTACCAACTCACTTCGGAGTGGTCGCGGCAGGATGATCGTCGTCAGCGACTGGGCGAACTTGAAGGGCGGCCCGTCTTGATCACAATGGCCTACACCGGTTGCGAGTACACTTGCCCGTTGGTCGTGGAAAAGTTGAAAAACATTGAAGCCGACCTGCGCAAGAAAGGCGGGACGGAGTACCGCGTGGTCATCGCGAGTTTCGATCCCGATGGCGATCGGCCCGCGAAGCTGACCGAGTTCATGAAGAAGCGCAAGATCACGGACGCGGCTTGGACGATGTTGGTCGCGGACAACGCGGCTTCGACCCGCGAACTCGCGATTCTTTTGGGAATCAACTACAAAGCCGAGGGCGGCGGACACTTTTCGCACTCGAATGTGATCGCACTTTTGGATTCGCGGGGGCGCCTCACGCAGAAAATCAACGGTTTGAACGCCGATCACGAGGCATTGGTCGCGACGGCCCTCAAGGAGGCGAAACCCCATGGGCGTGTCGGAGAGAAAAAATAACGAACGTCCCGAACCTTACCGGCTGCTCTTTCCCGTCGGGATAGGTTTGGGTTTGATCGGCGTTTTACCGTGGCTTTCGTTGCGATTGGGTCTGGGATTTTTCACGGACCCGATCGGTTTTCACGGGCGTCTGATGTTCTGGGGATTTTTAGCCGCGTTCGTCGCGGGTTTTTTGATGACGGCCGCGCCGAAGATGTCCGGTACCTGGGCGGCGCGCCCCTGGGAAGTGGCGGTGATCGGATGTCTTTTGCTGGCTCACCTCGTGGTCTTGGCCCTGTTCGGGATCGGGGTGGGGGCCGGGGTCGCGGTGCTGCTTCCCGCTTTCCTGCTTTTCTTTCTGGGGCGGCGCTTACGCCATCGGGGGCAGACTCCGCCCGCGATGTTCATTTTCGTTCCCGTCGGCTTGATTTCGGGCGCGCTCGGTCTGCTCATGCTCGCAGGGGCGGGGGCCTTATCACCCGAGATGGCGCGTTTCGCGCGTCACTTGGCCTATGACTCTTTCATTTTGAATTTGATCGTCGGTTTGGGCAGCCGGCTGGTGCCCGTGCTCAGCCGCGTGCAGGGGGCGCTCTCGCCGCACGAAGCGGGACGAACCCGTTGGATTCATCAGCTACCGGTGTTGCTCGCGCTGAACGTCAGCTTTCCGCTGGAGGATTTTGTTTCGCGGCCTGCGGGGCAGGCGCTGCGCGCGGCGGTGTTGGGCGTGGTTTTGATCCGTGGCTTTCGCGTCTTCGCCCCGCGCGCGCGTCCGGGGTTTTTGAGTTTGGGGCTTCGGGCCGCGGCGGTGATGCTGGTCGTCCCGCATTTTTTCCTGCCGTTCTTTCCGGCATGGGAGCTGCACCTCCTGCATATCGTGTACATCGGCGGATTTTCTTTGATGACTTTGATGATCGCCGTGCGGGTCGTATTGGCCCACGGCGGGGAAGCCCTGGAGTTCGAGCTGCACACCCGCGCGCTGGGCATGATCGCCGGCACCTTTTTGATCGCGGCCCTGGTCCGCGGACTTTGGCCCTTGTTGAGCCCCGGTCGCATATTCGATGTCGCCGCGGGCGTCTCGTTTTTGTGGATGTTCGCGCTCGGCGTCTGGTGGTTGAAGGTCGGACGGAAAATCCAAGACCGTCTGGGAGTTTTCCGTGAATGAAACGAAATGTCCTCCGGACGAAATCGCGATGAAGTCCTACTTCCTGGGACCGCGGGCCGAAAACGGGGAGTGGTTCCAGGAGCGGATCGACGGATTTCTGCGGTCGTGGTTCGACTGGCGTCGCGCGACCTTCCGCAAGGACGGCTCACCGATCCCGACTTCCGATTTGCGCGCGCCCGCGTTTCTGCAGCGGCAAAACGATCTGGCGGAGCGCGCGAATGAGCTGCGCGAGCGTTTCGAGGCCGAAATCCCGAAGTTCTCGCCTCGTTATGTCGGTCATATGTTTTCGGAGCTGTCGCTACCGGCGCTCATGGGTCACGTGATCGCGCTTTTGCACAATCCGAATAACATCTCGGCCGAGTCGTCGAAAGTGGGTTTGCAAATCGAGAAAGAGGCCGTGGCCATGTTGCTGCGGATGGCGGGGGCCGTGCCCGAACGCGGGGTCGGTCACTTCACGAGCGGCGGGACGGTCGCGAACTTCGAAGCGCTGGCGCGAGCGCGGCACCGCATACGTTTGTGGCAAGCTTTGGGTGCGTACGCGCGACGGGAGGGCGTCGAGCATCTAGCGCTTCGTGAAGCCTCGCAGATGGGCTGGGTGAAGTTCGACGAGCTCGGTCGGCGGCTGTCCCCGTCGGGATTCGCGCGCTGGTGGGCCGAGTTGCAAAACGAAGAACGTCCCGAAAATCGGTTGGAGGAAATCTACGGCGAGACCTGGCGGGCGCCCGCGATCATCCTGGGACCTTCCAGTCACTACTCGTGGCGCAAAGGCGCCGCGCTGTTGGGCTTTCCGGCGCCGGCCGTGATCGAATGCGAGTTGGGGCGCGAGGGACGTTTGGATGGTGCTTCGGTCCGGCGCGCGCTCGGACGCTGCGCGGACGAAGGGCGTCCCGTCGCGATGATCGTCGGGGTCGCGGGAACGACCGAACTCGGTAGCGTCGACGCGCTGGACGAAATCGCCGACGAGATCGAGAGCGAGCGCGCGGCGGGGCGTTTTCATTGGTGGCACGTGGACGCGGCCTTCGGCGGATTTTTCGCGAGCCTGCGCACATCCCGGCCGGGCGATCCGCTCGACGCGCGCACTTTAAGCGCGCTGGGCGCGCTCGCGCGGGCGAACTCGCTGACCATGGATCCGCACAAGTTGGGCTATGTTCCCTACGCTTCGGGCGCGTTCATGTGTTTGGACGCGCGCGACTATCCGCACTCGGCGGTCGACGCGCCCTACATCGCATTCGAGAATTCCGTCGACCCGGGCGTGTACAGCCTTGAGGGTTCACGCTCGGCCACCGGCGCGGCCGCAACGTGGTTGGCGGGAAGGACCATGGGTTTCGACGAAAAAGGACATGGGCGGGTGCTGAAAAGGGCGACGCAAGCGCGCCGACGGCTGGAAGGCATTCTGCGCGAGAGCGCGGGGGTCTACGTTCCCGGCGGTTTGGACTTGAATGTTCTTTGTTTTTCTATGGGGCGTGCGCGTCGGCTCAGCGTGATGAACCAGGATGTGCCGAGTTTCATCCGCTGGATCGAATCCCTCGGTGAAAGCGCTTTTCAGGTTTCGCGGACGACCATCGCGCGCAAATCTTCCACGGAAAGTCTTTTTCAGGATCTGATCGCGCGTGGCTTTGACGTCGACGCCGACGAGATCCGCCTCGTGCGGCTTTGTTTGATGAACCCATTTCTTTCCAGCGAAGAACTCCGGACCGATTTGATCGCGGAGTTCGCGGCGAGAGTGGACGAGTTCCTGCGCCCCGGGCGGGGCGCGGACGCGCTTACTTGACCGAGGCCAACGCCTTTTTGAGGCGGTCTTTGTTCATCACGAAGCTCGCGGCGAGCTTCGCTTCTTCCGCGATCGCGGCGTCTTTGTTGACGGGACGTCCGACCTGAATAACGCCGACCATGGCCATCACGAGATGGGGATCGCATTTGTAAATGTAAACGCCTTCCTTGTCGAACTTCACCGTGAGTGGCTTGTCGGCAACGCCCACCCAGGGTTTGGCCCCGGTCGGCACCAAAGAAGAGGCGGAGTTGTGTGAAAGGTCCGCGGGTTTAAAAACGACCGAGTCGCCGACCTCGAGTTTCACGTAGTCGGGCTCGAAGACCATCGGTCCGGCCTTCCCCGAGTTGAGCATTTTGATTTCGACGGTCTTCGCCATGGCGGGGAGCGCGAGGAAGAGCAGACAACAGACGGACAGTTTCACGGACACCTCCTAAGGGGCGGAAAATCTAGCGATGAGTGACTGAATCACTATCGTCCCGCGCGCGGAAGAGGCGTATGATCCCTGTCATAGGGGCGGTGGATTCAGAACATCTCGGCAAAGTCCGAAAAGACACCGTCCGCACCCGATTCGCGGATCATGCGTAGATAGGCCTCGTTCGTGAAGCCGAAGGGACGTTGGTCCGCACGGTGCGTGAACGGATGGACCACGAGACCCGCGGCCTTCGCGCGCGGGAAGAGCGTGGGATTCGTACGCAGCGTTCCCAGACTCGGACCGAAGCCCTGGGCGTATTCGGCGATGGCTTTCAGTCCCGCATCGGTTTTCATCGCGTCGTAGTCGGCCGAGGATTCTTTCCACGAGTTTTCCCCCAAGAGCTGCACGAGCGGGATCTTCGTTTGGAATTCGTTTCGCAAGCGCTTCAGCGCGCTCGGTTCGAAACACTGGATGTAAATCTCGGAAGGCTTTTCCTCGTAACCGTGCTTGCGGACCGCTTCGATCACCGCTTTCGTGATGTCTTTGCCCTCGCGCTGGTGAAACTCCGGTTTTTTGATTTCGGGGTAGATGCCCGTCTTCATTCCCCGGGTGCGGTTCAGGGACTTCACGAGCGTCACGAACTCGTCGAAGCTCGGCACCGAGAACCCTCGCGCGTCGTCGGGGAAACGATCCGGGAAAATACGCTTCCCGGTTTGAGGGTCGAAGCGTTCGACCGCGCGCAGGCGTTTGATCTCGTCCAGCGTGAAGTCGATGGCGTAATAACGGCCGTCGGCGCGCTTTCGCCCGGGGAAGACTTTCGCCACGTCCGTCGTCGTGTCGAGTTCAAGATCGTGCATCACGATCAGCCGGTCGTCTTTCGTCAGGACGAGGTCGGCTTCGATGTAGTCGACGCCGAACGTGTGCGCCATGGCCGCGCCCACCAACGTGTGTTCGGGCACATGGCCCGAGGCACCCCGATGCGCGATGCGGGTGAAGTGGGATTTCGGAGCCGTCGTGCAGCCCGCGAGCAGAAGAAGAACGAAAAAACCAATGATCGTTTTCATCGCTCCACCCTAGGGTGTTTCCTCATTTTGTCCAGGTGCAGAATCGAGTCCCTTCACGACACCTGCGAGGCGCGACGACGAAGGACTGGCCTTGCCAATTCAAGGAGGAGCAACGAAGTCAGGGGGCGTGAAGGGACTCGACCCCGAAGGGGCGTCTCCCGCCGTCCGAATCTCCGCGTTGCTCCTCCTCGACGTAGCAACGGCTAAGCCTTCGTCGTCACGCCTTGATCTTCGAACGGCGGGAGACGTTCTGCGCCTGGCCAAAATGAGGAAACACCCTAAATGAAGAAACCCGGGAGGTCCCGGGTTTCATTGTCCGCTTACTGATGGGTGTTGAAGATCGTTTGCAGGCTTTTCAGGAAGGTCTCGAGATTCGAGAGCTTCAGTGACGTGGGCCCGTCGCACAGGGCCGAGTCCGGATCGGGATGGGTTTCGAGGAAGATTCCGTCGACCCCGACGGCCATCGCGGCGCGGGCGAGTGGCCACACCATCTCGCGGCGACCGCCCGAGCTTTCCCCCGTGGCGCCCGGCAGTTGGGTCGAGTGCGTGCAGTCCATGATGACCGGGAAACCCAGGCGGCGCATTTCCACCAGGCCCGTCATATCGTTGATCAAACGGTTGTAACCGAAAGTGGTTCCGCGTTCGCAAAGCAGCAGCTTGTCGTTGCCGGCGTTCACGGCTTTCTTCGCGATCGCGCCCATGTCCCACGGCGCCAGGAACTGACCCTTTTTGATGTGCAGGACGCGGCCGGTTTTCGCGGCGGCGACCAGCAGATCCGTCTGGCGCGACAGGAAGGCGGGAATCTGGATGACGTCGGCGACTTCGGCGGTACCCGCGACCTGCTCGGTCTCGTGAACGTCGGTCAACAGTGCGCAGCCCAAAGTGCTTTTGATCTTTTGCAGGGACTTGAGCGCGGCATCGGCGCCCGGTCCGCGGAAGCTGCCCGCGCTTTGACGGTTCGCTTTATCGAAGGAGCATTTCAGAATCCAGGGAATGCCCAAAGCTTTGGTCACGCGCTGAAGTTCGCGACCGACTTCGAGGACCATGCCCTCGTCCTCGATGATGTCGGGACCGGCGAAGAGCACGAAGTTTTTGCGATCCCCCCAGGTGAAAGTGCCCGAGGGGTGAGTCATGGTGACGGTCTTCTTGAGAGGCTGAAATTCGCTTTGCATGGGCCTCTCTTAGAGGGACTTCTTCACCGCGTCAATGACGCGATCCTGAGTCGCCTCGTCCATATCCGGATAGATCGGAATCGAGATGACGTGCTCCGCCGCCCAGCGCGATTTATTCCAATCCTGAGGTGCGGAGGTCTTCAGCTGCGCCTTGTACCAGGGTTGATCGGGCATGATGTGCGGGTAGTGCACGCTCGTGGGGACGCCCAGCTCGGTCATCTTCTTTTGGAAGGCCGCGCGGTCCTTCACCGCCAGCGTGTACTGCGCCCAGACGCTCATGTTGTCGGCGGGAACCGTGGGGTACTGGAAGCCGTCCGCTTTCACCTGCGCAAAAGCCTGAGCGTAACGATTCGCCACGCGGTTACGTTGTTCGATCTCCCAACCGTAACGTTCCATCTTCGCGAGCAGGATCGCGCACTGAAGCGTGTCCAGACGCGCGTTCACGCCCAAGCGCGTGTGGTAGTAACGTTTTTCCGAGCCATGTTCACGAATCTCTTTCATCGCTTTGTAGAGGTTCTCGTCGTTCGTGAAGATCGCGCCGCCGTCGCCGTAGCAGCCGAGGGGTTTGGCCGGGAAGAACGAAGTTCCCGCCGCGGTCGTCAGCGAGCACGAGCGTTTCCCACCTTGAGTCGCGCCGAAGGATTGGGCCGCGTCTTCGATGACCGACAGATTGTGTTTTTTCGCGATGGCGTTGATCTTCGCGAAGTCGGGCATCAAGCCGTAAAGCGAGACGGGCATGATGGCCTTCGTCTTGGGAGTGATCGCCGCTTCGATCTTCGAAATGTCCATGTTGTATGTGACGGGATCGATGTCCACGTACACGGGCGTCGCGCCCGCGAGGTAGATCGCCTCCGCCGTCGCGATGAACGAGAAGGTCGTCGTGATGACCTCATCGCCTTGGCCGATACCGAGGGCCATCAAAGGAACGACGAGGGCGTCCGTTCCGGAAGCGCACGCGAGCGCGTATTTCGCGCCGGTGAATTCGCAAAGCTTCTTCTCCAGCTCCAAGATCTCGGGGCCGTTCACGTAGGCGCCGTGTTCGAGAACTTTTTGAATGCGCTCGTCGATTTGCGATTTCAAGGCTTGGTACTGGGTTTTCAGATCGATGAAAGGAACTTGCGACATCGTCTTCTCCTGACTGTGTGAGATCCCAGTGTGCTCCGAAATTTCGGCCGCGTCCACGCACGCGCCGTCATTCTCGAGTGACATCCTAAGACCGGCGGAGTGGGTGTTTTCAGTCACGTTGCCATGGAGGTCTCCGTGGTGAGTTGTCCGCAGTTCGCGGGTTGACCGCGCGCGGCAACCCCTCTGTCGAAGGTCTGGCCCGGGGAACCCGACCGGGCTAAGAGGGGGTATGACGATCTCTGAGGCAAATTTGATCGAAAGTTTAAAAAAACGCGTGCTGACCGAACCGGCGCTGGGCCTGAACTTCCGCGACGATTGTGCGCGTTTACCGGCGAGTCCCCCGGGCGCGGAACGTCTCGTGACCTCGGACTCCTTGATGGAGGACATCCATTTTCGCCGGGATGCGATCTCGGCGCGGGATCTGGGGTGGAAGTCCCTGGCGGTGAATCTCAGTGATCTGGCTTCGAAGGGCGCGACGCCGACGGGATTTTTTCTGAACTGGTCCCTTCCCAAAGATCTGAATCCCGATTGGGCCGCGGAATTCATCGCGGGTCTGGACGAGGCCGCGCGCTTCGGCGCCTGCCCGCTTCTAGGTGGGGACACGACGGGCTCGCCGGGCCGGATCGCGCTCTCGATCACGGCGGTGGGCGAACGCGCGGGCCGGGTTCCGTGGCGGTTCGAGGGGCGCGACGGCGATGTGCTGGTCGTGACGGGAGCGCTCGGGCTTTCGGCGATGGGTCTGTCCGTTCAAGAAGGTGAATGGGAGGGACTGCGGATTTCGGGGCAAGCGCGCGGCGAATCGTTGCGCCGTCATCATCGTCCCGAACCGAGACTCCGCGAAGGGGCGTGGCTCGCCTCGCGCGTGCACGCGATGATGGATTTATCCGACGGGATTTATCACGACGTTCCTCGTTTGGCCGCGGCCTCGGGACTTCACTTCAGCGTGCGGGCGGTGCCGCTGGCGGCGGAGCTGCGCACCTTGGAGGACATGATCGGCGTCAACGACGCGCGGGCTTTCGCGCTTTACGGTGGTGAGGATTACGAGCTGCTCGCGGCGGTCCCGGCGGACGAGATCGCGGCGATCTCGCAGGAATTCGTCGAACAGTTCGGCAGACCGTTACATATTCTCGGCGAGCTCACGGCGACCAAGAGTTCCGCGACTTCGTTCGAATCCCTGGGTTTGCGCAAGCCTTCGACGAGATTCGCGACTTTACGCTTCGCGCACTTCGCCGCCGCCACGAAAGAAGATTGAAGTCGTCGGCGACTTTGACGATTTGAAATTGTTCCCGGAACTTCACGACCTTTTCCCTCAACGAAGGTCCAGCTCCTCCCGATGAGTCCCATGAATCGGGAGGAATCGGGATGGAAAAAACCACCAAACGCAATCAGGGATTGAAAAAGCGGGCGGTCGCGATGATGGCGATCGCGATCTTCGGGCTGATGGGCTGCGCGAACGAATTCGAAGCGCAATTCGATGATGCGCGCGATATCGCGAGCGTGCCGGGCGACGACAACGGCAAGCAGGACGACGGCGGCGGGACGAAGACACCCGTACCCACGATGAAAACCGTGACGCTCAAAGAAGACATGAACATCCGCACGTTGAAGAACAACGTTCTGGAGTTCGTGATCGAACTGCCGGCGGGATCGGTCCTTCGCTATTATGACGAGACCTCTTCGCAAAACTACGACTACCGCACTTCGGGCGGCGGCGTGGAGCGTTCGAGCACGGGCTTTCTTTACCCCATCCACGTTCTGTCGGTCCCGGCGAGCGCCAAGGCGCGCATTCCCGACGCCAAGCTCAGCGAGATCAACTCCGCGAGCGGCGGGGTTTACGTCTCGGCCTCGATTTCGGGCGAGATCCTGCGTTCGGAAGAGACCTTCCCGATCATCGCGGGCGGAACCCCGGGCGCGGGTTTCACCAAATACTACGAAACGAGCGGTAAGCCGAAATTTAGCTACGTTTCGGGCGTGAAAAAGCGTTTCGGCGATCGCGTGAACAAGGGCATCGCGATGACTTCACTGAGCGCGGCGGATCAGGCGAAGTGGACGAAGATCTACAATGAGCTGAAGCGCGCGGGGGACCGGAAGGCGCCGTCCCCGCGGGAGCTGATGATCATCGATTCGGCGACCGCGAAGAACTTGTCCATCAAATTCGAGAAAGAGGGCTTCGTGAACAACATCGGCGCGTGGAGCGTGGCCGTCGAAGGCACGGCGACCCGTCACGGTTTCGCGAACGTTCCCTGCGCCGAGACGATGTCGGAAGTGATCCGTCAGGCTTACAAACGCGCGGGGTATTCGCACACCGAAGATTTCAACGCGACGAAGGGCAATAAACTCTATTGGACTTCGACGGCGGCGGTGGTCGAGCTTTCGCGCTCGTTGAACGCCGCCGGTTGGGTGCCTTGGGACTATACGATGTACCGCGCGCCCGCGGGCGCGATCATGATGCACACGACGGGGATCTCGCCCGGACACACCTATATGTCGGGTGGGGATGACGGGCGGATCATCGTCGACAACGGTTCGCCGAAAGGGCGCGACCTCCGCGTGACCAGCCAAAGCATCATCGCGATGATGTACCAGACGGGGGTGTTCTTCTTGCCTCCGGGGATTCAGCCGACACCTTGGTGATCCGCATCGCGAGCAATTTGATCAGTTGCGATTCACACGCCCGGAGGCCCCGGGCGTTTCTTTTTTCCAGCTTGGTCAAAAGGCCGCGGCGGTCCCCGTCGAAAACGCGTGGATCGACGTAGTACTTGCGGCAAACCGAAACCGTATTTCCCAGATGCGCGGCCACTTGTTTGATGACGTCGACTTCCCGGCGGCGCCGCGCGGTTTGGGTGTCTCGCGGGGGCGGGGGCAAGTCCCGCAGAATTTCTAGCGCGCGGAGCGTGCCGGCCCAGGTGCGAAAATCCTTCGCCGAAATGTCCATGCCCGAGATCTCTTTGAGGTAGTCGTTCACGTCTTTCGAATCGATGTCGACCGCGCGACCGTTTTCATCGCGGTATCCGAAAAGCTCCGCGCCCGGCAGCTCGCGACAGTTGCGGATGATCCGGCACAGGCGGGCGTCGTTCAGGCTGACGTCGCGTTGCACGCCGCTTTTCCCTTTGAAGTAAAAACGGGCGCGTGGACCTTTGATCTCGACGTGGCGATTGCGAACGGTCGTCAAACCGTAGCTGCCGTTTTCGCGCGTGTAGACGTCGTTACCGACGCGCAGTCCGGTTTGCTCCATCGTTTTGACCACGGCGGCGAGGACCTGCGCACGCGAAAGACTACGCTTGCGCAGATCGCGCTCGACGCGGGCGCGGATGCGCGGCAGGACGCGTCCGAATTCGACCAGGCGTTTGAATTTGTCTTCGTTGCGGGTGCGCGTCCACTCTTCGTGATAGCGGTACTGTTTGCGTCCCCGTGCATCGATCCCGGTCACTTGGAGGTGACCGTTCGCGTGGGGGCAAATCCAGACCTCGCGCCACGCGGGCGGAATCACCAGCTTGCGGAAACGCTCCTTCAGGCGGGCGCTCGTCACCGTTTTGCCGCGAGGATCGAGGTAAACGAATCCCCCGCCGCGAGGCTGGCGGCGGTAACCGGCCTCGTTCGGGTTGGCGTAACGTAGTCCTTTGGATTTCGCGAAGTGAGCCGTCGTCATGATCTCCCCTGGGCTTCGCCCGAGAGGAGGCCCATTGCAAACCGGGGGACTCCCAAATTTCCCGCGAATCAGGGGCAATTCCCCGTGCTCGCGGTGGCCTTGATCCTGCTCCGTGAACGGAGGGGAAAATCCACCATGCGAAAGGACCATCACATGACACCCGCACTCCAAAAAGAACTCGCTTTCATTTCCGGAACGCTCGCGTTACTCGCCGCGCGCCGCAGATCCGCTTTGTGGACCGGAGTTTTCACCGCGGGGGCGTCCGCGCTGTATCTGGCGTCGTTGCGTCGGCGCTTCGACTACCTGGGAAGTCGCGTGTATATCACGGGAGGATCGCGGGGACTGGGGCTTTCGCTCGCATGGAACGCGCTGCAAAGGGGCGCGCAGGTCACGCTCGTCGCGCGGGACGAGGAAGAACTCAGTCGCGCCCAGGATATTTTGCTCGGCGACTTTCCTGAGGCGCAGATCTTCATCGACCGCTGTGACGTCACGGATCCCGAACAGCTCCGTCAGTCGATCAGCGCCGCGATCGGCAATATGGGGGGCATCGATCTGCTGATCAACAACGCGGGCTCGATTCTGGTCGGCCCCTTTCGTTCGATGACCCGCGAGGATTTTGAAGCGCAGCTGAAGCTGCACGTGCTGGCGGTGGTCGAGGCCACGCAGCTGGTCCTCCCGCACTTTCGCGCGCGGGGGCAGGGACGGATTCTGAACGTCTGCTCTTTGGGCGGGAAGGTCGCGGTTCCGCACATGCTGCCGTACGACACCTCGAAGTTCGCGCTCGCCGGATTTTCGCAAGGCGTGGCCGCCGAGCTCGCGATGGACAATATTTTCGTGACGACCGCTTACCCCACGGTCATGCGGACGGGCTCGCCCATTCAGGCGGTCTTCAAGGGCGATCACGAGCGGGAGTTCGAATGGTTCGCGGCGCTGGACAATATGCCGCTGCTTTCGAAGTCGGCGGACGCCGCGGCGAAGAAGATGCTCGATGCCGTGGTCGAAGGCCGCACGGAGCTCTTGCTCTCTTTGCCGGCGAAGGCGCGGAATCTTCTGGCGACCGTGGTGCCCGAGACCGTGCAGGCCCTGATGGCGTTCGCGGCGACGTTGCTTCCGCGCGGCGAATCGCAGGAGCGCAAGACCGGGGGCGCGAGCGCGAAGAAGTTCGACGAGAACCCGGCATTGAAGCCTTTGCGCGAGCGCGGCCATCGCGCCGAAGACACTTACAATCAGGTGGATTCGCAAAACCCCGAGTTCAACCTGGGGTTACATTAGAGTTGGGGGGACGCCTAGTCGGTGCGGAGCGCTTTGACGACGTCTTGGCGTTCCACGCGCAGGGCCGGGTACAGACCACTGCCGACGCCGACCCCGACGATGGAGACGAGGCTGATCGTCATCGCGAGCGGATCCCACAGAAATTCGAAGGGGACCTGTTTGAAAATCTTCGACGCGAGATAAAGCATGCCGTGCTCGAAGACGAGCGCGAAAACGATCCCGAGGAGGCCCGCGATCCCGCAGAGCGTAAGGCTTTCGCTCAGAACCAAGCGACGCAGATGTTTGGGCTCGGCCCCGACCGCGCGGCGGATGCCCAGTTCACGAATACGTTCGGAAATCGAAACCAAAATCATGTTGGTCACGCCCGTCGCGCCGACGAGTAGCGTGATGAAGGCGATCGATGTCAGCAGGATGTTGAAGATGTTCAAAAACCGCTGCATCTGGCCGATGATCTTCGAGTTCGTGTCCGAGCGGAAGCTGCCGGCGTTTCCGTATTTTTGCTCGAAGTGTTTTTCGATGCGTCCGGTGACGGCGTCGGGAAGGGTGCCGTCCTCGACCTCGAAGAGGACTTGGTTCATGTCCCCTTCGTTGGAGTAAAGATTTTCGCCGCGCACGGCTTGCAGAAACGTGAAGGGCGCGATGATCTCGAAACCCGGCTTACCCCGCCGTCCGCCGCCGCCGACGGTGGACTTCTGGCTGAGCGAGCCGACGACCCGGCAGGGGAAGTTGAAGTTTTGCGTTTTCACGAAAATCATCGGTCCGTCCAGCACGGGGATTCGCATCTCGTCCACCAGCGAGGCGCCCAGCCAGCACACGGGCAGACGATCCTCGACGTCGATCGCGGTGAGCGGCCGACCCTGCGCGAGCTCGAAGTCGTTCAATCGCAAACCGTCCGCCCCGACGCCCATCAGGTTCGTATCCTCGGACATCGTTTTGCCGCCGTAAGAGACGTCGGCGCTCCAGAAACGGATGAGCGGCGAGTACGCGACGATCTCGGGGAAAAGCCGCATGAGGGGCTGGATGTCGCGTTCGATGCTGAACGCGCGGAAGTCCGCGGTCTTCGGCGCCGTGGCCGACAGCTGCCAGTTGCGGTAACCCCAGAGCTGGAAGTTACGCACCCCGAGCGTCGAATAGCTTTGCAGGATTTTGTCTTTCGCGAAGCCGCCGATGGTGATCATCGAAACGACGGCGGCGACGCCGACCGCGATCCCGAACAAAGTCAGGAACGACCGCGAGGGATTGCGGCGTAGCAGCTCGAGCGACTTCTGCCAGCTGTAGTTGCGGAAAAGATCTTTCACGAGGTCCGTCGCCCACGCCAAACGCGAAACGGGCGCGGGCGCTTGCGGGGGCGGGAGCGTTGGGGCCGGCGCGGCGTTTTCGCGGACGCGCGCATTCGCCTGATCCGAAACGATCTTCCCATCTTCCACGCGGATCACGCGTTTGGACTGCGCGGCGACTTTTTCGTCGTGCGTGATCAGGATGACGGTTTTGCCTTCGTCGTGAATCTGCTCGAACAGCTTCAAGATCTCCGCCGAGGTTTTCGAGTCGAGCGAGCCCGTCGGCTCGTCGGCCAGCAGGATCTCGGGATCCATGAAAAGCGCGCGCCCGATGGCGACCCGCTGCGCTTGGCCTCCGGAAAGCTGATTGGGTTTACGGTCCTCAAGACCGGCGAGACCCAGCTTCACGACCAGTTCGCGGGCGCGTCTTTCGGCGTTGGGGATCGAGTTGTACTCGGCGGGCAACATGATGTTCTGCAGAACGGTCCAGCCCGGAATCAAATGGAACTGCTGGAAGACGAAGCCGATCTTGCGCGCCCGAATCGCGCAGCGTTCCGGTTCGGTGAGGTGCCAGAGCTCGCGGTTTTCCAAACGGACCTCGCCGCCTGAAGGCCGCAACAGACCGCCGAGGATGTAAAGCAGCGTGGACTTTCCAGAGCCGGAGGGGCCGCAGATCGCGAGCTGTTCGCCGCGCTGAACTTGAAAGTCGATCCCGCGCAGGATTTTCACCGGTCCGGCTTCGGAATCGTAGTTCAAGGAAAGGCCGCGCACGTCGATCAGCATGGGTTACTCTTCCGCATCGAAGATCGGGAAGGTCACCTCTTCGCCGGGCTGCAGGCCCTTGGTGATTTCCACGTGCGCATCGGAGCGCAGTCCAAGTTCAACCTCGCGACGTTCATTTCCTTTCGCCATGGTGACGTAGGATTTTCCTTTTTCGCGGATCACGTACTCTTGCGCCAAACGGATCACGTCTTTGCGGGAATCGACAACGATCTCGACGATCGCCGACAGACCCGTTTTGAGCTCGGGAATCGGATCGTCCACCTTGATCCGAATCGGGAAGGTCCCGCCCTTGCGGTCCCAGGCGTTGTCGGTATCGCGCGCGCTGAGGAAGATCTGCACGATGTCGCCGGTGAAGGTCCGATCCGGAAGCGCGTTCACGCGGATCGTCGCTTTCTGTTGGGCTTTGATTTTGGCGATGTCGGCTTCGGGAACTTCGGATTCGATGTATAAGCTCGAAATATCCTCGAGCTTCAGGACTTTCGCGTCGGTCCCGGTTTGCACGACGTAGTCGCCGTCCAGCTTGTGCACTTGGCTGATCAGCCCGGGGTAGGCCGCGCGGATCGGGTACAGCTGTTCGTCATCGGTCAGGTTCGGCGAAAAAGAAACGAGCGGATCGCCCTTCTTCACGCGGTCGCCGACGTTCACGTAAAGTCGCCGCAGGTATCCCGTATACGGCGCCGAGATGACGGTCGCGCGGAAGGGCTTCACGGTGCCGCTCAAGGTGACGTTCAGCTCGACGTTGCCTTTTTCGGCGGTGGCGGTCGCGGCCTTCCGCTTTTTGCCGCCGCCGCAGCCGGTGAAGACCACGAGGCTCAAGATCGCGAGGATGGACGTCGCTTTAGTTACAGAAGTCATTCGCGAGCTCCCCTTTCAGCGTGGCGCTCAGAATCCAGAGCCGCGCCCACTCGACCGAAGAATCGATCTGCGAGCTGACGGCGGACTGCAGGCTTTGGTTCGCGTTCAGCCATTCAAGATAACCCGTGCGTCCTTCGCGGTAATCCAGTTCGACCTGTTGGAAGGTCCGCTGCTCCAAAGCGAAGAGACGGTCCGCGATGCGCCGACGCTCTTCCACCCGCGCACGTTGATCGGTGAAGAGAAGGAGCGTCGCCTGGAAGTTTCGGCGCGCTTGATCCAGCCGGACTTCCGCGACCCTTTGCGCGACGGCCGAGGTCCGGCGCGTGAGGGTGTCCGCGCCGTTGTCCCAAAGCGGATAGCGGAAATTCAGAAAGAGGCTCCAGTTCGATACCCACGGCTCGCGCAGGGAATCCGCGTCCCAGCCCGGCGCGAGTGTCGAATTTTGGTAGCTGTACTGGCCTTGAAGTGAGGTCACCAGACCCGTGTTCTGGCGCGTGATGGCCAGATCCAGCTCGGCGAGGCGTGACCGCAGTTCTTCTTGTTGCAGCTCGGGCGTCGGATTCTGCGCGGTCGGATTTTGCACGGGGATCGCGTTGAAGCCCTGCCAAGCGAGATTCCAATTCGGATCGAGCTCTCCGCCCAGCAGCACTTTGAGTCTTTCGGTCGCTTCGATACGGCTGCGTTCAAGCCCCAGCTTCGCGTCTTGCAAGCGTAGAATCTCGGTTTCGAAGCGTTGCAGATCCGTGCGTTTGGCGATGCCCTGGCGGACGCTGGACTGGGCGGTTCGCAGTTGCCGCTCCAGACGTTTTTGCGTTTCGAGCAGATCTTTCTCGCGGGCGACGAGTCGGCTGAGCGAGAGGATCTGGTCCAAGAAGTCCGAGATCTGCGTTTGCAGACCTTGGATGCGTGAGATGCGCGCCTGGGTGAGCAGCAGTTTGGATTTCTGCGAGTTGAGTTCGGGGCCGAAAAGGGGATTCAGTCCCCAGTCCACCGTGGCGCCCAGAACGCCGGCCGAACCCGCCCGGCCGGAGGCGATTTCGTTCCCTGGCGTGGAGGGGACAAGACCGAAGCTCGCGCCCAAGCTGACTTTCGGAATCAGGTAGCGCGAGTTCACGCGGGCCGAGTCCTCGGCCAGACCCACTCCCTCATTGACGCCGACGACCTCGGGGGACTTTTCGCACAGACGTTGGATCATCGGCGTGAGCGTCGAGAACGCGTCGGGAAGCGCGGCCAATGCCGACACGGGCAGACTGAGCAGAAGGACGAACGCGGCCGCAGGGAGCATCCCGGTATTCTAGAAAGGAAGTGTGTAGAGTCAATGGAGCGGGAGCTTAGTAAGCGCCTTTACGCCCCAAGACGACGCGGATCGTTTTGAAGAGAATCGCGATGTCGTACCAGAGCGTCCAGTTTTTAACGTACCAGGTGTCGAGATGAACGCGCGTGCGGTAATCGGTATCCGAGCGCCCGCTCACTTGCCAAAGCCCGGTCATGCCGGGGCGCACGCTCGTGTAGAAGTCGATGCGGTGCCCGTAACGTTCCATTTCTTTTTTCACGATGGGGCGTGGCCCCACCAGGCTCATGTCGCCGCGAATGACGTTCCATAATTGCGGCAGCTCATCGAGGCTTGTCTTGCGCAGCCACGCGCCGATGGGCGTGATGCGCGGATCGTTCGTGAGTTTGAAGCTGGCGTCCCACTCGGCTTTCGCGCGCGGGTCGGCGGCCAAAAGCTCGGCCAGGACGGCTTGCGCATTCGGGACCATGGAGCGGAATTTGAAACACGGAAAGGGTTTGCCGTCGCAGCCGATGCGCGTATGCGCGAACAGCACGCCCGGCCCGCTTTGGCGGATACGGAACGCGATCCACAGCAGGATCGGCGAAGCCAAAATCGTGATGGCGATCGCGGCCGAGAAATCGAAGGCCCGCTTCAACCACACGCGCGGACGGAAGTGGAGATTGTTGCGTGAACGGAGCATCAGCACTTCGTGACTGAAGAAGTGGTTCGCCTCCATCCCGAAAAGCGGCAGTCCCTGCACCGAGGGAACGAAGTGGATTTCGTCGAACTCGAGCGACATCTCTTCGATAAGTTGCTTCGCTTCGTTGAGGTCGCGATCTTCAAGGGCCACGATGATTTCGATGTCTTTCAAACCGCGCAGGCGTTCGAGGACCGCCGCGTGGGAGAGCTTCTGGACGGGGATGCTCGGGGGGAGGGCGGCGCCGTTCTGCGTATTTTCGAGTTTGATGAACTCCCGCACTTGGTAACCCAGTTGCGGTTCGCTGGTGATCGCGAGGTAAGCGGAGAGCGCCGTTTCGCCGGTCCCGACGATGAAGGTCTCGCGCGCCCAATAGCCGGCCCGCCGCAAAAAGGTCCGCGCGAAAGCACGGAAGATCGGAATCAGCGCGCACGCCACCAGCCAGCTCGTCAGCCATAAGACGCGAGAGAACGGCCATTTCGCGATCAGGACGACCATGCCGTTCAAAAGCGCGAGGTAGACCAGCGTCAAAAGAAGGGAGCGCAGCTCATCCCAGAACGGAATGCGTCGGGAATAAAGTCCCTTCGTATAGAAACGCACGAGCGTGATCGCGACGAAGACGAAGTGGACGAAGCTGTGGATGCGCCCGGTTCCCCACCACCACTGCTCGAAGTCTTGGTTCGTGGGATAGTCGGCGTAAAGAATCAACGCCACGAGGCCGACCCCGAATGCGAGGGTGAACGCGACGAGATCGGCCGCCAGTAAAGCGATTTTCGCGGTTCTTGTGCGCGTGAACATGCGCGCTAATCTGGTAGGCACGGCGGCGGGAGTCAACTCCCGTGAGGCGGCGCCGCACCACTGATCTTGATTCACGGGAGAGCGTGAAAACCGGGCAAAAACCCCGCTCCCTTTGTTTTCATTTGGCGTGGGTCACTTGCCGTTTCCCCGGACTCGGTTCATAACCAAGGGTGATGACTTCCTCGAAAAATGGCCGTCGCAAAGTTGTAATTATCGGAGGGGGATTCGGCGGGCTGAACGCCGCGAAGTCCTTGGCGCAAGCGAAAGACGTGGACGTCGTCCTGATCGATCGCAAAAACCATCATCTCTTTCAGCCGCTCTTGTACCAAGTGGCGACGGCCGGGCTTTCGCCGGCGGACATCGCGTTTCCGATTCGTTCGCTCTTCACGGGTTATCCGAACGTGTCCGTCATCATGGATGAAATCCGTCGCGTGGATCCGGTGGCGAAGATCGTCTACTCCGAGAACGAAAAGTACGAATACGACGAGCTCGTTTTGGCCTGCGGCGCGAATCACTCTTACTTCGGTCATCCCGAGTGGGAAGAGCACGCGCCAGGGCTGAAAACGATCGAGCACGCGACCGAAATCCGTCGTCGCGTTTTGGTCGCTTTCGAAGAGGCCGAGAAAGAGAAAGATCCCGAAGCCGCGCGCGCCTGGCTGAGCTTCGTGATCGTCGGCGGCGGTCCCACAGGGGTGGAGCTCGCGGGCTCGATCGCCGAGCTGTCGCGCGTGACTTTGTCCCGGGATTTCCGGCGGATTTCGCCGGATCGCGCGCGGGTGATTTTGGTCGAAGCGGGGCCGCGGGTCTTGGCGGCGTTCGCGGAGGAAAGCTCGAAGAAAGCCTTGAACGATCTTGAACGTTTGGGCGTTCAGGTGTGGACGAACACGCGCGTGACCAAAGTGGACGCGCGGGGCGTAGAGCTCGGCAAAGATTTCGTCGCGACCCACACGGTCTTTTGGGCGGCGGGCGTCGAGGCGTCCGAGATCACCAAAACTCTTCCGGGGGAACACGACCGCGCGGGCCGCGTGCAGGCCAATCGCTTCTGTCAGATCGAAGGCCTTCAGGATCTTTACGTCATCGGCGACATGGCCGCGATTCCGTGGAGTGAAAACAAAACGCTTCCGGGCCTTGCGCCGGTGGCGATGCAGCAGGGGCGTTACGTCGCGGACGCGATTCGTCGCAAGATGAAGGGGAAGCCGGTTCGTGAGTTCACCTACCTCGACAAAGGTTCCATGGCGACCATCGGTCGCAACAAGGCCGTGCTCGAGTTCGGCAAGCTGCGGATGTCTGGACTTTTCGCCTGGCTCGCTTGGCTTTTCATCCACGTTTATTATTTGATCGGGTTCAAAAATCGCACCCTCGTGATGCTCCAATGGGCGTGGAGTTATCTGACTTTCAAACGAGGCGCGAGATTGATTGTCAGTCGCAACTGGCGACAAGAATCGACGACCCCTCCCGTCAAAACCACCTGATTGGACTGGTCTTTTTCAGGTTTGGGAGCCATGATCGGTGTTGAAAGCCAATTGATAAAGGGCTCTCAAACCCCGATTGGAGGAAACCCCCATGAAAGAGAAGATCGACACTGAAAAAGTCGTCGCCGCCTTGAACGCGATCCTCGAGCACGAGCTTGCGGGCGTCGTTCGTTACACCCACTACTCGCTGATGGTTTACGGTCCCGGCCGCATTCCGATCGTGAAATGGCTCCGTGACCAGGCTCACGAGTCGCTCGTGCATGCCGAAAATGTCGGCGAGCACATCACGACTTTGGGTTCGCATCCCTCGCTGAAAATCGCGAAGCTTCTGGAAACTTCGAAGCACTCGGTCGAGACGATCCTGCGTGAAAGCCTCGAGCACGAAACGATCCAGCTGGAGCTCTACTACGATCTGCTGAAGCTCGTGGAAGGCAAACGCGTCGGTCTCGAGGAGTACGCGCGCGAAATGATCATGGAAGAAGAGCTGCACATCGCCGAAGTCGAGAAGATGCTCCGGCCGGCGAAGTAGGCCGAAGAATCCGGTCCGGCGAAGTGATTCTCAGAGGCGCCGAAGGATCTGCAGCGAAGTCCCGCGCAGATCTTCGGTCGCGACCAGCTCCGCGCGTCCGCTGAGGGCGCGCGTCAGTTCCCGTGTCCGGTCGTCGCCGTGCTCTTTCTGGTCCCGCGTGAGGACGTAGGCGAACGCTCCGGCCTTCATCACGAACATCAACGTCTCCAGCAAATCCCGGAAGCTCGCATCCACGAAAAACCGCGATCGTGCCTTCAGGGCGTCGGGCGGTAGCGGTCCCCGGCCGGGGTCGAAGTAAGGTGGATTGCAAAGCACCAAGTCGTAGGCCGCCGCGAACTCCGGCGCGCGCAACTCCCGATGATTCATGAAATGCCCTCGGGCCGTGAGTCCCAAGGCATGCGCTTTGACGAGATTTTCCTCGAAGGACGGACGGTAGTCGGTTTGGATCTCGACGAAGTCGAAATTCTTCGCACGGGGTTCAAGGTGTGCGAACTCCAAACCGACGACACCCGCGCCGGCGCAAAGATCCAGTACCCGCGCTTGGGGGGACCACTCGCGCTCGGCGAAGTCCCGCACGGCGGCCTTCGCGAGCAGGATGGAGTCCATCGAGAATCGGTAGCTCGCGGGTTGGCTGTAGTCGCAGGTGAATCGGGGGGCGTCCCAGGTCATGACCAGGTCTTTAACATAACTCTTGGCGGGGGGATACGGTGTCATCCTGACTCTCAAAACCGCGCGCACGGCCATTGCAATTTCACCCCGCGAACCCGCTTTCGGTGACGAAGTGTCCCCGGGGCTCGCACCACAACACCTCACGGAGGATGACATGAAGATCGCCGCAAGAACCCTTGGACTCCTGCTTCCTTTGGCCCTGTCCGCACCCGCCTGGGCCGCGACGGCGGCGGAAATCATCGACGTTTCGCAGATCCAAAGCGGCGGCAACGGCTGCCCCGGTGGCGGGCCCCTTGAGGTCTACCAATCCAGCTTTTCGGGCCGCGTGATGATCTTTCTTCCCGAGATGAACGTGGATGTGAGCTCGAAACGGATCGACCGTAAGGCGTGCGCGATTTCACTCGCGGTGGCGATGCCCGCCGGCAAGCGCCTGGTGATCGGTGAGCCCGCGGTCTTCGGTGCGGCGGATCTGGCGGAAGGCGCTTCGGCGATCGCCGCGGCGGAGGTCTTCACGGCGGGTTCGACGGGGCCGAAAGTGGACTCGAAAATCGGCGCGAAAACGGATGAGCATGTCGAGTATTACTATGATCGCGTGGAAGACGTCGTGCGGACCGAGTGCGGTGCGGACGTCAATGTGCGTGCGAACGTGAGCCTGCTCGGAAACAAAGGCTCGTCCGCTCAGGGCGGAAGCGCGACCCTGGAAGGGACGGCGTTGACTCTGCAGTTGGAAGATTGCGGTCAGTAAAAACGGAGCGCTCATCCAGAAATAAAAAAGGCCGAGTTTCCTCGGCCTTTTTTTATTTTCGAATTAGAAGTTCGAGATCTGATTGACCAGTTCCGGCTGGTCGATGAAGGGATTGCGGTTCCCTTGTACCTTTTCGATCGCGTCGTTGCGATCCGTCTCGTCCGCGTCGACCGGGTCGGCGACGTGCCATTTACGCAAAGTCGCTTCTTGAGTCGCGTCGATCGACATTCCGTAGCGAACCGCGAAGTAGAACAATGCGCGCGCCACGTTTCCGCGGTGCTCAACCGGCGGTTCGAAAACGAAGTCGCCGTCCACGTTCGAGCCGGCGCGGCTCTGCGTGCACTTCAGCGTTTGCGAATTGCTTTTCACTTCGCCGAAAGGATGGTTGCCGCGGTTGCTGTTCAGCTCGGAGTCCGAAGGGAACAAGTGGTGCAGATCCGATTTCTGCATGTCGCGACCCGAACCGCCGAAGCGGCTTTGCGGCCAAGTGTGTTCGGTGTTGATGATTTTATCGTCGGGAATGCGGCCCGGAGCGCCGTTGAAGTTCTTCTCGCAGTAGACGTCACGGATATAGTAACCGCGCGCATCGTGCTTCAGCGAAATGCGACCCATCAGTTCGATGCGTGCGCCTTTGTAGCCGAGTGAGTGTTGGTTCTTCGCGGCCCGCGATTGGAGTTCGCGGCGAAGATCCGTGTTAGAGAAGGAAGAGTCTGAATCTTCCCATCCGATGGAGGCTTGATCTTCGCTCCGCTCATATTTTCCTTTGGCGTGAACGTTGACCGAAACCAGCGAAAAAACCAAGAAGCCCGAAACCAGCCACTGCATGAATCCCCCTCGCAGTATGGTGTTAAGAACCATGGACAGATTTCATAGTTGGTATGCATTTGGTCAATACAATCATGCGCCGAACGCAAAGTTCTGACGAAGACCCGACGAATTGACGCTTAACGCTATCGTTGATGCCAGGGGCTTTGAGGGAATTTGAGGCGAAAAATGGCGAATCCGCGCGGTTTTAACGCACACTCTGACGGCAGGTCCGCTGACAGAACGCCTTGTCGGCGTGGGGGACATTTTGTTCGCCCAGGCGGATGCCGACTTGCGTAGCGAGGATGTCTTGAGGCTCGAAACGTGAAGCCTTTTGGCAATCGGTGAGGTCGCGATGCTCTTTGTACCAGGCCGCGTACTCGGCGGCCTCGACACTGATGTCGTTCGCGAGTCGGCAGCCGATGTAGCAGTGCGCGCGCTTGTCATTTTTAAGTGCGTTCGCGTTCGGCGTCTCGGCTTTCGAGAGATTGTAAGCGCGGTAGAGCGTGTACATTCCGGGACGGGTGGGTTCGCTCGCGAGCAACGCCTCGAGATCGGCCTGGTAGGGCGCTTCGTCGCGATAAAGTTTGCGGGTCGCGGGGTCGATTTCGTTTTGGTAGCACGCGGGTTCTTCCGCGAAAGCGGGAAGAGCGAAAGCGAGAATGAAAAGGACGAGGAGCTTCGCGAACATTTTCCGCGTTTTTGCCCGAGAGACCGCCCCACGGGAAGGGCCGGTCTTCGATCACGGAAAAATTACTTGGCGCGCCCCTTTTTCGGCGGGGCTTTCGAGCCGCGAAGAATCGTGCGGACGTGTTCGGTCATTCTTTCTTTGAGTCCCGACTGTTTGTGCTTCGGCAGATCGAGGGCTTCCGCGCCAAGGGTGAAGACCACGGCGACGATACCCTCCGCGGTCAGCGAGGGGTCGCGCAGCGGTTGGTTCAGCGCGCCCTGCAGGCGCTCGAGGTCCGCCGCAAGCTCGGCCACGAAGCGGTCCATCTCGGTGTGGATGGCTTTACGGAAAGCGGGGGTCGCGCCCTGACGCTCGCCCAAAAGTAGGCGGAAGAGGTTGCCATTTTCGTTCACGAATTTCAGGAAGGCGTCGATCGAGACGCGGATCGCGTCGGGACCGGGCTCCACACGTTTGCGAGCTTCACGCAGCATGCGCCGCAGGCTGAGGCCGACTTCGTCGAGCAGGACGAGTCCCAGCTCCTCTAAGTCGTGAAAATGTTTGTAGTACGCGGCGGGGGTGATGCCCGCGCCCACCGCCACTTCGCGCAGGCTCAGCGCGCCAAAGCCCTTTTCGCCGCTGAGCCGAAGTCCGGCCTGGATCAATTGGTGACGCGTCTGGTTTCTTTGCTCGGATTTGGTGGCCATCAGGAATTCATAACCGAATCACGACGAAAAGGCGCTTTTAAAAACGGTAAACAAGTGTATACTGTATCGTGTCGGGTCAACGTCGTGGTGTGACGTGGCCCGGGAGGTATATGATGTCCACCATGGGTCCTCTTGAGTCCGTAAAGCCGCTCCTGCGGGGGCGCTTCCACGAAGCGGCGGCCTTTGTCAGTTTAGGCGCCTGTTTGATGCTCATCACGCGGGCGTCTTCGCGAATGATGATCTTCGCGGTCGGTATCTACTCGTTGTCTTTGATTTGCCTGCTGACCGTCAGCGCTCTTTACCATCGAATCAACTGGAAGCCGGCCGCGCGCGCGGTCATGCGCCGACTCGATCATGCGGCGATCTTCGTTTTGATCGGCGGAACGATGACGCCGATCTTTTTGATCGCGCTGCCGAACGGGATGGGGCATGCGCCCCTGGCCGCGATCTGGGCGCTGATCCTGGTGGGGATTCTGCAAACGATCTTCTGGATTCGCGCGCCGAAATGGCTGGCGGCGCTTTTGTACGTCGGGGTGGGTTGGATTCCCGTCTACTACTTCACCGAGCTCGGTCAGGCGCTCGGGGGCTACGGCGTCGGGTTGATCCTGGCGGGCGGGATCGTCTACACGCTGGGGGCGGTGATTTACGCATTGAAATCCCCGAACCCCTGGCCGCGAGTTTTCGGTTACCACGAGATCTTTCACATCTTCGTGGTCATCGCGGCGGTTCTGCACTTCTGCGTGATCAACGATCTGATCGCCTAGGACTTCGTTACTCGGCCGGGATCGGACTGCAGGCGCGTTGCGGACGGAACAGCTCTTTCAGGAGTTCGCGGGTACGCTGCCAGTAAACTTCGCCCTGGGGACGGTCGTACTGCGAAAGACGTTCGCGGAAGTTGATCGGGTCGGGGAAAATTTCGTCGCGCTTGCCGTTCATGATCAAGGCGGGCGGTGCTCCTTCAAGGGCGCCGACGATCATCTCTTTCATCAAACAATAGTCGACGAGGGGGCGCGCCGGATGGCCGTAGGCGTGCATCTTCGCGCCGAGGTAGCGGTCGTCTTTACGTTGGACGTTGAACAAGTAGCCCGAAAGTCCGTCGGCGGTTTCCAGCTGAACTTGGACTTCGTTTTTCCAATGCCAGATTTTGGTGACCGTCAGTTTTTCGGCGAAGGCGGAGGCCGACGCGAGCGTCAGCGCGAGGACGAGGATTTTGTGTTTCATGGGCCGAGGCATGAACCCGCGCTCGCGCGCGGTCAAAGACTTTGCGCGAGTCTCACTTGGGTTGCGGGTGCGCGCCCGAATTCGGGCGGCTCGGGACGAAAATTACAGAAGGTCCCAGTTGGCTTGGGGGTCCAAGCGATCACACTCGTCGCTTCCCGAGACCGGACGCGGGGGATTGAGCTTGTGCTGATAGATGCTGTCGACGGCCTCGTCCTGGGTGATCTGACCTTTCGAGATCTGCACGTAGAGTTTCTGTTCGAGGTTTTGGCGGGTGGCTTTGACGTTGCGGTGTTCGGGCCACAGGTTTTGGACCGAGTTGTCGCCACCCAGGGAAAGGGGCACGAAGTGATCGATGGTGTAGCGTTTGGTGCAGCGGCTGGGGATGCCGTAAACGCGGTAGATATCCTTTTTGGTCGCGGAGCTCACGTTACGGCGGCAGTAAGGGATCTTTTCGCGGTAGCGGTCTTCCGCATAGTCGGGATCATGGACGTCGCAAAGGAAGCCCGGGGTCAGTTGCGGATCCGGCACCAAGGGGTAAGCCTGGGTGAGGAGCGGGAGGAATAACGAAAGACAGACGAGGGCCGGAACGAGAAATCCTTTTCTCATACGTGACTCCTGGGTGTTTCGATTCGCTGTTCCTTAATTCTGGGGGGCGGGGGGCGAGTGTGGCAAAAAGGAATTGTTTTCCCGATTTAATACTGACCCTTTCCCGATCTTCCCCAAGACATAGGTCCAGGCTATAGAGGGCGCACCGGAGGTGGGGCATGAAACTGGGTACGAAGGCACGGAAAACGTCGGGAAGTGGGTTCCCGAAAACTCGGCGACGAACGTGGAAGCGCAAGTCGTGGCCTACGCGATCGGTCGCTACCTGCAGATGAGCCGACTGGTGGTTCCCTCGGCCTACCATCAAGGAAACGGCGCCATGCTCGAGAAGTTCCGCGCGTTCATGCAAAACGCCGTTGAGAAGAACAAATGGCGCATCATCAACCGCGACAACCTGCTCGCGGCGCTCGCGCGCAATCCGCAGACGATGCTGGGCGTGGTGACGATGGACATCCGCAATGAAGAGGTCGCCTCGCTCGTGGATGCCGCCCGCAATACGATCAACTCGGCCCACCCCGTGGCGCAGTTCATCCGCGCCGATGGCGCACGTCCTTCGCCGACGGCGATGATGTCTTTCGCGGGCGTTAAAACTAGAGACGGGAAGACCCCGGTCAATACGGAGCTTCTGTTGGCGCGCGAGTTCTCGCAGATCATGGTGCTCGATATCTTATGCGGGCAGTGGGACCGTTGGTCGGGTGGGAACGTCGAAGCGACCTGGTCGAAAGAGGGCGAACTTCACTTCATCGCGCGGGACAACGGCGGGGCGGCGCTCAGCAGCTCAACGCAAGTTTCGAAGTATCTGCAAATCGTTTCGCGCTTTGACCGCGCGCAGATCGAACGCGTGCGGGCGCTCGAACAGGCCTTGGCCGCGGATCCCGACGGAACCGCGAAGTCCCTGAAAATGTGGACGAAGCCGAAGGCCTTGCAGGGCCGGATCCGCGCGCTGCTCGCGCACGTCGAGGCGATGCGCGCGCGCTACGGCGACGCGCAGGTGTTCTTCTAAGTTTCTAGCGGCACGCGAACGAGGCGTATGTCATGCTGCCCGACGACGCGCCGGTTGTGGACACCGTGCTGCTGCCGCCGTCTTTGTTGTTCGTGGTCTGACTTTTCGTTTGGACGATCTCTTTGTCGGTTTCGCGCAGGATCCGGAACGGCTTCGGCGCGCAGAAGTTGCGCATTTTCTCTTCGGCCATGGTGCGGCCTTTTTCACCGCCCATGAAGGCCATCAAACCGTCCTGGAATTTCACGACTCCGGACTTTTGCGGTTCATAGGTTCGTTGAATCAGTTCAGCGGTTGAACAGCCGCCGAGCAAGAGCGCGAAAAGTACGGGGAGAAAACGAAACATGGGAGCCTCCGGTGAGACTCCCATGTTCTGAATTCGTGCTCGGGGCGGTCAACGCCCCATGAAGGCTTCAAGACTTAAGTGCAGATTAGAACACTTGTAGCAGGCGGTCGAAGCGATGCATCAGCTTCAACTGCTTCGCGCGGCGCTCGTGAACGTCGTCGCCCTCGTTGCGGCCTTCGTGCATGATCTTGCGGGTCGAATCGAAGATCATGTCGGTGACCTCTTCGATCACTTTGTGCAGCTGCTTCATGTGCGCGGCTTTGACCTTCTTGTCCCAGCCCCGTTTCTTCATGAACGCGTCGATCATGGCGCGATCTTCGGCGTGCAGGCGGCGCAGGGTCTCGTCGACGGTGACGCCACCGGCGGTGAACTCTTTCACGCGCGAATTGGTTTTCGCGCGGTCTTTGATCATGCCATCCAGCCATGCGGTGTATTCACGAACGAAGTCGGGAACGTTGCGCAGGTACAAACCGTTGTTGGTGTCCATGTAGTACGAGCGGATGTCGCCGTTCGCCGAGGTGACCATGGCGTCGTTGTTGCCCAGGATCATGACTTTCGCGTGCAGCGAGACGTGGGCGTCATCCGACATCGACTTCAACTCGAAGTAGTCCACGACCGCGGCGCGGCCGTTCGAACGACTGTCTTTGTTGAAACGGGGGTCTTGCGAGCGGTCGTCTTTGTAGAGTTCGTTACCGAACAAAGTCAGGCGCTGCGAGTACAGATTGTAGAACGCCGTCATCTGGTAGCGACCCAGAAGGTTGATGACGTTCAGATCCGTCGTTTCCAACGAGTTGGTCAGGATCGTCAGGCGCACGCCACGGCAATCCCAAGTTCCGTTGATCATCTTCGCCAGCGTATTCATCATGATTCCCGGGGGCAGGAAGTACGCCGAGTGCAGGATCACGCGTTGGCGGGGTTGGTTCGGGTTTTTCTTGAACGACTCGGCCGTCGAGGCGCAGACGTTCTCCATTCCACGCAGCCACAGATAGTGCAGATATTTTCCCGAGTTCAACTCTTCGGCGGGCTTCACGCCGAAAACGCGGGGGCGTTTGTCGGCGGGTTTACGGCGATCGAAGTGCAGGTTCTCGATGTAAGTGACGAAGGCTTTCTTCACGTCGTTTTGCGAGAGCTTGCCCGAGAAGTCGCCGTTTTTCGACCATGACTCGTTGATGACCTTTTTGTAGGTCGCATAGCCCGCCGCGCGCTCGTCCAGCAATTTCGCCGCCGCTTGCATGCGCTGCTCACGGTTTTTGTATTCGGGTTGGTTATAAAGGCTCGACTCCAGGCAACGCGCGGTTTGGGCGCGGCGTTTCGCGCCGTAGGTGCCCTTCGCGCATTGAGCCACCGCTTTGGTCGCGGCCGGGATGTTCGTGATGAAGTCGTTCGGCGCCATTTTGAAGACGTCTTCCATCGAGAACGTCAGAGGCTGGTACGACCAGAACTCGTCGAAAGCGCGGGTGACGTCCGCGCCGCCCGAGGTGATCTGCACCGACGCGTCGACGTCTTTGAAGATGTATTTCTGGGTCAGGGGTGAAGGTTTCGTGTGGTAGCTGTTTTCGACGTTACGTCCGCCGATTTGCAGGAAACGTTCGCCGATGGACAGGAATTTGTGGTGCGTGAAGTCCGTGATGTGTTCCCAGTCTTCGAACGAGGTGTCGCCGCTTTGTTCGAGCGGGATCATGCCGTTGATCTGGTTCATGACGGGATTGAGTTTTTCCCCGTAGAACATGTACGCCAGCGCGACCTTGATGCCCGCGGTGCTGTCGCCTTGCAGTTTCGATTTCACGACGAGTTTCAAGAAGTCGATCAGCTGTTGAGTTTCGTCTTTCGAAGCGCCGCCGCCTTTGGCGAGCGCGGCCACGTCGAGTTGCTGACCTTCGGTCACGGCGAATTTCACGGCGGTCGCGCTACGTCCGAGCATACCGCTCAGAAGCAGTTTGCCGTAAGCGTCCGACTCGGGATTTTGCGCGAGTTCGGCCCACTTGGCGTCCGAGCAGCTCGACGCCGTGACCTTACCCTTGATCGGCGGGCAGGGACGGCTCAGGAAGCTCAGGTCGCGCACGAGTTTCGGCGATAGGCTCAGGAAGAAGCGGGGCTGGATGTTCCCACGGGTCGCCGAGTTCATGTAGGCGAACAGATCCAGATATTTGTAGTTCATGATCAGGTCGGCGAAGATCTTCACCTTCACGCCGCGCTGACCGGCCGCGATCAGCTCTTTGAACAGCACCGACGATGAGTGGTCGTCCGAGTAGATATAATAAGACAAGCGGACCGTCTCGCCGGCGGTGGCCGAACGGATCGCGTTCACCTTTTCATCGAAGGCCGCGTCGTTATCGACGAGGACTTTCATGCCCTTGGTTTTCAGCGGGCCTGAGCTCGAAACCGAAACGATTTCTTCGTCGGTCAGGGGCTGCGCTTCCGTCGTCGATTTGAACAGGCCGTCGAAAAGGCCCGCGGGCTGACGTTCGGGCGGCACTTCGGGTTTCGGCGCGCTCGAGCACGCGGAAAAAGCCAACACTGATGGCAATAGAAGATGTCGAAGGTTCATAGAGTTGTCTCCTCGCTGAGATAGTGAACGTGGTCTTCTCGGCGAGGGGGCGGGGGAACCTAACGGGACTTGATCTAGGTCGGGCTACCGACAGAGCGCGGCGGTTTCGCCGACGCAGGCGTTGTGGTCGCGGGGTTCGATTTGCGGCACTTGGTTTTCCTGGTGGCGCATTTTCGAGATTTCGTCGTAGACGATTTTGCGGGCGCGATTGATCTGACCCATGGGACGCAGGTCGGGGTGGGCGTTCCAAGGGTTAAAGCTCAGGTTTTCACAAAAGGCCATGCGCTCGGGTGTGTCCGATCCGGTCTGTTGAGGGATCTCGACGCGGCCGGCGACCTGCCAGGGCGAAATCTTCGCGTTCCATTCCAGCGTCGGGTTCTCGACGATGTTGGTCTGCGGATCTTTGTTCACCTGGATCAGGATATCGAAGCAGGCGCCTTCTTTGGCGAGCGCCGTGACGAGTCCTTCGCGCAGATAGTTCGGGCGGGATTTGTCGGCTTTGATCGCACGGGCCGCCGGGTTCGCGCAGGGGCGGAAGTTCATGCGCATGTTCTGCGCGCCGTACTTCGTGGGGACCGGGACGAAGTAGTCGGTGGTCAGGGGATTTTCGGGGGTGATCTGCGCGGCGCGCACGATGGAAATGTTCGTCCAGTTGCGGGCCGCGTACCATGCGAGCGAAAGCGTTCCGCCGCGCAGGGCATGGAACAAATCGAGGTAGTCTTCCGAGTCACGCGAGAAGAAACGGGGCGAGCTCATCGCGGTGATGTCGTGGTTGCCTTGGGGCGTTTGCGGCGAGTTCATGATCTTCAGCGCGAAGCCGCGGACGTCGCCGGTCTTGTCGGGATTGGCGAAACCCTTCGGGTCGCCGTTCGACAGACGTAGCCAAGCCGCTTGGGGTTTACTCTCGCCCAAGAAGCCGAAGCGCGCGTTGCGATCGAGCGTGGAGTTGTCGGTCGTGACGAAGGCTTTCACGCAGCCGTGATGTTTGGGGTGGGCGTCGCGACGAAGGGGTTCGCCGGATTTACGATTTTCCAGCGCGATGTTGCGCGTTTCTTCGGTGATCTGCCGGGCGATCTCTTCATCCTCGGCGCCCCAGACTTCGCCCTGCTCGAGCGGCGGGTTGGGAGCGTTCGCGGGCGCACGATCTGCGGCGACCGGCGGTGCGGATTTACATGAGGTCAAAACGAGCGTGGCCAGAGCGAGGAGAAGGCGTTGGGTTGTCATCATGGACCCAGTTCAGCAGACTGGGAGGCGTTTTCAAAATCTTTTCAAGTGGTGGAAAGGGGGACCGACCTAGGTCGGCGGCGGGAGAGGACTAAGCGGTGGGCATCACCAGCTGGCGAAACTTCATGACGAAGCAGGTGTTGCGCGAACGGCGATCCAGGAACAGCTCGCCGCCGTGATGCTCAAGAATTCCTTTGCAGATGCTGAGTCCCAGACCTGAACCTTTTTCCGGGCCCTTGGTCGTGAAGAAGGGCAGCATGATTTGGTCGACGATCTGGTGGGGGATTCCGGTCCCGCAGTCGGTGACGCAGATGCGGTCCTCTTTGACGTCGATGCGGATCCACGGATTTTCTCGGCCTTCGATCGCGTCGCGCGCGTTGTTCAGCAGATTCACGAGCACTTGGATGAGTTGGGTTTCGAGTCCCTGCACGACGAGCGGGTGGTGCAGGACGACGTCGACCTTGATGCCGGCTTGCTGGATTTTTTCGTGGCACAGGTCCATGGCGGTTTCGACGATGATCGTCGCGGGAACGGCCTGGAAGGGATCGTCACTGGAGTCGCGCGTGAACAGCCGCAGACCACGGATGATGCGCGCGATGCGGTCGACGGTGCGGGTGATGGCGGCGGCTTCCGCTTGCAACGAGGCCGTGTCCGCGCCGACCGAGATCTTATGCGCGAGGATCTCGGAGCGCCCCTTGATGATCGCAAGCGGGTTGTTGATTTCGTGCGCGATACCGGAGGACAGAATACCGAGGGCGGAAAACTTCGAGTGCAGCGCGGCTTCGATCCGGAGCGCGCGGATGTAACGGATGAAGACCATGATTTCGGCCATCGTGACGACGTAGACGCCGACGAAGTTCACGATTTTCGAAAGCTCCGGCGTGAGGGTCGTGTCCGTGATGGGTGGTGCGATCCGCAGTTCGGGAATAAACGACAGGCTGAAAGCGACAAGGGGAAGGCTCAAACCGTAGGCGACTTTCGCGCGCTCATTGGTTTCGTAGAACATGAGCGTGAGGAGCGCGACCGGAATGAAGAAAAAACGTACGCCGTCATCCAGGGGCGCGGAAAGCTCCGCGACGAAAACGCAGGCATTCAGGATCAACAGAAGTAGCGCTTTCGCGATCTCCTCGTGGCGACGGTAGATCAGAAAGAAGACGATCGGAAGCGTGAACACCACGTTCGCGTAGAAAAAGTAGAACGTGGGCATCAGCCCCGTGAGGTAGTCATTGAAACCGAAAACGAGCAGTGACACGACGGCCACGACGCCGATATTTCGGAGTAACGCTTGCGAAGACGAAAGCGGTTGGGCGCCGAGGCCCGGGGTGGTGGGTTTCGATGTGGTCACGACTTTCTTTTCGGTGGCCAACGCCGCGGAATCAAGCCGCATCCCGTGATGATTCGGTCATGTTCTCCGGATGAGACGAGGGAATTAAGGGGTGTTAATTTGGAGGGCGGGGGACGCTTACAATGTGAGCGTCGGTTGTCGTGGCGCGGATGTTTTCGTCTGAAACGGCTATGATTTTGGAACGTCGTTTCGAATGAAGAGGCCAATGAGTTGGTTCTTGCCGATGCTCCAATTGCTTTCGCCTAAGTCTTTTCTCATTTCCCGAAAGATCTCATCCATCGCGCCGAGCTGATCAAAACCCGAATTCTCTTCGGACGATCCTTTTCTCCATTTGCTGTAAGCGTTCACGAGGCCGGGACTTCCGTAAATCGTGATCTTCGAATTGAACTCGTAGACCCTTCATAAGAAGTCCCCATTGCGTCTGTTAAATTGAATCCGAAAACAGGAAAAAATGGCGACCCGGGTACGATTCGAACGTACGACCGCTCGCTTAGAAGGCGAGTGCTCTATCCAGCTGAGCTACCGGGCCGCGGTGACTTCCTTTTTCGCAGATGGGCGGACTTGCGTCAACGCTCGCCACGGATGACTGGAGCGTAGGGGAGCCGGGTCATTTGCGATATATGCGAGGAGGCGTGATTTACTTCCGGCGCCGGAAGTAAATCTCCCGAAAAATGGGCGTTTTACTTCCAGCGCTGGAAGTGGATTTAGAGACCTGCCGTCCGCAGACGTTTCAGGATCTCTTCGACGGCGGTTTCGAGGTCGCCGCGGTTCACTTGGTTGAAACCGCGTTTTTCGAGCTCTTCCAGAACCAAGCCGAGGGTCGCCTCATCCAGGTTCAGATCGTCCAAAGCCGCGCGCCAGTCGTCCGGAATCCGGTCCATGGCGACCAGGTTCGCGACCAAAAGCTTCAGCTCGGTCAGATAGTCGACGTCGATCGTCGGCAGTTTTACGCGGAAGCGCGAAACGAATTGGCACTCGCTCGCCCACCACTTGCCGTTGGAATCGTGCAACCGGGCCAGGTGTGAGTAGCAACCCTTCGCCGCCATCGCCTCGTCGCGCGCGAAGGCTTCCACTTCGATTTCGACTTGATCGATCACGCGCGTGCAGAACTCCTCCAGGCGCTGATCCCAGTCCGGGGACACCGACAGCTTCTTGAGTCGGCAGCGGTCCTTCAATTGCGCCTTCAGGTCCGCGACCGACGCGGGCAGGCCGATCCGGTTCACGGCCTTCGTGATGTCGCGGGTCAGCTTTTCGCCCTGTTCGCGCACGAGCTCTTCGCCGTGGATTTTCGTGAACCAGCGACCGGTCTCGACGTCCTGATCGAGCATGTCGTTCACCGAGCGCACGACCTGCGCCTGCACTTTTTTACGGATCGACGATTTGAAGAAATTCATCACGTTGTCGATCAGGCGCAGGAACCAATCTTTGATCTTGATGTTCAGCCCCGCGTAAGACGCGTTCGCCAGTGCCGGGTTCTTCGTGGTCTTCAGCGCCACCGTCGGCGCCGAGGTCAGCCCCGTGTAACCGAGGTCGATCTGGAAGCAACCGCGCGCGTAATCGAAGCGCGCCTGCCCCGGATTGATGTCGAAGTCCGAATCGTAGGAGAGCTTGATGCCCAGGATTTTCTTTGAGGCCTTCGACCACACCGTCTGGCGGTTCGAGGTCACCGTGGAGCCCGGGACGTTCAGGCACAATTCGATCGCGGCTTTTGAGCCCGACGGATTGAAGCGCAGGCTCACGTCCTCGCCGAAGTGTTTCGAAGAGCGGCGCGTGACCGAGGACTTCGTATCCAGATCCGATTCGTTGTAGTCGCCCGCGCGCTGGTCACGCGACAACCACACCGGGAAGTTCACCGCGCCGACCCGGTAGTCGAAGCCGTCGGACTTCCCCGACATCGCATCCACGTTCACCATCAGGAGCTGTTTCCAGTTCCCGTCGATGATGCCGCCGCAAGGGATCTCGCCCTTCTCGTAGGACTTGTAAGAGCTGTTCGTGATGCCGGGAATGAGCTGGCAGCTGAAGGGCAAAACGCCCTTCACGATCTTCGAGGACATTCCGAAGACGCGGCCGTAAGGGATTTTCACTTCGAAATCGAGAGAGGAAGGCAGGGCCTCCGACGACGGATTCCACTTCACTTCGCCGTCGACGGTTTTTAGCGACGCCGCCGGTTGTTTGACCGCATCCAGGTTCACGATGTCGTTCCCCGCGGCGTCTTGCAGACGAAAGCCGGGCGCGCAGGCGGTGAGCAAAAGGAGGAAAAGCGATCCCGAGATCGCCGCGAGCTTCGTGGTGGTTTTTCCCTGAGAGAGTTCCATACCGGCTTGAAATGCAGCGCCCGCGCCGGAAAGCGGGATGTCTACGCCCCCGAGCTTTCAGTACAGGGGGCCCCGTGCCACGGGTGACATTTTCGGGTCACACCCGCAACGAGATTGACGCCCGTCTCAGAATGAGACACGCGCCCCGGACGGGAAGCCGATTCTATTTTTTGCGGAATCGTTCGAGGTGTTTTTGCGCTTCGGTCTTCGACTTGTCGTCGGGGTTGGGGACCAGGCGGAGCGCCTGCTCGTTCGTCTCTTCGTTCCAGCTCGGGTGGAAGACCTGCTCGCCCTGCAAAGGTTTTCCGTCCGGCCCCGTGAGGCCGCGGTCGCGCGCATTCACGCCGCGAATGAGCATACGCAAAATTCCGCTGAGCAGGCTCAGAAACGCGCCGAACAACGCCATCTGCACGACCACCGTGAACATCATCACGGCTTTACCTTCGCGCAAAACGTCGCAGCTCGCGCCTTCATTCGCGCAGCGGAACTCCAAATTCCGCACGAGCAGCATCGCCATCAAGATACCGAGGCAGCCGCCGATGAAAAGCCCCCACTTCGCGCGGCGAACCAGCGTCGGCAGAAACTGCGGATCACGGATCATGAGCTGGAAGGGGCTGCGCGGTTGCAGGCTCACGTGCCCGCCTGAATGTGGAAACGCTCTTTCACCGCGAAGTCCGAACCCTGCGGTTGGATCTGGGCGGCGTCGCAGTAAGGATCGTGCTCGAAGTACAAATACCAAGATTCGCGCGCGGCTTGCTCCAGCAGCACGCGTTTTTCCTCGATCAGCGTCAACGGATCGAGGTCGTAGCCCATCACCCAGGCGAGGCGGACGTGCGAGCTCGTCGGGATCACGTCGCCGCAGTAGACGAGAGTTTTTCCGCCCCCCGAAACTTTGACGTACTGCTGACCTTGAGTGTGGCCATTCGAAACGAAGACCGAGACACCGGGAAGCAAATTCTCGACGTTGCCGTCCAAGATCGTCAGTACGCCCGCCTCCACCAGGGGTTCGAAGTTCGCGGGGTAGTAGGACGCGCGCTCGCGCAAATTCGGTTTACGCGCGGTCTCGAGGTTCGCGCGTTGGACATAATATTTGGCGTTCGGGAAGGTCGGCACCAGGCGGCCGTCCTTTTCCGTGGTGGCACCGCCCGAGTGGTCGAAGTGCAGATGGGTCAGGATCACGTCGGTCACGTCTTCGGGGCGCATGCCGTGGGTCGCCAAAGACTTCATCAACGAAGGCCCCGTGGTGTCGATGTTGAACATCTCTTGGAACTTGGGGCCGATCTTTTCGCCGTATTTCGCGACGTAGTCGCCACCGTTTCCGCAATCGATGACGATGCGCCGATCACCGGACTTCAAAAGCAAACCGCGCGCTTCCATGGGGATGCGATTCTTCTCGTCCGGCGGATTCGACTTTTCCCACAGCACTTTGGGGACGGTGCCGAACATCGCGCCGCCGTCCAGGCCGAACTCGCCGGTCGGGAGCGGGCAGACTTCGTAGTCGCCCAGTCGCAAAGGAGTCTTACGGATTTCCGCGCTCATATCGCACCTCAAGTTTTGGAGGAAGGTTCGTCGTCATCGAAAACGCCGCGCGACTCGCGTTCGGAGATTTCGATATCGGCATCCATATTCACCGAGGCGTCCGGATCCATGTCGAGATCGGGACCCGCCTCGAGTTCCACGTCCTGATCAAGAACGTCTTCGTCTTCATCGGCGCCCGTCGCCGGCGCATCGCCCGTGACGTCGGCGGGAGTGATGGCCGCGGCCGCCGGTTTCGGGACCGACGTGCGGGTCATCCAGTCGGGGATTTCGGTTTCGTCGAACTGTCCGGGGACGATGGACTCCACCCACCGCCGGTACTCGCGGTAAATGTCCTCGATCGGCGCGGGGGGCATGACGGGACCAACGTGGATGACGAGTTTGCCGGGCTTCGCGAAGAACGCGCCCTTCGGCCAAAGTTCGGAGTTGCCTTCGAGGTAAACGAAAAGGATGGGCGTATTCGTGCGCTCGGCGAACAGCGAAACCCCGCGTTTGAAATCGTGGATCTTGCCGTCTTTGGAGCGCGTGCCTTCGGGGAAAAGGATCAGCCACATCCGGTCGAGCTGCGTGAGGAGCTGGGTGATCAGGCGGATGGCTTCGCCGCGTTTGTCCTTGCGGTCAATGGGGATCGCGCCCAGGCAGTGCTGCGAGAAGAAGGTGAACAGCGGATTCGTGAAGAAGTAGTCCTTCGCCGCCGCGATGAAAAGATGGATCCAGTAACGGGCGGGAATGGACGCCGCGATCGAGACCGCGTCCAGGTGGCTCGCGTGATTCGAGATCAAAATCAAACGGGGATGCTTTTCGTAAAGGGGACGGTAGTCGCCTTTCACCTTCAACCGGATGTAGAAGCGGAAGGCGAGCACCTTCAAGAAGAAGGCCCAAGCGTAACGGAAACTGATCGAGACCCAGTCGATCTGACGCGTGAACAGCGGCAGGTGCTTCATGTGCGCCGGCAGCTTCGTCCACTGTTCGTTGTCGTAGTTCCAGTCCTTCACGCGCTTCGCCTCAATGACTCAAGAGGTAGGTGGTCACGTAGTAATAGATCGGCGCGACGAAGATCAAACGGTCCATGCGGTGCAGGAAATCCCCGCGGCCCAGGACGAACGCGCCGGTCACGCGGATGCCCGCGTCGCGACGAAGAACCGCCATGATCAGGTCGCCGAACATCCCGCCCACCGACGCCACGATGCCCGCCGCGAGCCAGTACTTGTCCGAATTGTCAGGCAAGAGGTTACGCATGATGAACGCCATGCCCAGGGTCAGCACCATGGACACCAAGGTCGATTCCAGTGAACGTTTGTGGTCGATGCGGTCGAAGAGTTTGATGCGTCCGACGTAACGCGAGATCGCGAGGTTCGTATTGTCGCAGAACTCGGTCAGGATCAGCAGGTACAAAAGCTGGTAAATCCCTTTTTCGAGACCCATGACCAAACCCAAATGCATGAACGACCAGCCCAAGAAAACGAACGCGAGGTTCGTCAGCGAGATGTACTGGATCATGCGTTTGTAGTTGTTCCGCAGAAGCGGCACCAGGCAGCTCACGCCGAGCACGATCATCGGCAGCAGGTTGTAAAGATCCAAACGCCCGGCGTAGATCGTCCAGCCGAGGCCCAGGATCCCCGCGTAACAGACGAGCACGAAGTAGGAGCGGTGGTACATTCCCACCAGCTGGAAGAAGATCTTCGCGCCCAGCACGGCGAGCAACGTCAGCACGATGAGCGGCCACGGTTCGGGCAGGCCCATCAGTACGAACAGGATCGGTGCGACGAACAGCCAACTCTTGATCGAGGCCCAAGAGACGACGAAATAGTGGTTCTTTTTACGCAGGAAATAAACGATCAAACCCGACACGAACAGAAGCGACAACACCCAGAGGGCGGTCTCCTGATAGACGGGGGTTCCAAGTGCTCCGGTCATGGAGCTCAGATACCATAGTCCTTCATTTTTTTATAGAAATTGCTGCGCGAGATCTGCAGGAGTTCCGCTGCCTGATCCACATCCTTGCCGGTGCGATCCAGGGCCTTCAGGAGGACCTGTTTCTCGAAAGATTCGACGAGGGATGTCAGGCCTTGCTCGAGCGGGAAATCCCCGAGCCCCGCGGGCGCACTCGCGCCACCGAGCAGGCGATCAACGTCTTCCGCACGAATGATCGGCAGCGGCGCCGTCTGCGAGAGATGTTCGATGACCCGTTTCAGCTCGCGCACGTTGCCCGGCCAGCCGTGCGCTTTCAAGCGCGTGATCGCCTCGGGAGCGAGCATCTTCAGGCCCGCCGAACGCGGCATCTTCAGAAAGTGTTTAGCGAGGATCTCGATGTCGTCCGTCCGTTCACGCAAGGGCGGCAGCTGCAAGCGGTGTGAGGTCAGGCGGAACAAAAGATCCTCGCGGAATTTTTGCTCTTTCACCATCTGCTGCAGGCTTTGGTTCGAGGCCGCGATCACGCGGACTTTCACGTGGACGGTGTCCTTCGCGCCGACCTTGCGCACTTCGCCGCTTTCCAGAAAGCGCAAGAGCTTCGCCTGCTGCGCGAGCGGCAAGGCCTCGATCTCGTCCAAGAACAGATCGCCGCCGTTCGCGGCCTCGGCGAGACCGACCTTCATTTGATCGGCGCCGGTGAAGGCCCCGCGCACGTGACCGAAGAACTCCGATTCAAAAAGATTCTCGGGGATCGCGCCGAGATTCACCGCGATCAAGGGGCGGTTGTCCTGCTGGTTCAAGATCTGCGCGATGACTTCTTTCCCGGTGCCGGTTTCGCCTTCGATCAGGATGGGGCTGGTTTCACCCGCGAGGTTCGCGATTTCGAAGCGGATCTTTTCGGCGGCCTTCGACTGCCCGATCCACTGGTGGGTTTGCGTCGAGCGGTGGCGGGATTCGCTGGAGCGTAAAGCCCACAGCGCTTCGATCTTTTCGAAGCTCGCGGTGACCTCATCCGGATGGAGCGGCTTCGCCAGGAACTTGCGGGCGCCGGCGGCCAGCGCTTTTTCCATGAGCTCGATCGTCAGGTCGCCCGACATCCCGTAAATTTCGGCGAGCGGGAAGCGTTCGCGCATCGCCGCGATGATGCCGGGGCCTTCGGCGACCTTCGAGTTCGGCGTGAGGTGCATGTCCACGAAGATCGCGTGGATCACGCCGTCTTGCGGGGCTTGCGCCAGGCTGTTCGCGCTCAGGATGTCCCAATGATCCGGCAGCAACAGACTCAAAGAGTCGTGAATGAGGTGATCGTCGTCGATGACAAGAAGGACCGGATTGAAAGTGGAGCTCATACTCTGCCCCTAACGATGGCAAAAACGAGAAGGTTTGGCGAGTCCTGCCGCAGCCTGTTGCGACAGGGCTTGTGCGGGACCTTCAGTCGGTGAACTATGGGGCATGAGCCAACCCCAGCGCATCCTCCTGCTCGAGAACATCCACCCCATCGCGAAAGAACGCCTTGTCGAAGAGGGCTTCGCGGTGGAATTGCGAACCGATTCGCCCAGCGAAGACGAGCTGAAGAAGCTCCTTCCGCAGTACGATCTCGTCGGCATTCGCTCCAAAACGGAGTTGCGCCAAGAGGTCCTCGCGAGCGCGCCGAATCTGCAGGGGATCGGCTGCTTCTGCATCGGCACCAACCAGGTCGATCTGCAGCCGGCGAAGCTGATGGGTATTCCGGTCTTCAACGCGCCTTACTCGAACACACGTTCGGTGGCCGAGCTCGTCATCGCCGAGATGATCGCGCTGTCCCGTCAGCTCGGGGATCGCAACACGCTCGCGCATCAAGGCGGCTGGATGAAGTCCGCCGAAGGCGCGCGGGAAGTGCGCGGCAAGACGCTGGGGATCGTGGGCTACGGTCACATCGGTTCGCAGGTCAGCATCATGGCCGAAGCCCTCGGCCTGCGCGTGATCTTCTACGACGTGGTGAAGAAGCTTCCGCTGGGGAACGCGACGGCCTCGCCCACGCTGTTCGAACTTCTAGAGAAATCCGATTTCGTCACGCTTCACGTCCCCGAAACGCCGCAGACCCAGCACATGATCGGCGCGGCCGAACTGCGCCGCATGCAGAAAGGCAGTTACCTGCTGAACCTTTCGCGCGGCACGGTCGTCGTCATCGAGGACCTCGTGAACGCGCTGAAAGAGGGCCACATCGCGGGCGCGGCGCTGGACGTCTTTCCGGAGGAGCCCGCCTCGAACAAAGAACGTTTCGTCAGCGCGCTCCAGGGGATCAAGAACGTGATCCTGACCCCGCACATCGGGGGTTCGACGGAAGAGGCCCAGTACGCCATCGGGCTCGAGGTCGCCGAGAGCTTCCGCAAGTTCCTGCGCGCGGGGGCGACCTCCGGCGCGGTCAACTTTCCCCACGTCGACGTGCCGCCCACGTCGGGTTCGCACCGCATTTTGAACGTGCACCGGAACGAACCCGGGGTTCTGGGCGAAATCAACTCGCTCGTGTCTAAGCATGGCGCCAACATCCTGGCCCAGCAGCTTTCGACCGATCCCCGCATCGGTTATTTGATCATGGACGTGGAAAAAGCCGAGGCGCAGGCGCTCTGTTTCGACATCGGCGGCCTGGGCCGCTCGATCAAGACCCGGATCGTTTTCTAAATCGGTAGTTTCGTCCGGAAAGAGCCCCGGGGCGTGTCCGTTTTGCCTCGGGAAAAAACTTCAAGAACTAGATCCTTACTCGAGTTGCGTCGGGCGGTCGGGGTAGACCGGGCCATCGCACGCTTCAAATCGTTTTCCAACAACGCTGAAAGGACTTTTTCGATGAAGAATTTCGTCTTGGGCCTGTCTTTGGTTTTGGCTTCCGTCTCGGCAAATGCGACCGCCACTTCGTGGGCGTCGATCAACAAAAATCTCGATGTCGTCGCGAAAGACGTCCAGAAAGATTTCGCTTACCTGACCGACCTGAGCGTGAAATTCGACGCGCGTTCGTCGGACCTCGCGGGTGACCGTTTGAAGGCGAGCCTGTCGGCTTCGACCGATCAAGCGAAATGGGGCGACAACAACGTGACCCTGGCGATCGGCGCGGGACTCGATGCGCGTACGCTCGTGGGCACCAAGCGCACGATGAAAGGTGAATTGACCGCGGGTCTGAAGACTCAGGTCATCGCGGGCGTGAAGTACGCTCTGACCAGCGTGATGGGCGAATGCTCGAACGTGAATCCGAAGCCCGAAAACTACCGCGAAATTCGCGACGTGAAAGTTTGCGAGTTCATCAGCAACGTGAACGCGGTGAACACCATCCCCGAACTGCAAGCGGCGATCACGACGGCTTACGCGGACTACGTCACTTGGGTTCCCACTTACGTGAAAGAGCAACAAGAGCTCTTGAAAGCGGAAAAAGACGAAGAGAAAAAATGGCCGCTCGAGTCGAACATCCAGTCGGCGGAAAGCGATCTGAAAAATCTGTCGAAGCTGAAAATCAGCGGCGACGTGAACAAGATCGTCCTGGCCTTGGACGCTTCGTTCAGCTTCGGCACCGATATCTCGGTGAAGTTCCAAGTCACCCTGACCGAGCAGAACGCGAAAGCGGCGCTGACCGGCGTGGGTTCGATCGACGACGAAACTTACCAAGAGTTCAAAAAGATGGGCACCGAGATCCTGACGCGCATCGAACAGAACGAGCAGCAGATGATGGAATTCGTGACCGAGCTCGCGAAAGGTTACGCGCAGTTCATCGGCGAATACATCACGAAGTAATCGCTTCCGAATCCCTGACGATTCCGTCGAAAGCCCGGCCCCCGTGCCGGGCTTTTGCGTTTCCGGCCGCCGCCGCCGCGGTTGACCCGATTCAAGGCGTTCAAACCGAGGCGTCGAACTTACGAAGATTGCGCTGGCGGTTCGACATATCGGACCGAGGCGTTTTCACGCGCCTCGCGCGCTGAATCCTTCAGGTCGTGAAAATGGCGTGGCCTCGGGGTTGCTCTAAGTCGAACCGGGGGACTTCATATATGCACCGGACTTCACGTCTCGTTTGGGGAATGCTCGTACTGCCCCTCGTTCTGGCCTTTCAAAACTGCGCCAGCCCGCAGATGGAGTTCGCCGAAGCGAAACTTGGCTCGCTCGGGGTTTGCGAAGGGGTGTCGTGTGAGCTGACCCCGCTGACCTTCAAGCCCGCGGTGACCACGATCCTGATCGCGATGGGCGATGAATCCGACGATCAGCTCGTGGTCGACGGAGCGTCCGCGCAGCTGGTGGCCGAGACGGTCGTGCGGTACAGCTCGCCGGTGCTGAATCCCAAAATCCTGCTGGTCGTCGATCGTGGCGCCGCGACGGAAGATCCCGAAGATACGCGCTACGTGCGCGACGTTCTGTTGAAGCGTTACGATGTCACGGTCGTCGACGAGCCCGCCGGCGGCATGGCCCTTCCGGACATCGAAAAATACGATTTGATTTGGCACAACAACCCGGGCGTTCCGATGAGCTCGAAAAACACGATGAACGCCTATCTCGGGTTCAAAGGCGGCGTGATTCTGCAAGGGGACGACCTGACCTACGGCAGCGGCTTCAGCATGGAGGCCTTGACCGGGCTTCGCCACATCGACAATGGGACTTCGGTCACATGCGGCGGGCGGAGCTATCATCATGACAACAACGGCGGCGAGTCCTACCGCGTGACTTTGGACGCGGGTAAAATCACCGGAGAAGTCTCCGATTTGATCGAGTTCCGCTACGGAAACGACATCGACAACTCCTCCCCCGCGCGACCCGATCTGATGATCCTCGCGTACGCCCAAGGGGGACCGAGCGCCTGCACCGAAAAACGTCCCGCGATCGTGCGTTACGAAAAAGACTGAGGTCTCGATGAAAGTGCGTTGGCGCTTCCACTTCTTACTGAGTCTGGCCGTCGGTCTTTCGCCGCTGGCCTCGTCCGCCGTCACTCCGGCCGAGGTGAAGGTCTTCGACAACGCGAGCGGCAACTGCCAGGTCTCGGTCGGCTACACCCAGGGTGCGGTGAAAAGCCGGCAAATGAACATCAACGACGTGAAGTGGCTGATGACCCAGCCGGGTGGCATCGCGATGTTCGCGGACCTGCATCCGAACATGAACAAAGATTGGCTCGATAAGCTCGTCGCTCAGAACAAGCCCTTCAATCAGGCGCAGATCGTCGCGCCGTCGGGCTCGAAGGCCTGTCGCGCGCTGGCGGAAATGGCGAAGCGGTTGAACGAGCGGGCGAAGAGCAAGCAATGGCCGGATGAGGACACCCAAGAGCTCATCATCGGCAGCCTCTCGGAAGCGAAATATCCGCCGTTGAACGGCGCCGTGAATTCGAGCGGGGGCCAGGCCCCGGCGCAAAGCTCCGGCGCCCGTCAGTAACGTCAGGTCTACTTTTTCTTTTTGGGCGCTTGGTATTCCATCTCGCGCTCTTCGACTTTGCCTTCGTGCTCGACCTTGTACTTCACTTTGCGGCCCGGCGTGATGTCGCGGAAGATCTCTTCGATTTCTTGGATGCGTTTCACGCGTTGGGCGTCGACCTCGAGAAGGACGTCGCCCTCTTCGACTTTCATGGCTTCGAAAACGCTACCGGGATCGACGTTCAAAATCCGCACGCCTTCGGTGCCGGGAACTTTGGTGTAGTCTTTGGTCTGCGCCATCGCCCGCAGGGGAAGACCCGTCGCGAGCAAAGTCACCGTCAGGATGGAGCCGATCAAAGCGCCGGCAGCGAGTGTCATCAACGACATGCGATCCTCCTTGAATCTGTCGCCCCGATTGTCCGCCCAGAGGCTATTTCAAATCAAAGACTTTGCCGGGATTCATGATGCCATCCGGATCAAAGACCGATTTGATCTGGCGCATCAGCGCGATTTCGGCCTCGGAACGGGTAAAGTTGAGGAAGGGTTTCTTGGAAAGTCCGACCCCGTGCTCCGCCGAGATGGCGCCCTCGTGTTTGCGCACGGTTTCGAACACGAGCACGTCGACCTTCTGGCACTCCTTCACGAACTCTTCTTTCGAAAGTCCATCGGGGCGCAGGATGTTGATGTGCAAATTGCCGTCGCCCAAGTGGCCGAACCAGATCACGCGCCAGGTGGGGTAGGCTTGTTTCAAAAGCAGATCGAGCTGCGTCAGGCAGGACGGCACTTCCGACGTCTTCACCGAGATGTCGTTTTTGTAGGGCGAGAACTTCGCGAGCGATTCGCTGATGTCCTCGCGGTACTTCCAGAAGGTTTTCGCCTGTTCGTTGGATTGCGAAAGCGCGCCGTCCTTGATCCAGCCCTCTTCGACGCCTTTTTCGAAAAGCTCCAGCGCGCGCGCCTCGGAGTCTTCGCCGGGGCTTTCGAATTCGGCGACCACGTAGTAAGGGCAGTTTTCGCCCAACGGATCGGGCAGGACGTGATGCTCCATCACGATGTCGAGCGCCTGGCGCGAGAACATCTCGAACGCGGTCAGGCTAAGGCCCTTTTTCAGAAGGCCGAAGACCGGCATCAATGTTTCCAGACCCGAGAGTCCCAGCAGCAGCACTTGCGCGCGGGGAGGCGTGGGGGTGAGCTTCATGGTCGCTTCGACGACGAAACCCAAGACGCCCTCGCTGCCGACGAAAAGCTGGCGCAGGTCGAAGCCGGTCGCGTTTTTGATGAGGCCTTTGTTGAGATCGAGAACCTCGCCCGCACCGGTCACGACCTTCAGTCCCAGGACCCATTCGCGGGTCATGCCATAGCGAACGACCTTAATGCCGCCCGCGTTGGTCGCGATATTGCCGCCAATTTGCGAAGAGCCGCGCGCCGCGAAATCGACGGGATACAGATACCCTTTTTCGGTCGCGAAGTTCTGCAGCTGCTCGGTGACGACGCCGGGTTCGACGACGACGGTCTGGTCGAACTCGTTGAAGTCGCGGATTTTATTCATCCGCTCGAAGCTCACGACGACTTCGTTATTGGTCGCGACGGCGGCGCCGCTGAGTCCCGTGCGTCCCCCCGAGGGGACGAGCGCGGTTTTCGTCGCGCGCGCCCACTTCACCAAGTTCACGACGTCGTCGAGCTTTTCGGGAAAGACGATCGCTTGCGCTTTGATATCGTAGTAGGTCGTCCAATCGCGGCCGTAATACATCAGGCTTTCGCGGTCGGTTTTGATTTGTTCCGGGCGCAGGAAGTCGGCGAGTGAACTCAAGGTTTAGTTCCTTCCGGTGGAGAGATCTTCGAGGTCTTCGTTGGAACGGCGCCGATCCGAGGGCGCGGTGCGGACATTCATCATGACGTAGATCGGACAAAGACCCCAGCTGGCCGAGGCGATCAGGTAAAATCCGATCCACGCCCACCACGGACCGCCCGCGGCGGCCCACAGGGTGAGCAGGAAACCGAATCCGTAACGAAGTGCCCGGTCCCAGCGGGCCAAGTTCACCTTCATGTTACCGCGGCCTTCATTTCTTCAGGAGGCCTTGCAGCTCGCCCGATTGGTACATCTCCATCATGATGTCCGATCCGCCGACGAGTTGTTTGTCGACGTAGAGCTGAGGGATCGTCGGCCAATTGCCGTAGGCTTTGATGCCTTCACGGATCTCTTGATCCTCAAGGACGTTGACGGTGTGGAAGTTGATGCCGATGTCTTGCAAGATCGCCGTCGCGCGCGCCGAGAAGCCGCACATCGGGAACTGCGCGTTGCCCTTCATGAAAAGGACGACGGGGTTTTCGTTCAAAATCTGCTCGATACGTTCTTTGGTTTCCATACGGACCTCGCTTTAGTCTTTGATTTTAGTTTTGATGGAGAGCGCGTGCACTTCGCCGGTTTTCAGTTCCGGCGCGAAGACGCTCATCACGGCCTGGTGTTGTTGCACGCGGTTTTGGCCCTTGAATGCGGAGGATTCGATCGTCACTTCCCAGTACGAACCTTGTCCGTTGAGATCGAAAACTTCAATGTTCGCGTCGGGATAAGCGGCGGTCAGGCGGGCGGTCATGCTCTCTTGGGTCATGGGGCTTTTCTAAAGGGATTGAAGGGGAATGTAAAGACGCGCGCGGACCGTGCCCCCTTTGAGCGTGCTGGCTAGTTCGTGGACAGTCCGCGGGGCCCAGACCTGAATATTTTCACATCCACCGGGACGGCCGCGGGCACGGGCTTCGCTTTAAAGGCCGTTGGAGGCCGCATGCTCGGGAAAAAGGGAGTCGGAACGCTTATTTTCGCGCTCTGTTCGATCGGTCTGCCGGCCGTCGTCAGCTCGACCGCGCTGGCCCAAGCGAACCCCCTGCCCGAAGCCGAGGACCCGGCGAAAAGCAAGGACCCCAAGGTTTATTGCCCCACCATGAAGGTGGAAGAGGCCGACATCAACGGCCGTAAAGTGAAAATCTTCGAGCTTTCCCAATCGAAATTCCTGGCCTGCGTACCCGCGCAACCCCGTTCGGATTGGAACGTGCGCCGGTCGCGTTGGACGCCGCAGGACGAAGTCGAATTCAACCGCTTCCTGCAGACCATGGGCGAATCGAAGTGCAATACCCTCGAAAAGTGCCTGAAAAATCCGGCCTCCAATACCCTGTGGAGCGAGTGGGATACCCGGGCGGCTTTCTACGCGGACTGCGCGGATTTCCCCTATTTCCTGCGTGCTTACTACTCTTATAAAAAGGGACTGCCGTTCTCGTTCGTGACGAGCTTCAACGCCCGCGCCCTGACCGAGGACATCCGTCAGCGCCAGCAGAATTCGCGTAAAGCCCTGGAAGAGCAGTTCAAAAACGACCCGGTCAAAATGGCCGAAAAGCTCGACGAATTCGATAAGCTTCTGCGGGACGCCCGTTACACGTGGAACGGCAACATGCCGCGCGCGCGCCTGGAGACGCCCTCGTCGGCGGGCGACAGCCGGAACTTTTTCACGATGGTGCGCTACATCCGCGATACGGTTTCGACCGGGACCTACCGGATGTTCGAGACGACCGGCGCGCCCGTGGAAAGCGATTTCTACTCGCCGAAAATTCAAAAAGAGACCATCGGTCCCGGCACGATCCTGTACAAACCCGCCGGCCACGCGGCCATCGTTTACAAAGTCGACGAGAAGGGCGGCATCCATTTCATCGACGCCCACCCCGACAATTCGATCACGCGCGGACAATTCGGCCGCGACTACAGCCGCGGCAACCCCTTCATGGGCGGCGGCTTCAAGAATTGGCGTCCCTTCGTTTTGATGCAGAACCAGCAGAATTGGCTGGGACAAACGGAGTGGTTCGAAGCGCGTCCCGATGAATCGGGCGTGATCCGCCAGGCGTATCACCGTTTCTTGTCCGACTCGGAAATTCAGAACTGCGTGCACGGCGAACAAGTTTGGCCCTGCGACTACTCGGATGAACAGTACCGCGGTAACCGCCCCGCCGCGGACGGGGACTACCGTAAAGGCAAGTTCTTCATCGGTCAGGTGGAAGTCGACTATTTCGACTACGTCCGCTATCAAGTGTCGCACGGAAAAACGGTCGATCCCATCGACTCTTTCCGCACGGAAGTGAACGCCCTCTGCGAAGATTTGCGCGGCCGCGAGAACTCGGTGCTCGCCGCGATCAACGCGTCCATCGATAAAAAAGGCCATCCCGGCGTCTACCCCCGCAACATCTACGGCGCGAGCGGGGAGTGGGAGTCCTACTCGTCCCCGGGCCGGGACATCCGCATTCGCGCGCGCATCGGCAACATCACCGCGCTGGCGAAGCACTTCATGAGCGTGGTCGTGAAGAAAGATCCGACCTACAGCTACCAGCCGGGCCGCCCCATGAAGACGCCCGCGGATATCAAGAACAAGCTTTTGGATCTGAAGTCCGACTTCTTGGCGATTTATGCGGACGTCTCGCGCTCGTGCGAGATCAAGTACAAGACCTCGGGCGGCGTCGACGTGCGCTTGCCGTTTGAAGTCGCGTTGTCGCGCATCTCGAAGATGTCTTTCGATCCCTACATGTGCATCGAGCGCCGTTGGGGCGCGACCTCGTCCACCGAGATGAAAGACTGTTTGTCCGAAGGCGACGAAGCGGAATTCCACCGTTTGACCCAGTTTCTGCGCAACCGCACCGAGCGCGATACATCGGAAGTCATGGGTTACACCCTGGATGAGCTGCGCCGCATGGAGGCCGACAAGAAGGTCGACAACCGTGTGAACGAAAGTTCCTTCAACCTCTTCCAGATCCTGAAAGGATTGTGACATGAAAACGATCCTTCTTTCGGGATTACTGCTGGGTTCCGTGCTGGCGACGTCGGTGGCGGGGGCGCAAGGTTTGCCGCTGCAGCTGAACGATCAGAACGTGAAGGTCGTGAACGAAGGCGGCCGGGTCATCATGCAGATCGATCTCGCCGCGGAACTCAAGAAACAGCATCCCGCCGCCAAGCTTGAAATCAAATCGATCCAAGTCGAGGCGAAGTCGCGCTTGGGCGGCGGCCAGATCATGTTGAAAGTGCAGCGCGAGCAAGGCTCGGCGCGCTTCGTGGACATCCAGCGCGTGGACACCGATCCCGCAATCTACGATTCGAACGAGGGCTTTCAGCGCGTCGAACTCGTGAACTTCGAGCGCGGTTTGAAGGCGGCCGAACTCGTGATCGTCGCGGGCGTTCGTCTGCGCAATTTGCAGATCGTGACCGGTGCCGCCGACGAACTGAAGCTGAACGGCGTTTACGCGGGCTTCGACGCTTCGAAAGTCGGTGGCGTTCGCGAGACCGCGCCCTCGGTCGGCGTGACCGAACCGAAAGAAGGGACCTCGGAAGGGCAACCTGTGGATATCCGTCCCGTGATCCCGATCCCCCGTCCCGTGGACGTCGAGCGCCGTGAGCTGCCTCCGGTCACTCCGGAGGAACAGCGTCCCGTCGTGCGCCGTGAAGAAACGCCGACCCAACGTCGCGAAACTAGTCCTTCGGTGACGGTGATCGAGACCAAACCGAAGAAGGAAGAGCCCCGCGTTCAAGCGGCGCGCTGCCTGCAGAATTTCTGCGTCGGTCAGGCCGTTTATCATCGCCGGACTTACTGGGAGGGCGTGATCGTGCGCGTGGATACGCGTAAGAATCAGCTCATCGTGAAGTTCGGTGCCGAGGAAAGCGCGTTTGAAGCGCCCGTGTCCCCCCGTGATTTGGACTACAACTAGGCAGGCGTCGTTTGACGCCCCTGCGTTCTTTACGTTAAGAAGCGGGGCGTGACTCTTTTCTTCACTCCCGCTCCGGAAGACCATCAACGCCGCGAAAAAGCGAAAGCCCGTGAGCTGCGGGCCAGCCAGTGGTGGCGTCAACAGATCGGTCCCGGCCTGTGCCACTACTGCAAGCAGAAGTTCCCGGCACACACTCTGACAATGGACCATCTGCTCCCGGTCATCCGCGGGGGTAAATCCACGAAGAAAAACTGCGTCCCCTGTTGCAAGGAATGTAACAATAGAAAGGGGCATCGCCTCGCCGCCGAGTACTTCCAAGAGCTCGAAAATGACTCGACAGGGCAAAACTGAATCCATCTTTAGGTTGCCTTTTTCGCCCGTTTTCCGAATCTTAAAAAAAGTATGTCGAAAATTACGAAGAGCAGTACGGCGGAATATTTCTCGAAAAACCTGCAACAGGTCGGTTTTTCGTCGCCTTTGAAGGCGGTTTTGACGACTCTAAAAGAAGCCGTTGATAACTCTTTGGATGCGTGCGAACAGGTTGGAATTCCTCCGGAAATCTGGGTTCAGATCACGAAGGTAGGCACCGGTTCGACCAAAAATACGGACCTGATTAAGATCGTCGTCGAGGACAACGGACCCGGGATCGACCCGGACGATCTTGCCAAAGTTTTCGGCGAATACCTCGCGTCGTCGAAGTTCGGGAAGGGCCAGTGCTCACGCGGTCAGCAGGGGATCGGGATCTCCGCGGCGACCACTTGGGCGCAGCTGACGAACGCCAAAGGGGCTTTCGTTCAAACTAAAACCGAAAAGATGCGCAAGGCCCTGAAGGGTCAAGTCGACGTCGACATCAAGTCGAACACCGGGATTTTGCGCAATAAAGAGACCTTCGATTGGAAGAACAAAGACCACGGAACCCGGGTCGAGTTCACGATCGACGGCCGCGTGCAATTGAACGGGGACGGGGGTTTGATCACCTATCTCGAGGGTACGGTCCTCGTGAACCCGCACCTGACTTTGAACTACACCCTTCTCGATAACGAAGAAGTCCGCATCGAGCGGGTGACGACCGACGTTCCCGATCTGCCGGGCGCGACGTTGCCCCACCCCCACACCTTCAAACTGGGTGAGTTCATCACCCACGCGACGCTGTTCGGAAAAGTCTCGGTCGCGAACTTCTTGAAGACGGGCTTTTCGCGGGTGTCGGACGCGACGCTGAAGGATTTCGTCGCGAAGGGGCTGCCGAAAGCGCTGCTCGACAAACCGCTGACGGGTTTGAAAGACGACGATTACAAAAAGATCTTCCAAGCGGTGCAAAACACCGAGCTGATGGCGCCTTCCACCAAATCGGTTCTGACCGTGGGCGAAGAGTCGCTTTCGAAGTCGATCCAGCGTTTGGGCGAGGTCGATTTCTTCTCGGTCGTGACTCGTAAACCCACCATCTGCGACTTCAAACCCGTCTCGGTGGAAGTCGCTTTGGCGCGTTTCAAAAACCGGAACCTCGAGGCCGATGAGCCCGTCACGCTTTTGCGTTTCGCGAACCGCGTGCCGCTCCAGTTCGATAAATCGGGCTGCGCGATCACCTGGGCGATTGAGTCGGTGAACTGGAAGTCCTACGGCGTTTCGCAACCGAAGAAGTCGCTCCCGATCGGGCCGTACATCTTCGCGGTGTCGATCGTGTCTCCGTTCATTAAGTTCAAAAACGCTTCGAAAGAAACCATCGACGCCTCGGAAGAGCTGGTCGAAGAGATCCGCCGTGCCCTGATGCAAGCGGGACAAAAGCTGTCCCGCCACATCAAACGCGAATCGAAAGAAGCGGATTTGGAACGTAAACTCGCCCACATTGAACAGTTCGGCCCCATCTTGGTGGACGTGCTGGTTCGACTGACGAAGTCCAGCGCCGGCCGTAAGAAAAAGGCCGAAGACGGACTCCGTAAGCTTTTGGGCCGCGACTCCGATGCCGCGATCGCGGATCTCGAAGAAGCGGAACACAAGTTGAACGTGCAGAAAAAGCGCGAGTCGAAGAAGTTGGGAAATGACGACGGCGACAGCGCCGAAGTCGAAGCCCGGGACGTGATTTCGGTGACCCCGGTCGTGGAAGTGGAAACTCCCGCGGCCGATGAGACCGCCGCTCCGATCACCGAACCCTCGAAAGAGTAAGGATTTAAGATGGCAAAGTTGGTCCAAGTCCGCAGCCTGAACCTGGATATTCCCAAGGAGGCGCGGGTCATCGCCGAGCGCATGCTCAGCGATCTCGAAAAATCCAAGCGCCCGGTTCTCGAAGCGGTGAAAACCAGCCTCGATAACTCGTTTTACAACCCCAAAGTCGGTTACCTGACCCCCGGGGACAAGGTCGTCCGCACGGAGCTGAACGTTTCGTCGGTGCAGAAGCTCGCGCGGGTCGTCTTCATGCTCGAGATTCTGATGCGCAACCTGGACATCGGCGCGGTCAATACGAAGCGTGAGCTGTATTACATCTGTAAGGGTCTCATCAAAGGGAACTCTTCGCTGAAGCCTCTCGATTTCGAAGACCAGAACGAGTCGGACTCGATCATCGATTTCATCGGCGACATGCTGCGCGTTTACCGTGAAGAGCTGAACTGCTTCGCCAATGACCGCGGCGGTCAGACCTACTCGCAGCAGCTGGTCGTCACCGAAACGCTGTCGGATGGCGAAAAGGCGACCGTCGACTTGTCGTCGCTGGGAACCGCTCCCTTCCAGCCCAAGAACAAACCCCAGTCTTTGAAGCTGAAGGCGAAAAAGAAAATCGACTTCTGCTTGATCGTCGAGTCGGAAGGGACCGCGAATACCCTGCAAAACATGGGTTTCACGCGCCGGAACAACTGCATCCTGATGGGCGCGACGGGCGTTCCCTCCAATGCCGTGCGGGGTTGGTGTAAACTCATTCAAGAACAGCTCGATGTGCCCATGTACTTCTTCGGGGATCTCGATGCGTACACCATGCAGAACATCTTCCGGACTTTGAAGGCCGGCTCGGCGGCTTCGTTGATTCGGAATGCCGACTTCTCGGCGCCGTCGGTGAAATTTTTGGGCGTTCTGCCCGAGGACGTGAAAAAGTACGGACTGCCTCACTACAAAGTGAAGGAAAGCGATCCGGCGGAAGCCCGCGCCTTGAAAAAGGCGAAGGACGCTTTGGAAAACGATCCCTTCTTCGCGGACAAGAAAAACAAGGGCCTGTCGGACATCCTGCGCTGGCTGATCAAAGAGAAGATCCGTTGCGAGCAACAGTCCTTCTTCTCGGTCGATCCTCGCGATCCCATCAAAACCGAGAAGATCATTCTTGAAAAGATCAAGGGCGGCTCGTACGTCTAAAAAGAACCCGGGGCGACCCGGGTTTTCTTTTGGTAGCAGCTACCTTCCGGAAAGTAGCTGCTACCTTTAGGTTTGCTCGATGAATTTGTCGGCCGCCGCGATGGAGTTGTTCATCTCGTTGATGAGTTTGTTGATGTCGCGTTCGATGGCGGCGCCTTCGCCTTTCAGTGAGCCGATCGCTTTCGCGTTGAGGTTGTGTTTCAGGTAGAGGACGTGGTCCTTCAGTTTGGTGAGGACCGGGTTCATCGTGGACTCGGCTTTTTTGAGGCTGTTCAGCATATCGGCGTAGCGGCTTTGGGTCGTCGCCAAGGTTTTGCGGCTTTGGGCTTGGAGATTGGCCGTTTCGATTTGGTCGATTTCTTTTTTCCACTCTTCGAAAAGATCCCCCGCCGTGGTTTCGACTTTTTTGATGCGCAGGCGGACCGCGTTGGCTTGGGCCTCCGCGTCTTCGTAGGACGAATTGAGGCGCCGGTATTCGCGTTCGAGATCGCCGCCGTCGAAGGCGTAGACCGCTTTCAGTTTTTCGAGGGCGTCTTTGAACTCTTCGCTCGCTTCTTTTTGGTCGTCTTTGGTCGCCGCGACCTCACGTTTCAGCAGATCGCGTTTTTGCACGCCGATCATCTCGTAGGCATTGTACTTCGCGTTGCGGCCCACTTTGTTGAGCGCGCTTTGGCAGCCCGCGAGCAACAGAACCCCGGCGATCATCGTCATTAACCCCAATTTCATGATTCATCCTCCCTTTTCGGATTTCCCAAATTTTGCTATCCAGTTCAACGGATCCCGAAACCCCACTCCGAGGAGGAAGCATGGGACAAACCGATTCATCCAAACACGAAAACGTCGCCATCCTGGGCGCATCCGACCGCGCGGATCGTTTCGCCTACAAGGCCTTTAAACTTCTGCAAGAGTACGGTCACACTCCGCTGCCGGTCAGCCCCAATGTCGCCGTCGTCGAGGGCGTCCCGTCGGTGAAAAGCGTCGCGGAGCTGCAAGTTCCCGTCGACACCCTGACCATGTACGTCGGCGCGAAAATTTCGAACCAGCTGACCAACGAGATCCTGGCCTTGAAACCGAAGCGCGTGATCTTCAATCCCGGCAGCGAAAATCCGGAACTCGCCGACAAACTGGAGCAGGCGGGCAGCGAAGTGGTCGAGGCTTGCACGCTCGTCATGCTCCGCACGGGTCAGTACTAGGCCGACCCCGGCGAAGACGATCACCAAGCGCCGGTTTGGAATTGTTCGAAGATCCAAACCGCGGCCATGATCGAAAGCGCCATCAACGCGATCAATGCGGTGATGATCCCCAAGATGACGAAACCCACGACCAGCGCGGAGGCGCGCGAAGTGGCCCGTGGGTTTTGTAAATGTCTTTCGAGAAGGACCATGTTTTTGTCGTTCGACTTCCACAGGAAATCGAAAATTTGACCGAAGATCGGAACCGCGTCGAAGACGTTGTCGATCAAAACGTTGAGTCCCATGCGCATCAGTATCGACGGCGATGCGCCGAGGGCCGCCGCCCGCATGACGATGTAAATGGACACCAAACTCGTCGCGACGTCGCCGATTCCCGGAATCAAACCCAAGATCCCGTCCCAGCCGAAGCGGAAACCACCGACTTTGAATTGACTATCCATCGCCCGGGAAATCGCCCGCAGATCCGAAATTTCGTGAGCGCGGCTTTGCGGCGCGGCTCCGTGTTCGAGCGCCCAGCTTTTCGGGGAATAAATCGAGTCCATCTCATCCTCCTGACGTTCCGTGATCAGACCCAACAAGAGACATGCCGGGGAAAAAATCCCGTAGGGCACGCCAAAAATTCCCGTGCCCCGGGTTTGCAGTCTTTGCCGATGGGAGGTGTCTATGCAACATGAGATGAAGGCCAAAGGCGAAACGCGCACGTGGAATTGGTTGGGCGCGATGATCGGAGTGATGCTCGGAGGTCTGGTCGCGTTCGGCGGAATTCTGATGTACGAGCGCGGAACCATCGACCTGGCTTACGGGATGGAGGCGTCCGCGACCGCGCCGCTGGTCGCGAAGATCGGGATTCCGATCGTACTGATTTTGTTCGGCGCCGGAGCGGGAGCCTTGATCGGAAACGGAACCCCTCGCTACAACGCGCACCCGGAGCAAGGGCGCGGGAACGCGTACCACTTCTTCCGTCGTCGCCGCCGGAACACGCCGGTTCGTCCCCCGGTCTGAGTTTGCGGTGAGCGCCGGGACGGTGTCGCCAAATTCACTTCGAGCGCCGAAGCCGTCTCGTATCGAGACAACTTCGGCGCTCTTTTTTTGGATGTCCCTCATTGAGAGGGTGAAGACGCGCCCCTTCCACGGTGGCGGCCTTTAGATTCGATTTCCTTCAGCTAAAGCCGGTTTTGCGACTGGATTTGCCCCTGCCGGATGCCGATAAGTTGTCATGGCGTGGACCGGCTTTTCGCCCATCGCAAACACCCTTCACCGCGTGTCGACTTCGTCGTCGCTCACGGGGGTCGTCGTGGCGTTGGCATTCACGTTGAGCGCCTGTGGTCCCGCGAAGAACGTCCCCAAACGTGAGAAGCCGGTCGCGAACACGAACACTTCGCAAATCTCGGCGACGGGGCCCGTGGTCGCCGATGGCGTCGCGACGAGCACGATCAGCATCGTCATTCGTGATCAGAACGGCGAAGCGATGCCGGGGTTGCAACCGGTCGTGAACGCCAGCGGCACCGGCAACACGATCCAAACTTGTTCGGTGACGGACGTGAGCGGCGCTTCGAGTTGCGTGATGACCTCGACGGTCGCCGAAATGAAGTCGATCAACTTGAGCGCGCCCGTCGCGGTCGCGGGTGCCTCGGTGGAGTTCGTCGCCGGGCCTGCCGTGAAGCTCGGCTTTTCCACGCAAGCTTCGAACGCGACGGCGGGACAAAACTTCGTGCGGCAACCCCGTGTCGACGTTCAAGATGCGCAGGGAAATCGCGTTCCTTCCGCCGTCAACTCCATCACGCTCGCCATCGCGGCGGGCTCGTCGGGAACTTTGAACGGAACTAAAAGTGTTGCCGCGAGCGCGGGCCGCGCGAGCTACACCGGTTTGAACATCACCGGCATCGTGAGTCCCGCGCAGGTTCGTTTGAGCGCGACGGCCGCGGGGCTAACCGCGGCGATCTCGGAAGCGTTCACGATCGTCCCGGATGCGGGCAATACGCTTGCGTTCGATACGCAACCCGCCGGAGGCGCGGCGGGAGTCGTCTGGTCGCCCCAGCCCGTGGTGCATATTCTGGACTCTGGCGGTTCATTGCTGACGACCGGGACCGCGGCCGTCACGTTGACCCTGACGGCCGGGGGCGGCTCGCTGCTCGGAACGTCAACGGTGAGCGCGGTCGGCGGCGTCGCCACCTTCAGCGATCTGAAGATGGAAAACGTCGGCGCGAAACAAATCACCGCGACCTCACCCGGATCGGCCAATATCATTTCAAACTCGTTCCACATCGTTCCCGGCGCGCCCACGGCGCTCGCGTTTTCGACCCAGCCGGGCGGCGGCTCGGCCAATCAGGTGTGGCCGCAGCAGCCGGTCGTGCGTCTTTTCGACGCCTACGGAAACTTGTGCGTGAACTCGAACGCGACCGTGGCCCTTTCGCTGCAAACCGGGACCGGGGTGCTTGCGGGCACGACGAGTCTGGCGGCCTCGAGCGGCGTCGCGACCTACGCGGGCCTGAAGATGAGCCTGACCGGACAGAAGTCGTTGCGGGCCACCGCGGGGACGCTGTTCATCGATTCGAATTCTTTCGTGATCGGTTCGGGGACCGCCGCCGTGCTGAAGTTCGCCACGCAACCTGGGGGCGGGACCGCGGGGATCGCGTGGACCCAGCAGCCCGTGGTCGAAGTCCTCGACGATCAAAACAACCGGGTCACCGGCTTCAACGGCACGGTGGGGTTGTCGCTGACGACGGGTTCGGGCTCGCTGGCCGCGTCCTTGGCGGCGGTCAGCGGGGTCGCGACGTTCACGGGACTCAAAATGAACGTCGCCGGAACGGGGAAAATCCTTTCGGCGGGTATCACGGGGCTGACGGGGATCACCTCCACGGCGTTTGCGATCGCGCATAATACGCCCTCGCAACTCGTGGTGCGCACGCAACCCAGCAGCAACGATCTGGCCAATACGATTTTGTCGACCCAGCCCGCGCTGGATCTGAAGGACGCTTACGGAAACTTGATCACCTCGGGACTTGATGCGGGGGCGCCGATCGTCGCGAGCCTTTACTCGGGCGGCGGCGCGGTTTTGGGAAACAGCACGCTCGCCTTCAGTGCGGGACAAGTGTCGTTCCTGGATCTGAAAATGTCGACGGCGGGCGCGAAGGTGCTGAAGTTCACGAAACCCAACACCACGCCCTTCGGCGGATCGGCTGAGCTGACGGTCAATTCGAACAGCTTCACGGCCATCATCGGCGCGCCCGCGAAGCTCGGCTTCGTCACCCAAACCACGGGCGGCACGGCGGGCGTCGTGTGGGGCACGCAACCGGTCGTCGAGATCCAGGATACGGCCGGGAACCGCGTCACGACGGCGCCGGGAACCGTCAGCATCGCACTCACCGGCGGCACCGGGCCGCTGCTCGGCGGGACGACCGCCGTGGCTTCGAGCGGGGTCGCCACTTTCACGAATCTGAAAATCAACGTTTCCGGCGCGAACAAAGTGATTCGCGCGTCCATGGGCACGCTCGCGACGGTTTCGAGCGGAACCTTCGACGTCGCGCACGCGATGGCGTCGCAGCTCGCGTTCGTGACGGCGCCGGGCGCGGGGAGCATCTCTACGAATCTTTCCCCACAGCCGGTGGTGGAAGTCCGCGATGCGTTCAATAACCGCGTCACCACGGGACCGGATGCGACCGGTTACGTCACCGCGAGCCTGCAGGCGGGCTCCGGCACGTTGACGGGAACGACGCTCCTCGCGGCGTCGAGCGGGCGGGTGACCTACACCAATCTGCGCATCAACCAGACGGGTGCGAAGACTTTGCGTTTCACGAAGGACGACAACTCGGGCTTCACCGGCGGGACCGGCGTCCTGACGCTGGAAGCGAACGTGAACATCAACCCCGGTCCGGTCAGCACGCTGGCGGTGGTCGTCGCGCCCACCGGCGCGGTCGCGGGACAGGCCTTCACGACCCAACCGCAGATCGAGATGCGGGACGCCTCGGGAAACCGCGCGACGACCTCGGTCGGAACGATCAGCGTCTCTTTGCAGAGCGGGACGGGAGCGATCCTCGGCACGGCGTCCGCCGTCGCGTCGAGCGGCCTCGCCACCTTCACGAATCTGCAGATGAACATCTCGGGCCACAAGGTTCTGCGGTTCGCGAGAGGCGGTACGGTCGTCGATGCGGCGAGCTTCCGCGTGAAACCGGGAATCGCGACGCAGATGGAAGTCACGACCGAGCCCGCCGGCGCGACCGTCGAGCAGGCCTTCACCACGCAGCCGGTCCTGACCCTGAAGGACGCGTACGACAATTTGGTCGATGAGGGCGCGGACGCTTCGGCGAACGTGACCGCGTCGCTCGTGACGGGGACGCCGAGTTTGTCGGGGCAATTGACGGCGACCGCTTCGGCGGGCGTCGTGACCTACACGAACCTCGCGGCGACGAGCGTGGGCGCGAAAACGATCCGCTTCACGAAGGCGGATCTGTCGGGCTCGGGCGGCGCCTCCGCGCTCACGCAAAATAGCGGAAGCTTCGTCGTACAGCCGGGGGCCGGCGTCGATCTGATCTTCACCGCGCAGCCGAGCGGGGGAACCGCGGGCCTGGCGTGGACGACGCAACCGCGACTCGAGATCCGCGACGCCTACGGGAACGTCGCCACGGGCGAAAGCGCGGTGGTCGACCTTGCGCTCACGACCGGCTCGGGCACCCTGGGCGGCGTCGCGAGCGTCACCGCGGTTTCGGGTGTCGCGACGTTCTCGGGACTGCACGTCGACGCCATGGGCACGGGAAAAATTCTGACGGCCACGGGCGCGGGTCTGAATGCGGTTTCGTCGAACGCGTTCAACATCGTCGCCGGTGCGCCCATCGCCGCTTCGGACATCGCGATCTCCGGTGGACCGAAGTGGTCGAACGGCACCGACACGTATACGGTTTCGGTGACTTTACGGGATGCGTACGGAAATCCCGTGGCGGGAAAATCGGTGGCGCTCGCGAGCGATCGCGGGGGGCTGGATACGATCTTGACGACGCCGTCCACGAGCGGCGTGGGCGGGGACGTCAGTTTTACCGTGAGTTCACTCACGGCCGGAACGAGCTCTCTTACGGCGAGCGTGTCGTCCCCGGCGGTGACCATCGCGCCCGCGGTGACGGGAGTTTTCGATGACTTCAAAGTCTCGGCGGCGCAAAGCTCGTGGACGCAAGACCGCGTGAGCCTGGCCGCCGACGGCGCGGCGCTTTTGACTTTCAGCGGGGTTCTGAAAAACGCCGCGGGCACGCCGCTGCCGCAGAAGTCGCTCGGGTTGAGTTCATCGCGTGGCGGAAGCGACGTGATCACCGCTACGAACGGCGGCACGACGGATGGATCGGGGGCTTACAGCTTCACCGTGAAGTCGGCCTCGCCGGGACTGTCGCGACTGACGCTCGGGGTGTCGGCGGACGCGGTGAACGTCACCACGAACGGCCGCGCGCAGTTCTTGGCGCGCACGCCCTATTCGGAGTACGTACCGGCGCTCGCCTCGGCAGATGGACTGAAGATGATCCCGGGCACGAACACGAGTCCGCAAGTGAACTCTTGGATCGACGTCGCGCCCGGTGGCGCCGCGGATTTGGCGCTCCTCGGTTTCGCTTACAATACGACCTCCAGCGGCTGGATGGGCGACGGCAATACCACGATTTCGAACGGGACCACGGGGCCCTACCGTCTGACCTTCGACGGTTCGGGGGATGGGGCGAACGGCGGAACGAGCTTCAACTCGCTCTCGTCACTGGGATATGAACTGTGGGCGCGTCCTTCGGCGGTGACGGCGGGACGGACCTTGATCGGCAACGCCAGCGGCGCGAACGGTTTGAGCGTGAAGATCGCCAGCGACGGCTCGGGGCGCTGGGAAGTGCGCACGGGGACGAGCTCCATTTACAACGAGGTCGTCGCGGCGGATTCGCCGACGAACTACTACCGGATGAACGAATCCTCGGGCACGACGGTGACGCCCACGATCGGCTCGGCGACGGGAACCTACACGGCCAGCGGCGTGACCTATGGTCGCGCGGGCGCGCTCGCGAGCTCGGACAAAGCGGTCGAGTTCAACGGCTCGAGCGGTTGGGCGGACTTCGGCCTGACGAACGACATTGCCGACGAATTCACCGCCGAGGCCTGGATCTACTTGCCGTCCACGGCGGGGCTTTCCACTTCGCGCACGATCATGGCGAAAGCGACGGGGAGCGCGGGCTACCGGGTCGAGGTCACCGCGGGAGCGCAAGTCGCGTTCTCGGCCTACATCGGGAGCGGTTGGAAAACGGCGACCGGCGCGACCGTGCTTTCGCCGGGGCAGTATTATCATATCGCGGTCGTGAAGAAGAACGTGCAGTGTTCGACCGCGCTCAACTACGGACTTTTCGTGTACGTGAATGGGGTGGAAGACGGTTGCGTGGATTACTCGTCGTTCTCGCCGAGCTATACGGCGGCGGCGTCCGCGAACTTCCGCGTCGGCGATCACGAAGCCTACGCGGACCGCCGCTTCCCGGGCCGTATCGACGAGGTCGCGACCTACGGAGCGGCGCTGTCCGACGCGCGGATTTTGGCCCACTACAGCGCGCGTTCGCTCGCGCATTGTTATTCGTCCGCGGCGATCACGACGGGGAAATGGGCGCACCTGATCGCGAGCTTCGAAAACTCGACGCAGAATCTACGTTTGCAGTTGGACGGCGCGGAGGTCTGTAACCTCGCCACCTCGGGAGTCACCCTGAATGGCGGAAGCGCCGCCTTGGGCGTCGGCGCGCGGATCAACGCGGGCGCCGTGTCCGGCGGGACCGAGTGGGCGGGCTCGATCGGGGATTTGCGGATCTACGATCATGGGATCAACGCGACCGAGGCCGCGACGAATCACGGCGCCCAGTCGTCCCGTTATCCAGATTGACGATTACTCGAGTTCGACGGCCAGTTCGGGTTGCATGCACGTGAAGCGCAGGCGCACGAGGCAGTTGTCGTTGCGCTCGCAGAGCGCATAGTTCGGATCGGTGCGGTAGCTTTGGCTCGGCCCGAAGAGGTTTTCCACCGGCTCGAGTTGTCCCAGCAGAATCGCCAGCGAGCTTTCCTCGTAACAATTCGCCGAACGTTCGTGATCGTCGCAGATCCATAGGCCCCGCTCGTCGTAGATCAGATCCACGATTTGCGATTGGTGACGGGCGATCGTTTCTTTCACCGCGCGGGCGTCGCAGGTGGGGTTCGTCAGCGGGAGATTGACCCGTGCGTAGCTCGAGAGCGCTTTACGTTTCGCGGGATTGAGAGACAGATCCGCTTGGGCCGGGCGGCGTGCGGGCGGGTCCGCGATGTAGGTGGGATTCACGCCTTCGTCGCGGGTCGTGGTTTTCAAATCGTTCAGCACGAAACCCGCGTCATGCACGCGACCGGTTTCGCAATCTTTCAGTTGGTTTTGCGTATTCGAAGTTTTCGGACGACAGTCGTCGGTATTCCACGCTTTATCCGAGAAGCTGAGGCGGTAACCGATCTGCTCACCGTTTCGGGTGAGGAATTCGATGTGATCCAGACGCATGCGGAACTGCACCTGGTAGGGGCCTTCGAGCACGGTGTCGGGCCAAAGATCCAGGGCCATCGCCTTCGTCACCTGGCGCAGACGGGCGCGACGTTCGGTCCCGAGCTCGCGGACCTGTGCACTGGTGAGAGGCACGACTTGGAGACTTTGGCTGGGGCAATCGAGTTTGGGGCAGCTCTTTTGAGCTTTACGCAGCTCGCGCTTCAGAGTTTTCAGGACGACATCGTCCGCCGCGGTGGTCTCGGCATAAGCGGGCAGAGTTGCCGAAGTCCCGAGAATCAATGCAAAAATAAGGGCGTATGTGGTCATGGCGGGCATCCTAAATCTTCTCCGGCGCGCGGCCTAATTCAGATTTGAGCCTGTGTAATCGTTTCGTCCGTCCGAGTCGATGATTTTTACGCAGCGAGCGTCGACAAAAACCCCTTTGTCTCTTACATTCAGGGGGTTTGCAAACCAACTGAGATTCAGCGGGATTAACCCACAATTTCAGACACTTATCTGCTCAAGTACCGAGCGAGGTCATGATGGACTCTTTCAAGACGCTCACCACGATGACGATCGATGGGAAAACCTACCACTACCACTCGCTGAAAAAGCTGGAGGCGAGCACCGGAATTTCTTTGGCGAAGTTTCCGTACTCCACCAAAGTTCTCATCGAAAATTTACTCCGCCACGAAGACGGTGAGGCCGTTCGCAAAGACGACATCCTCGCGCTGTTGAAACAAGATCCGAAGGCCGAATCCGAGTACGAAATTCAGTTCACGCCCGCGCGCGTTCTGCTTCAGGATTTCACGGGCGTCCCCGTCGTGGCCGATCTGGCGGCGATGCGGAACGCGATGGCCGCACGCTCGGGCGATCCGAAAAAAGTGAATCCGCTTCGTCCCGTCGATCTGGTCATCGATCACTCGGTGCAGATGGACTCGGCCGGAAAGTCGGATTCGTTCGACACGAACCTGCGTCTGGAGTTCCAACGGAATGGCGAGCGTTACCAGTTCCTGAAGTGGGGGCAAAAGGCGTTCAACAATTTCCGCGTCGTTCCTCCGGCGACCGGGATCTGCCACCAGGTGAACCTCGAGCACCTGTCCCACGTCGCGATGTCGTCGAAGGGTCACACCAAAGCGACGCGCGAAAACGATTACGTCTATCCCGACACCCTCGTCGGTACCGATTCGCACACGACCATGATCAACGGCCTGGGCGTCGTCGGTTGGGGCGTGGGTGGGATCGAGGCGGAAGCGGCGATGCTGGGTCAGCCTTGCACCATGCTGATTCCCCAGGTCATCGGCTTCGAGCTGAAAGGCAAACTCAAGCCCGGCGTGACGGCGACGGACCTGGTTTTGACCGCGACCCAGATGCTGCGTAAACGCGGCGTCGTCGGCAAATTCGTCGAGTACTTCGGAGAGGGCGTCGCTTCGCTCTCGATCGCGGACCGCGCGACCCTGGCGAATATGTCGCCCGAGTACGGTGCGACCATCGGGATCGTGCCCGTGGATTCGAAAGTGATCGATTATTTGAAAATCACCGGCCGTCCCGAAAAAGCGGCGCGCACCGAGGCCTACTACAAAGAGCAAGGCATGTGGGAAGCGTACAATAACGCGGCCACTTTCGCCGATACCCTGCACCTGGACATGGCGACCGTCGAGCCTTCGATGTCGGGCCCGTCGCGTCCCCAGGACCGTGTCACTCTCGGCAACGTCCGCGGCGCGTTCCGTAAATATCTGCTGAACCGTTATCAAGAGCCCCTCGCGCAGTTCTCGAAAGATCGTTTGGAAGAATGGTCGCAGATGTCCGAAAGCATGAAGGGCATCGCCTACGAGATGGAGGCCTTCCATCCCGATAAGGATTTAGGCCCTCTCGGCGCGGCGGCTCCTTTGAAAGCGGCCGACGGCACGCCGTACAACCTCGTGCAAGGTTCGATCACCATGGCGGCGATCACCTCGTGCACGAACACCTCGAACCCCACGCTGATGTTGGGCGCGGCTTTGCTCGCGCGCAACGCGGTCAAAAAAGGTCTGAAGGCGAAGCCCTGGGTGAAGACCTCGTTCGCGCCCGGCTCGGTCGCGGTCCGCGAGTACATCGCGGCTTCGGGCCTGCAACCGGACCTGGATAAATTGGGCTTCAACATCGCGGGCTTCGGCTGCTCGGTGTGTATCGGAAACTCGGGCCCCTTGGCGGACGACATCCAAAAGGCGATCGACACCCACGGCATCGCGACGGCTTCGGTCCTTTCGGGGAACCGGAACTTCGAAGCGCGGATCCATCCCTCGATCATGACGAACTGGCTGGCGTCGCCGCTGCTCGTGGTCGCCGCGGCCATCGCGGGGAACGTGAACGTGAACCTCGCGACCGATCCTTTGGGCATCGGCACCGACGGTCAGCCCGTTTACCTGAAGGACATCTGGCCCGATCAGGCCGAACTGGAAGGCATCGTCAGCAAGTACGTGACCCAAAAACGTTTCGAAGAGGTCTACTCGGACGTCTTCAAGGGCGACAAGAACTGGCAGGCGACGCAAGTTCCCGCCGGCGACACTTACGCCTGGGACAATACTTCGACCTACATCCGTCAGCCCCCGTTCCTCGATCCTTCGTTGGCCGAGCAGGATCCGGTCGTGAAAGGCGCGCGTTTGCTTGCCGTCTTCGGCGACTCGATCACGACCGATCACATCTCGCCGGCGGGGAACATCAGCGCGAAATCTCCGGCGGGTCTTTACCTGCAAGAGCACAAGGTCGCGCCGGTGGACTTCAATTCCTACGGCTCGCGCCGCGGAAACCACGAAGTCATGATGCGCGGAACTTTCGCGAACGTGCGGATCAAGAACAAACTCGTCAACCGCGAGGGGGGCTTCACCAAGATGTTCCCGTCGGGCACCGAAACCACGATTTACGATGCGGCCATCGCCTACGAAAAGACGAACACGCCGCTCGTGATCTTTGGCGGGAAAGAGTACGGTTCGGGTTCGTCGCGTGACTGGGCGGCCAAAGGGACGCGTCTGCTGGGCGTGCGCGCGGTCGTCGCCGAAAGCTTCGAGCGGATCCACCGTTCGAACCTCGTCGGGATGGGCGTCCTGCCGTTGCAGTTGCCCGCGGGCGTGACGGTCGATTCACTGGGCCTGACCGGGGAAGAGGAAATCGATTTCCCGAACATGGACACCGTGAAAGAGAAACAGATGGTCACGCTGCAGGTCCGCTCGCCCAAAGGCAACCGCGAGATCCAAGCGCAGTGTCGCATCGATACGCCGAACGAACTCAAGTACTTCCAGTCCGGCGGCATCCTGCCCTTCGTTCTGGATCGTCTGGCACGCTCGGACGCCTAAGCGGCCGAGCCAGTAAGCCAGTCGGACGCGTAAGCGTACGAGCCAGTAAGCCAGTCGGACGCCTAAGCGGCCAATCACAAAGGTTAACGAAAAAGGACTCCGCAAGGAGTCCTTTTTTTGTCAATTTTCCGGCGCCGTCTACCCCAAGAGGGTTGTCGAAATTTTTGTCGTCGCCTGCGAGTGAAACGGAGAGTTCAAGATTTGCTAAATAAGCTGAAGTTCACTGAGATTGTGACCGAATCATCATAAGCTAAGGATCGAGGGACCACGACGCATGAAGAGCACTCGAAGCAAAGTTGGCCTGTTCTTCCTGATCTTGTCCTGGGCGCTTTGCCTTTCGGCTTTCGAAGCTTTGGGCGCGACGCCGCCCACGTCCCAAACTGAGATCCACCGTTCAAATTAATTCCGACATTGCGCGAAGGTGCTGAGAACCGATTTGATCGATTCGGGGACGTCGCTCATTTTGGTCGTCAGGCCGCCCGCATGGGTGGACTCGGTCGAACCGTTCCAGTGGACTTCGTTGTTCGTGCCTTGGAAACGGTGATAGACGCAACGGTTGCCGCGCTTTTCGACGGACCACCAGTTGATGCGTCCACTGCCGTCACGGTAGGGCACGGATTGCCGGTAAAGCTCCATCGCGTTCGGCGGAAGTCTTGAGGCCGCGGGGTTGCCGTCCGCGTTGTCACCGTGGCGGCGGTCGTTGACGGTGTAGCGCGGCCGGGGCGTGTCGCTCACGTCGATGACTTCGGCCATGGCGCGTTCGAAACGCGGACTTTTGCCGTCACTTCTCTCCAGGGCCGAAATGAGAACGTCGTCGATTCCCCCGCAGGAGGGGCCGGTGTTCGCGGACTTCACGCTGATCGAGCGGTCGACGGCGTTTTTCCCGGGAAGACATTCCATATTGTCGAGAATGCGGGGCACCAGCGAAGGGTGCGACTCGGCGGCGGCTTCGATCACGCGGACCTTCGAAGGATCGGCCTCGCCACGAACGAGCGAGCGCAGGTACTTACGGACGTTGTCCGCGCGGAGGTCGACGGAGCCCTTCAGTTTGGAGAGCGCGCTCAGCCCCCGCATGGCGGGCTTCACTTTGCCGATGAAGGATTTGACCATCTCCACGACGCGGGCGGTGCCGGCCGCCGCGCCCACGCCGGTCCAGCTGATCGCCGCGGTCATGAGTCCCGCGGTGCCGATCTGTCCCAGGAGGTTGCAGATGAGTTCGTCGCGGATCTCGGGATCAAGCTCCATGAAACCTTCCACGGATTCGGCGATGCGTTCGCGGAAGTTCAGCACGAAGTCGACGGATTCTTCGAAGCTCTTGGAGGTTTCGCTCCAGGCCTCGCCCGGATCTTTGAACCACGACCAGACGTATTCGGCGGCGCCGATCACGCTGCCGACGGTGGCTTCCCAGGCGCCGTCGAGCATCTGGCCCGCGCAAGACCAGTAGTCGGGGCCGGCCACCGACGCCGAGTTTTTCGAGCGTGCCGCGCGTGTGGCGGGACGTGGATTCTGGCGGGCGCGCTCCAGAAGGCAGGCGCGGCTTTGCGAAATGTCGCCCGCGCAGTCCGCCGCGGGGACCGTCGATTCGGGACCGTCCGGCGCGGCGAGTTCGGCGCGGGCGGGCGCGATCAGCGCGCTCCACATGAGATGCGCGGACTTCGCAACGATCACGCTTTTCTGAATTTCGGTGCGCTCCAGGGCGGTGAAGCCTTCGGTGTAGTAGGCGACGATTTTTCCGCGGTGGGGAATGTGCAACACGTAGCCGCGCGCGAGCTTGAGCCATGAGCCGAGGGGTTTGCGGGAGCTGAGGCCGACGTTCTCTTTCACGAAGATACGGCGTTCGAGTCCCGGCGAGACGTAGACCTGTTCGACTTTCCAACCCCGGTGGGTCGGCGCATCCGGCGCGCGCAGAGGTCGTAGCGAGATCGATTTCAAACGGGGAACGGGGGCGGGCACGGCGCGATCGACCGAACGGAGTTCGGGATATTCGGTGTAGGTCCACGCGTGCGCCCATGCGCCGGTCGTGAAAATGAGAATGAAAAAGAGGATACGGATCACGTCTTCTCGTCGGAGAAAATACGGACTTTCTGGATGCGGATCGTTTCGTCTTGAGACAAGTCTCTGACGAACTGGACGCCTAGGTGTTGCGGCAGCGAGCGTAGGCCGAAAGTAACGTGCGCACGGTGCGAGGGATGTCGCCCATCCGGATCATCATGCCGCCGCCTAAACGACGACTGGCGCCGTTCCAGTGGACCTCGCCGTTCGTGCCTTGGTAGCGGTGATATACGCAGCGCTCGTCGCGATTTTCGACGGCCCACCAGGTGATTCGTCCGGAGCCATCACGGAAAGGCAGAGTCTCGCCGTAGAGGCTTTCGGCGTTTGCGGGCAGTTTCGAGGCCGCGGGATTGCCGGTCGCGTTCCGTCCGTGACGGGCTTCGTTCACGGTGTAAACCGGGCGAACTTCGTCCGCGAGGGCCGAGGTCAAAAGCCAGGCGCTTTCAAAATCGTCATCGTGCGGATCGCGGTTCGTGTACGCCACGTCCAAGATCGCCTCTATGGGAAGGGTGGCGTGCGCGGAAAAACTGAAAAGGAAAATCAGCGACAGCCAAACCGCGCGCATCGCTTACTCCGGCAAAGCCTGTAGGCCGCCCAGCAGCGGGAAGTAGTAGATGGTCTTGACGTCCTTGGGGCCGCCGACCTCGTAGATTTCGAGGACGTTCCAGCCTTCGAAGGCGTAGCGTTTTTCCTGAATGCGCTCCATGGCCGCCGGGTACGCCTTGAACGGGCCGATGCCGGGGGAGCCGTCGAAGTGCGCGATCACGAAATCGCCCGCCGGGTACTCGGTCAGCGCCACGCCTTCGGGTAGGGTCACGCCGTCGAGGGACGCCTCTGCGGGAAGGACGCAGCCACCGCGCGAGCGCAGGCGAATTTCTTCGGTCGCTTTCGGATCGTCGAGGTACAGACCGAAGCTGCGCGTGCAGTCCAGGCCCTTCTCTTTGGCGAAGGCTTCGACTTCTTCGATGATCGGCACGATTTTGTGATAGGGGCCGACGTGCTCTTTGCCGAGCAGGCGGAACGGACCCGCCGGGCCTTCGGTGAGCGTCACGGCTTTGAAGTAACCGGTGTAGTAGGCGACGTAGATGACGAAGGCGATCAGGCCCGTGAACAGTCCCAGGAAGGTGGCGCGCAACATCGATTTACTCTTTCCACTTGATGGAGCAGCCCATCGACGGAGTTTGATTCACGGGTGCGGGCTGGCCCGCCGCCAGAAGTTTCGCGGCTTCATACAGCTCGCGCACGGTGACTTTGTCGGCCTCTTTCCACGAGTCGTCCAGACGCCCGCGGTAGGCGAGTTTGCCGTCGCCGTCGTACATGAAATAGTCCGGCGTGCAGACCGCGCCGAAACTTTTCGCGACGCTTTGGTTTTCATCGTAGAGGTAAGGGAAAGTGTAGCTCTTCAGCTCGGCGCGCGCTTTCATGCTGTCGAACGAGTCCTCCGCATAGCGGTTGGCGTCGTTCGCCGAAATCGCGACCACCGGGACGTTCAGCGCCTGCAGATCGCGGCCCAGGGTGATGAGTCGATCCTCGATCGCTTTGACGTAGGGGCAATGATTGCAGATGAACATGACCAGAAACGGCCGTCCCGGCGCGAGATCTTTTTTGCCGTAGATGCGGCCATCGGTCGCGGGCAAGTTGAAGTCGGGACAAGTCTGTCCCAAGTCGGGGGACGGCGTATAAGTCAGGGCCATGTCACTCTCCTGAGGAAAACGCTCTAAAGCGTCGACCAGTCGATCTTTTCGCCACCGGCGACGATCAGGCTGCCCTCGGGGGTAACAGCATCGTAGGGAGCGGTCAAATTCGGATTGCGGTTGAGCGCGTAACGCAAAGACGCGCACTGGTTCGGGCTTAAGGTCGCCTTGGTTTCACGGAGCGCGGAAACGAGCTCGAGCCACAGGCGGTCCAAGAACAAATTCCAACCCAGCTCGTTCACCCGGTCGAGACTCAATCCCTCGGCCAAGCAGGTCGCCGTGGGTAGATCGGGCTTGTTGAAGACGTTCAGACCCAAGCCGAAAATCAAACGGGTCTTGTCGCCCTGCTGGACGTTTTCGAGCAGGATGCCCGCGAGTTTTTTGTCGCCGAGGTAAAGATCGTTCGGGGCTTTGAGCGAAAACGGCAGATCGGGCCAGGTGGTCACCATCGCGCGAAACAGCGAAAGTCCCAAGGCGGGAGCCAGCACGGGTTGCGGCGGCGCCGACAGCTGAAAGCTCCAGCTCGACAGCAAAAGATCGCCCGGAGCCGCATCTTGCCAGATGTTCGCGCCGCGGCCGCGGCCCGCACTTTGGTGATCGGCGATGAAGACCTCGAAGTCCGCTTGACCGGCGCGAAACGCGGACTCTTTCGCCCAATCGTTCGTGCTCGTGACCGAAGGTTGGCTGTGCGCCGCGATCTGCGAGGTGTGGGCCCAGTTCTGGGTCGCGACGAAGACCGAGAAACTCACGGACGGCCCCGCTCGGCCGAGTCGCGGACGGCTGAGTCCCAGTCGAAGAGGAGGCTCATGTCCGCCGAGGGCGCGGAGTGGGTCAAAGCGCCGACGGAAATGAACTGCACGCCGAGCTTCGCGACCGAGCCGACGCGATCGAGCGTCATGTTGCCGCTGGCTTCGGTTTCGATCGAGGCCGGGATGATTTTCAAGGCCTGCGCGAGCAGATCGTTGTCCATGTTGTCGAGCAGGATGCGCGCGACTTTCAACTCCACCGCCTCTTGGACATCTTCCAGCGTGCTGGCTTCAACTTCGATGGGCGCATTCGAGTGCTCACGGATACGTTCAACCGCGGCGCGGATGCCCCCCATGACGGCGATGTGGTTGTCCTTCACGAGGATCGCGTGGCTCAGATTCAAGCGGTGATTCATGCCCCCGCCGTGGACGACGGCCTTCTTCTCAAGGCCGCGGTAGCCGGGCGTGGTTTTGCGCGTGTCGAGGATGCGCGTCGTTGTGCCGTCGATCCTTTTCACGAATTCACGGGTCAGGGTCGCGATGCCCGTGAAGTGCATCAGAAAGTTCAGCGCCACGCGCTCGGCCTTCAGGATCTGGACGAGGTCGCCGTGGATCGTGCAGATGATCTGGCGATTCAAGATGGCATCGCCCTCTTCGAAGTGCCATTTGATTTTGGCGTTGGGCTCGAGGAAGTGCACGCTCTGCTCGAATGCGGGAGAGCCCGAAAGGGAAAGATCTTGCTTGGCGATCAGGCGCGCGCGTCCGATCCGGGGGGACAGCGCGAGGCTATCGGTCGTCAAATCGCCCGCGGGCATGTCTTCGGTCACGGCGGCGCGAATAAGATCTTTGATGTTCAAGGTGAGCCTCCGGAGTTCAATGCCGCGGGCGGAAGCCCGGGGTTTTTAGAGCGGCTCAGATTTCATCAAGACGTTCGGAATCCTTCAAGAGTTTTTGCAACTCTTCGCGCACAACGCGCTCGACAACGTCCGGAAGGATGCGCCAGGCAATGGTTTCCAGTACGTCGCGCGATTGCTCGCGCAGGATCTGCTCGGCGCGTTCGTAGTCGAGATTAGGAACGTTAAGGTGTGCGTCGTGAGACGAAGATTCGGGCAGATTCGGGATGCCGGCACTTGTCCCCAGACTGATGCGCGAGCGGCTGCCTTCATTCACGGCAGGGGCTTGGCGTTTGCCCGTGCGGGTCAGTCCCGATTTCGCGTCCGCGACGCCGGCACGGTCGAAGTTGTGGATCGAAACCTCTTCGCCGGTCGAGGACCAAACGACCGCCGAGTCGTTCACGTCCTCGTCGATTTCGGGAAGCGGGATTTCATCCGAGGCGCCGTTGGTGCCCACGCGGAATTTCGCGAGATCCGCCTGCGACCATTCGTCGCCCGCTTCGCGCGGCGATTGGAACTCCCGTGCGGCGGTGCCGGGCTCGCGGCGGCGGGGCAGCGGCACATGCTTGAACTCTTCCGCCTCGTGCTCTTCTCCGTCGTCCGGATGAGCGAAGGGATCTTGCGCGACGGCCTCTTCGACGGCGGCTTGATCGGCTTCAGCGTAAGCTCCGGCCTGATCATCCATGAATTCGGGACGCTCGGGGAACTGCAGGTAGTTGCTGATCATGTTGGCTTGCAGCCGGGGGACGAGCTCTTTCACCAGATTGCGCAGGTGATCGGCGTCGAAGGGTTTTTCCAGGCTGCGATCGACGCGGCTGGAAAGGACTTTGCCCTGATCGAGCTCCATAAAGCCGCTCCACATCAGAACGACGGGGACGACCTCAAGCTCGGCGTCGTTCTTCAGGTCGGCGCAGACCTCGTAACCGTTGCGTTTGGTGAGCAGAACGTCGGCAAAAACGATGTCCGGCATGAAGCTTTTCGCGACGGCCAGCACGTCGGTGCCCACCGGGACGGATTTCACCTCGACTCCAAAATCTTGGAGCGCGAGCTGGATCACTTTTTTGATCGTCGCACTTTCATCCGCCAACAGGACGCGTAACGCCATAATTCGAGTTAACAGGACGCTTTTTATCGAGTCAACTGAATCCGGTGAACCGCATTGACCGTTATATCTCAGGATTTTTCTGGAGTTACCTGATCGGGGGGCTCCTCGTTTTCGTCACACTTTTCGTCGCCGTGGATGCGATGTCGGTCATGGTTTCCTACCCCGAAACGGCGGGCGGCACGCTCCTTCGGTATTATGGCTATTCGGTGCCCGAGATCGTTTACCGGATGATTCCCGTGGCCTCGCTGCTCGCGTCGATCATGACACTGTCGACCCTGCAGCGCGGGAACGAGCTGACGGCCCTGTTCAGTTGCGGCATGAGTCTGTTCCGCATCGCGGCCCCCATGCTGGTGTGGATCGTGTTGAATTGCGGGCTCGTCTTCGTGATGGCCGACCAGGTCCTTCCCGGTTTCGCGAAGCAGAAGAACTTCGTTTTTTACCACGAGATCCGCAAGAACCCGGGCCTCTATTCGATCGTGAAGACGGACCGGATCTGGTACCGCTCGAAAGACATGATCTTCAACATCAAGACCCTGAACGAACAGGCCCAACGCGCGCAGGGGCTGACGCTTTACTTCTTCAATCCGAACTGGGATCTGCTCCAGATGATCAGCGCGGACGAGGTCGACATGAAGGGCAGCCAGTGGCTTTTGCACAAAGGCACGGTGACGCTGTTTTCGGAAGACTCGAGTTTTCCGCTGTCGAGCACGTTCAATGAGAAAACGATTTTGATGGGCGAGGACGCGAAGGACCTGAGCTCTTCGGCGAATACCTCGGACATCCTCTCGCTGAAGGAGCTGTCCGAGTTCATCAAACGCAATAAAGAGGCGGGGCTCGATACCCTTCGGTACGAGGTCGACTATTATTCGAAATACGGCTTCGCCTTTTCGGCCTTCGTCATGTCGCTTTTGGGCATTCCGTTCGCGGTGGGGAAAGCCCGTTCGGGCGGCATCATGCTGAATGTCGGGATTTGTTTGGGATTGGTGGCGCTTTATTGGACCGCGTACTCGGCGGCGCTAACGCTGGGCAATTACGGGCAAATTCCGCCCGTTGCGGCGGCCTGGACCCCGAATCTGCTCAGCCTCGGATTGGCGTTTTTTCTGTTCCGCAGACTCAAACGCTAAATCCGCGCGAGCCCATGACAAATCCTTGATTTCAATATAGAATCTAGTGTCAAAGGTGGCTCTATGATTCTGGAAATCCTGAAATTCCCCGATCCGCGTCTGCGCGAAAAGTCCGAACCCATCACCGAGTTCGGCCCCGAGCTGCAACAACTCGCCAGCGATATGCTGGAGACGATGTACGCCGAGCACGGCATCGGCCTCGCGGCCCCTCAGGTCGGCGTGCTGAAACAGATGCTCGTGATCGACTGCCGTCCTAAAGATGAAAACGGTCAGTTCGTTCCCGAAGAGATGACCGAGTTGGAGCGCCAGATCGGGCAGCCCCTCGTGATTTTGAATCCGCGCATCGTAAAGAAAGAGGGCAAGACCACCTACGACGAGGGCTGCCTGTCGGTGCCCACGTTCTACGACACGGTCGAGCGCGCGCTGATCGTGGAGCTCGAGTACGAAACCCTGAAGGGCGAAACGAAGCGTCTGCGGACCGATGGTCTGCTCGCGATCGTCATCCAGCACGAGATGGACCATCTTGAGGGAACGCTCTTCATCGACCGCATCAGCTTCATCAAATCGAACAAGATCAAAAATCAGATCAAGAAGCACGGCTATCCTGAAAAGAAAAAAGCGGAACTGGAAGTCGACGACGACAAAGTTCCTTCGCGGAGATAATTGAATGAGCCGCGTACGCGTTTGTTTCCTCGGCACTCCAGAGATCGCGGTCACCTGTCTGAAGGCGATGCTGAACGACGATCACTTCGAGATCGTGGGCGTCGTGACCCAACCCGACCGTCCCGCCGGGCGCAAACTGATGCTGACACCTTCGCCGGTGAAAAGCCTGGCGCTGGCGCACGACCTGCGCGTGATTTCACCCGACAATATCAATCAAGACGTGATCCTTCAGGAGATCGAAAGCTGGAGCGCCGAGATCGCGGTCGTCGTGGCCTTCGGGCAAATCCTGTCGACGAAGTTTTTAGAGCTTTTCCGTTTCGGCGCGGTCAACGTCCACGCCTCGATTCTGCCGCGCTGGCGCGGGGCCGCGCCCATTCAGCGCAGCCTCGAAGCCGGGGAAACCGAAACGGGCGTAGCCCTTCAGAAAGTCGTGAAGAAGCTGGATGCGGGGGATCTGCTCGGTATCCGTCGCCTGAAGGTGACCGACGAGATGAGCGCGCAGGACGTCTACGATCAGATGGGAGTTTTGGGCGCGGATCTGCTGCATATTGAACTCATGGACTTCATCCGCGGGAATCTCGCGGGAATTCCGCAGAATCACGAGCTCGCGACCTACGCGAAAAAAATCGACAACCTCGAGGCTCGTCAGGATTGGACGTCGCCCGCGCGTTTGATTTTCAATCGCAGCCGGGCCTTCGTATTCGGTCCCGGGATCTGGGTGCCTTTCCGCGACAAGAAACTCAAACTTCATCGCGTAAAACCGCTCGCGGAAAATTTCAACGTTCCGGCGGGCCATGTCGCGGTCGTCGATCGCGAGCAGCTCATCATCCAGACGAGCGACGGCGCGCTGTCGCTTTTGGAAGTTCAGCCCGAATCCCGTAACCGTATGCCGATTTCGGAATTTCTGAAGTCCGCGAATCTGAGTGAAGGAGACCTCTTTGCCTGACGCTCGTGTCGATTACCGCCGGATCGAAAAGCCGCTCATCTCGCCCAGCATTCTGTCGGCGGACTTCGCGAACCTCGAAGCCGAGGTGAAACGTCTGGCCGAGTCGGGCGCGGACTGGGTCCATGTGGACGTCATGGACGGAAACTTCGTGCCCAACCTGACGATCGGCATGGGCGTCGTCGCGGCCTTGAAGAAAATCTCGCCGCTGCCGCTGGACGTTCACTTGATGATCGATAAGCCCGAACGTTACGTCGAAGAGTTCGTGAAGTCCGGCGCCGACATCGTCACCATTCACGTCGAAGCCACCGATCAGGTGGGGCCGACGCTGAAGCGGATTCGCGAACTGGGCGCCAAAGCGGGGATCACCTTGCGGCCGCGCACGCCTTTAGAAGCGGTGCTACCTTACCTGGATCAGGTGGATCTGGTGCTGGTCATGACCGTCGAGCCCGGTTTCGGCGGTCAGAAATTCATGACCGATCAGGTGCCGAAGATGGATCACCTCCGGGCAGAGATCGACCGTCGCGGTTTGAAAGTCTGGATCGAAGTGGACGGCGGCGTGAGTGAAGCCACGCGCGATCAGTGCAAGTCGGCCGACGTCCTGGTGGCCGGCAACGCGGTCTTCAAATATCCCGGCGGCATTCAGGCCGGGATCGAACTCCTTAAAATTCGTTAGAGCTGGGCGCTAGTCCTCTTCGTCTTGGGCATCGATGTAGCGACGCATGACTTCGTCGATGCGGCGGACGTCCACCACATTCGCTTCGCTGGCGGGACTGCGGGTGGCCTCGCGGATGGGTTGCTTCAACGCGTTCATCAGCGACTTCAAGAGCTGCGGACTGGTGCCGCGCGCGCGGAAACTCTGTTCGATCTCTTGGTAGACCTGCTCGAATCTTTCGGATTCGCTGAGTTCGGGTTCGACCTCCGCGCGGGGATCGAGGCTCGCCGGAATGCGGGGGCTCGGCTTCTGGAAGACGTCGCTTTGCGGATGCGCTTCCGTAGGCGTTTCGGTCGGTTTTTCCTCGGCCGTCTGCTGGGGCTGGGGCGGACAGGGGCCGGACTCCCCCTTCGCGGCGTCGCCGGTGAATTCCGCCGTGACGGCGAGCGCGTCGTCCGCAGGCAGGCGGGCGGCGTTCCAAGATTGAGCGTGAGTGAAAGCGGGCAGGGCGAGGACGAGGGGCAGGATCAAGGTTCTCATGGGCTTCCTTTGCGACATGTCTTTTAAGTTTAAAGCCCCGGTCGCGCTTTCCCGAGCGTGGGGGCGTCCGGACGGCGGATTTTCGCGGGGGCGGTCCCAATTGATCCCGGCTTCTCTAAATGCGACACCGATGGCCTTTTTGTGCAAATGTTCTTCGGCGCGGGGCCGTCGAACTCCCAAACGAAATCAGGCCTTTGTCGAAGGCCTCGACAGCCCGCGCGGGCATTGACTCGCGCGCCCTTCCACCGGACAACGGGTCTTTTCCAGAGAGGACAAGACCTATGAAATCGTGGGTAGACATTGCCGGAGAAGGCGTCACGGTCGAAAACATCAAAGCCTGGTCGCAAGGCGGAACGCAGTTCCGTTTGGCCCCCGCCGCCCGCGAAAAAGTCCTCGCGTCGCGCGCGATGATCTCGGAAAAGATCCGTACCGGCGAAGCCATCTACGGCGTCAACACGGGCTTCGGCGCCTTCAGCTCGGTCCGCATCAGTGACGCCGAGATCGAAGAGCTTCAGCGCAATCTGATCCGCAGTCACTCGGCCGGCATCGGCGAACCCTTCACGCCCGAGCAGACCCGCGCGATCATGATCCTGCGGGCGAACACTCTGGCACGCGGTCACAGCGGCGTGCGCCCCGAAGTCATCGACAAGATCCTGGAGTTTTTGAACGCGGACTGCTTGCCCGTGATCCCCGGCCAAGGTTCGGTGGGCGCGAGCGGCGATTTGGCTCCGCTTTCCCACTTGGCTTTGGGTTTGATGGGCGAGGGCCCCGCGTGGAACGGCTCTGCGCAGGCGCCGATGAAAAAGGTCTTGAGCGAAAAGTCGCTGCAGCCTTTGGTTTTGCAGTTCAAAGAAGGCCTGTCGCTGATCAACGGCTGTCAGGTGATGACCGCGGTGGGTATGCTGGCGCTTTACGATGCGCGCGACCTCGCCTGGCTGGCGGATGCCGCGGGCGCGCAGTCGCTGGAAGGACTGCTCGGTTCGCGCAATGCCTTTGATCCTTTGATCTCGGCCGCGCGCCCGCACACGGGGGAAATCCGCACGGCGAAAAACTTGCGTACGCTCCTGAGCGAAACCTCCGAGATCGCGGAAAGCCACCGCGATTGCAATCGCGTGCAGGACGCGTACTCGCTTCGCTGTATGCCCGCGGTGCACGGCGCGGTGAAGGACGGCCTTCGTCATACGTGGTCGGTACTTGAGACCGAAGCGAACTCTTCCACCGACAATCCGCTCGTCTTCACCGAAGGTGAGAAGATCCTGTCTTGCGGCAACTTCCACGGGATGCCCGTGGCTTTCTCGCTGGACTACGCGGCCATCGTGCTTTCCGCGATGGCGTCCATCAGCGAGCAGCGGATCTCGAAGCTCATCAATCCGGCGATGTCGGGTTTGCCGGCGTTCCTGGCGCCGAACGGTGGATTGAATTCGGGACACATGATCGTGCAGGTGGCGGCGGCGTCGCTGGTCAGCGAAAACAAAGTCCTGGCCCATCCGGCGAGCGTCGACAGCATTCCGACTTCGGCCGACAAGGAAGATCACGTGAGCATGGGGACGATCGCCGCGCGCAAACTCGTGCGCGTGATCGACAACGTCCGCAACGTCATCGCGATGGAGCTGCTTTCGGGTTCACAAGCGGTGGATTTGGTGCGTCCGCTGAAGAGCTCCAAAGCGGTCGAGGCGTTGCACACGGCGATCCGCAAAAAGGTGCCCTTCGCGCCCACGGACCGCATCTTCGCGGACGACGTGACCGCGATCCGCGAAATGATCCAAAGCCGCGAGCTGATCGCGGCCGTGGAGTCGGCGGTCGGTCCTCTGGAATTCTAATCGATTAGCGAGTCGAAGGCGCCAGCTTCCCCGAGACTGCGGTCGACGCCGTCACGGGTTTTTTCGCGCCTGTCGGCGCAACTAGTTTTTGCGCGCCTGTCGGCGCGACGAGATTTTTGGCGCCCGTGGGCGACACCAGAGTCTTGCTACCGGTGGGGGCCGTCAGGGTTTGGGCGCCGGTGTTCGCGGGCATGGGGCGGAAGCGCTGCTCTTGACCGCGGACGGTCGTTGAACCCGTCGGAGCGGTGACGGGTTTTTCTTCTTCGGTGCGCGCGCGGGGCGGAACGTCCGGCCAGGGCACGATCCGGCACATCAGGATTTTCTCGGCCTTCCCTTTTTCCGGAAGTTTCTCGAGGACCATGTGATCGGCGATGCGCTCGGTTTCCGAACCGGGAGCCTGCACCTTGAAACGAACGGTCAAACGCAAAGAGGTTTTATCCGCCTGTTTCTTGATGATCTCGAGATCCAGGAAGTCGTCGCCCGCGAGCGAGGGACGCAGCGGATACATTTCTTTGCTTTGCACGTCGAACGTGAATTCGAATTCGCGCCACTGGGGCTCGGAAACCTGCACGAGCACGCCTTTTTCGATGCCGTGGTACGTGATGTTCACGCGGCAGTTTTCGTCGCGCGGATTGCTGGCGTCCAGCGTACGGACGTCGAACGCGTCGGTCGGTTGCGCCATGGTGACGGTGTACTCACGCAGCGACAGGCGCAGGATCGCGCTGGACGCTTCGATCGCGTTCAGTTGCTCGAACGTCCATTCGTCCACGGACACTTGCGCGTGGCGCAGGTACTCATAGACTTGGCGTTTCTTCAGTTTGTCGCGCGACTTGATGAAGCTGTCGGCCACCGAGTGGGCCAAGCCCGTCACGGAAGACATGAAGCTCATATCTTTTTTCTGCGCGGTTTCGTAAGCCATACGGAACAGCACGGATTCCAGAATCCAGCGCGCGGCGCTTTCATCGGTCGCCATGTCTTTCGCGGGGATCAAAACGGCGTCTTTCAGTTGCACTAAACGATATTCGGTCTGCTCGGGCAAACGGAAGCCCGCGACCAAAACATCGGCCTGGAAGTGCTTCCAGATGTCGGCGTCCGCGGCGTTGTAAGTGCGCAACTTCAGCTCTTTGAGTTTTTTCTCGAGACGATCGGCGGTGGCCGCGTTCATCACGCGGATTTTCTGCAGCATCGGCTTCAAGATGACGCTGTAGGCTTTCGACTCGATGACCTTATAGTCTTTCACTTCGAATTTCGTGGGCGCCTCGGTCACGCTGGTGCTCGCGGTGACGGCCGGGCGTGCGACTTGTCCATCGCGACCGGTGGGGCCGGTCACGCCGGTCGCGGCAACGACGACGACGGTGGTCGTGTGCGTGTCGCGATTCACGCTCTGCGCGGGGCCGGTGGGCGCGGTTTCTGTCCGCGCGCCGGTCGGCGCGACCGCGACGTCATCTTTGGGCATGGGGCGGAAGCGCTGCTCTTGGCCGCGGCGTTGTTCGGGGGTGGCGGGAGTCGCTTCGGCTTCGACTTGATCTTCGACCGAAGGCGGGGGCACGGGCCGGAAGGCCGCGGTGCTCGCGGTCACTCCGGTCACCGCCGTGGCCGGGCGGACGCCCGAGGGAGCAGTCACCGCGGGGCGGGGCATATCTTCGGGGAAGTCGGGCGAGGCATCGACGATTTCAACCGGACGCGAGGGCTGCAGTCGCAAATCCGCGGGCGGGTTCGCCATGGTCGCGGGATCTTCCACGCGGGTCACGGCCGGAACGGCGGGGATCGCCACATTCGTCGAGCCGACGGGAAGGTTCGTTTCATCGCGCGGGGGCTCGACACTTAAGGAGCCTTCGGGAAGGGCGGTCCGTCCATATTGGGTTTGGACATCACCGGCGCCCAGGTTCACCTCGGGAGGAAGTGCTTTGCCTTTCACGACCTCTTCAGGTTTTGGCATATCCGGGCCCACGGCCGCGGGGGCGGCGGGCGTTTGGGTGCGACGTGACTCGTTTTGCGTGCAACCGGCCAAAAGAACGACACTGGAAAGCACACCAATAACTACAAAGTTCATGACCTACCTCATCAACTCAGAGGTAGAGCATCGGTCGTGCCAGTTTTCTGTAATTGAGACAAAGAGGGGTGCCGAAAAACGTTACTGGAGGTTGAGTTCGAACGGCAGGTAGTGCTGAATCGGCTCGAAGCGGACCGCCGGGAAGTCGGTGGCGGTCAGACCGGTATGGGCGCCGAGTTCCGCGCCTTCCGTCGCGGCGTCCATATCGGTAGCGGGAATGAAGTCGGGCATCGTGCCCGTCACGCACTGGGGACAGCTGAGTTCGGGACGCTTGATGTCGAGCGGTGAAAGCAGGTCGGCCGAGTACATTGACAGCGACGAGCTCTTCCTTTGCAGGAACATGAAGCGTCCGTCCATAAGGCGTCCAATCGAGGGCGCTCGGTAGCCATCGGTTTCGTCCTTACGTAAGACCCACTCCTGCGAAAAGTCGCGGCGATAGCGCGCGAAGGTCAGCGCGTTCATACTCGACTCCGAGAAGATGAAGCCGCCGTCGGCGGTGACGAGCGGGGGACCGCTCAAGGGCTTTTCTGTGGCGAAGCGGAGCGCAGATTTGATATCGCCGTTCGCGCTCAGCTCCAGAATCCGGCCGTGACCCAATTTGTGAAGGGGATACTCGGGGGCCGGCACGAGCTTGTTGCCACCCACGAAGACCGTATCGTCGTTGGCGAAGAACAAACGGGATTCGCCGTAGAGCGCCGAGGTCGCGAGTCCCGGATAGGCCCGAGAGTAGATGCTTTGCCCCGTGGAACTGAACCGCAGCACGTTCGCGTCACCGTTCACGAAGGTCAGCACGAAAAGTCCTCCGGAGGGCGAAATATGAATGGAACGCGCGTCACCCGGAATCGTGCGGGAGAAAAGGATCTGGCCCGACGGACCGAACTTCGCCACGATCACCGCGGACGTTGTCCCTTCTCGCTCGTAGGCGAGGAGCGCGTACGTATTGTCGCTCGCGTCCACCGTAAGTCCACGGAACCGAATCGCCTTCGAGTTCGCTTGGTCGATCCGTTTGTTCCAGACGATGTTCCCGTCAACGTCTAAACGTGCAAGCCATGTGGTCGCGTGTTCTGCGGAAGCGGGATAGCGGCCGTCGCCGTAGCCTCCGCTCAGGATCATCCCGCCGTCGCGCGAAGGACGCATGTAAGAGTATCCGAGTTGATAGAGATCATGTGCTTCGAACTGGTAACGCCGGGACCACAAGGGGCGTCCCTCGGCGTCGTAACGCCCGACGTACTTGCCTTCGGACCTCAGTTGGCCGTTAGCGATTTTCCAAAGCGATCCCGACGAGACAAAGCCCGAGCCCGAAACCTCCAGCGCACCGATCAGATCGAGGTGTTCGACGAAGATCTGCCCTTGGTAGTAGATGCGCGTGGGGTTCGCGGCGTTGGTGTCGACTTGAACTTCGGGTTGCTCGGTCGTGGCGATATCCAAGCAGTTGTCGCGGGTCAGGTAGAACTTGCCGTTGCGGCCCGCGATCGCGCGGTCGAAGCCCAAGGTGTCGGCGCAGGCGTTGGTCGCGACGTGCACGTAAAGTTTGCCGTCGTAACCGCTGCCGTTACCTTGAGTGGAGCCGCTGACATCGAGTTTGAAATCGGCGAGATCGAGTTGGGCCAGGCCTTTGCCACCGCAATTCTGAAAGACGAGCGCCGCGCACATCAGTGCGAGCACGGTCCCCACGACGCGGAAGCTGTGTCCCCGAATCCCCATGGCTCTATTTTAAAGCACACTCGCCCTTTGGCCGATGAGAAAACGTCAGGGCGTGCGGAACGTCCCAAAGCGAGACAGATGGCGAATTTCGATCCTCAACTCATACAAGAATGCGACGCGGGAATCCGCGCCGGCCAAGTCGCGTCCGTGAAGGAACGCCTGGCGGGGATCAATAGCGCGCAGGTCCCGCGCGAATACCGGTTGCCGCTGGCGAATCTGTGCCGTCGGGTGGCCCTGAATGAGATGGCGATGCGCCTTCTGGCCCCCGTGATCAACGAGGCCCGCGAAGGTCTGGGCGAGCCCGCCAGCCAAGGCGAACTCGCCGAATACGCGGTGTTACTTCAGCGCTTCGGGGTCATCGACGAGTCGATGAAGATCCTGAAGGGCATTTCCCATCTGGACGTGCCCGAGACGCTTTTGTTCCAAGCCTTTTGCCACTTCAATCGGTGGGAGTACTTCGAATCCGTGTCGCTGCTCCAGTCCTACGTGCAAAAGCAGCTGGACCCTTACAAAAAACTGATCGGCGAGGTCAACCTTGCGGCGGCCCTGACGACGACCGTTGCGTTCACCGAGGCGCTGCCGCTGCTCGGTCGCCTGATCGAGCAAACGGGACGTGAAGGCCATCGGCGCCTGCAGGCCAACGCTTACGAGATCCGCTCGCAGATTCACTTGAGTGAAAACGCTTACGACGCGGCCGAAGCGGATTTGAACGAAGCCCACCGGATTCTGGCCGGTGACGGCACCGTGGCGGAGCTCTCGACGTTGAAATGGCGCGCGGTTCTAGGCGCTTGCCGCACGGGCGACACCCGTGAGCTGCGGGAGTTCCGCGGACGCGCGGTGGAATTCGGCGATTGGGAAGCCGTTCGTCACTCGGATCTGAACTTGCTGCGTTTCGATTTCGAAGAAACGCTTTTCAACTACCATCTATTCGGATCGCCTTGGCAAGGTTACCGCGACATCGCCCAGCGCAATCTGGGCCGCGTGATCGTGACCGAGCACTTCGATTACGGAACGCCGGGGGGACGGGTGATCGACGTCACCGCGGCGAAGCTCGACGGTGCGGATGCGTTCCCCGCGGGCAGCAAATTGCACCGCGCGCTCGCGACGTTGGCGCGCGACTTTTACCGACCCGTACCGGTCGGGGTCATGTTCAACGCCCTTTTTCCGGGGGAATTCTACGACGTCTTTTCGAGTCCCAACCGGGTCCACCAGGTCCTCTTCCGCCTGCGCAAGTGGGCGGGCGAAAACGGCCTTGGATTCGAGATCGACCACGGTAAAGACGGATACCAATTGCGGATGATCGAGCCGCTGGTCTTGCGCGTCCCCTACGAGAAGAAAGATCCCGACTCGAACAAAGAACTGCTCCGTCAGCTGCATCGCGGGGATTTGCGCGAAGAGCTCTTCGGCGCGCAGGACTGCGCCGGTCATTTGAAGATCTCGCTGGCGGCCGCGCGAAAGTTCCTGACCTGGGCGGTCGAAAACGACATGATTATAAAGACGGGGGCCGGATCCGGTACCCGATATCAATTGAAAACGAAGCTCGCGCGCGCCGGCTAATTTACGCGGTCTCGACCGTCAAAGTTTTAGTCGCTCTTCGACGCGATGTAAGTTCGAAGCTTCCTCCGTTCGCGAGATCCTGATCTCGTCAAAGGGGGATTCGATGAAACAAGCAATCGTGAAACTGGCGGGTTACGGAGCGGCTCTCTTGTTGGTCGCCTGCGGCCCCGGTATGAAGCTCACCGATCTGACGGGTGGTGAGGGCGCGTTCGTCGATTTCAACGTCGGCTACCAACGTCGCAGCCTCAGCGAACAAAACGCCGCGGCCGCGAACCCGACGGATCTGATGGCGCGTCTGAAGTATCAGGGCTGCATGTTCGACGGCCTTTTGACCGACCCCGTGGAAGGAAGTTACGACGAACTGCTCACGCGTTCCGCGTGCGCGTCGCTTCCCCGGGCCATCGAAACCTGGGCCAATCCTCCGAACTTTGCGCATATCAAAAATCGGATCGACAGCATCGAACGTCGGGGAAAGAGTTACGACTACGGTATCTTCATCGCCGAGGCCGTCTCTTTGACGAAAAGTTACGCCGATGAAAATGGCCGTCCTTTCAACTTCCGCGCGATGTGTTCCCCCGGGACCGAAGGCCACTGGGGCGCGGGGACCTGCGTGCCGAACGTCGACCAGGAAGAGTACCGTCGCTACGTTCTGTTCGTCACGAAACGCGCCATCGACATCGGGGTGACAAACATCCTTTTCGGACAGACGGGACATCAAGATCCCCGCTTTCAGCTGGCGCCGGTCCTGACGGAAATTCGCCGTCACGCGCGTGAGCAGGGGCGTATGGTCTTGATCGGGCAGCAGCCGAACGGTCACCAAGCGCAAGATTACCTTCGTCTATTCGATTACATCGTCGGGCCGGTCTACGTGGGGCTCGATCCCGATGCGTCCCCCTGCGCGAGCGGGACTTATCCCGCGTGTCAGGCGATCTTGCACAATAAAACGGTCGTGAATCGCGCGCACAATCTGATCGTGGAGCTCGATTGGGCCAGCGTGCTCGAGGACGACACGCACAAGTTCGCCCGGATGACGACGGCACAACGGCACGCCTTCTTGACGGAACAGGCCGCGAAACTGCGGGCCCGTGGTGTCGGCTTCACCATGCCCTTCCGTCTGTGGTTGACCGGCGACACTTCGGGACAGCACTGTTACGGCGCGAATCCTTACAACTATTCGCCGGATATGAACTTTGGCTGCCCGGATGAAGACGTCATCAACCAGATCCTGCGTGGCGACCGTGCGACGCCGGTGGTGACCACGCCGGTCGTCGTCAGCACGGATACCGGAGGGACGACCCCGCCCGTGGTGACCCCGACCCCGACCGTGGCGAATCCGATTGCGACGGTCGTGTCGGTTTTCGTGAAGTACCTTGATCGTGATCATGACTCCTTACAAAGCGACGTGCAGGGCGTGAGCTACTGGGCGGAGCGTTTGAAGAACGGACTCAGCGTTGCGGAATTCACGGCGCACGTTCTGGCCTCTGACGAGTACTTTGTCCGTCAGGCTTACAAAAAGTATCTGCGCCGGTCCGGAGCCACGAGTGAAATCGCGTGGTGGGTTAAGGAGCTGGAGAGCGGTCGCAAAACGCGCGCGGCGGTGATCGCCGATCTGAACTACTCCTGTTCGGCGCGAATCCATAACGAATGTCAATAAAGCGTCACACCTCCCCCGGTCGTGGCTTTCAGGCCCCGTGCGCAAGCACGGGGCTTTTTTTATCGGCGCAAGATGGGGGATTGGTGAAGGCTGGTCGCGCAGACTTCCGTTTCCGGCGACGGACTGCGGGTGATCAGGAAGGCGACGGGCGACTTGGACCAGTGACGCAGATCCGGTTGCGCGGCGTAGTTGAACGCGTTCGGCGCTTCGGCCATCAGGGCGCCGCCGACCTCGAAGGCCGCGCGACAGCCGTCGCCGGAGCTTCCCCCCTGCGCGACCATGGCGCAACCGCCGATGGCCACCGCCAACCCCGTGCCCCCTAACAGGACGCCGTAGCTCACGCCAAGCGGGAAGCGGATGTAGGATTTGAAATTCAAGAGGGGGTGATAGTCATGCGCGTGACGCAGTTCCATCTTGCGCACCCAATCGTCGATGGGGATCAAGGCGCCCGTGGCCGAGACGCACTTTTTCGGAATCTCGGTCTTCGGCGTGATCTGGTAGATGCCTCCGCCCGCGCCTTCGCCCATCCGCCAGTCGTAACCTTGAAGATGACCCACGGCGTAGATGCGCCATGGACTCGCGAGATCCCGTGTGGTCGCGAACTGCTCTAAACCCAGTCGCCGCCAGTAGGGCGCCGCGAGCTCGGGCTCGCCCACGTCCTCCCATAGGCCCGCCATCAGCAGGTGGCTCGCGTCGTCGCGACCGTGATTGTACAAAACGGCGTCGAGCTCTTGGGTCGCGCGGCGGAGTTCGACCTTCGCGGCCTCGCGATCTCCCATTTCGATGTGATTGATGGCCAACACGAGAGTGAGGTAGGTGCGCTCGTGACTTTCCAGGACGTAGGTTTGCGACATCTGCTCGGGCCCCAGGACCGAAAGCGCTTCGGCCGTGACCGAGTAATCCTTGTCGCGCAACCGGTCGCGTAACAATCCGCCGAGTTTCAAGCTCTCGGGATGGCAACGCGCTTCCAGAAGCTCTTGAGTCGTGGCGAGCAGGCTTTCCTCGCGGTCCCAATCGGCCATATCCAGCAGGTCCCCGCAGCGGCGATCGGCGCTCAGGCGCACGATCTCTTGGCGGCGGACGGGGGAGGTGACACAAGCCGTGACACCAGCTTGTAGCAAAAGCGAAACGCAAAGAAGGGGGATGCAGGCTTTCATGAGCAAAGCCTCCTTGCGGTCGCGAGGCTTGGCAAACTAATTTAGAGTTCGAGGTACAGACTACGCGTCGGGAAGCACATCACGCCCGAAGCTTTGAAGCCCGTGGGCGTCGGGATGAAACTTCCGTCCTGCGACCAGCTCGGAATCGCGTTGAGCTGCTTTTGGAAACCGTGGTCGCGGACGTATTTCGAGCGCGACAAGGAGTACTGCTGCACGCCCGTGATGGAACGCGAGATTTCCAGCTCCCAACGTTCGTCGCCGATCGTGGGCTCGTCTTTCGCCTCCACCAGAATATTCTGCATCCAGAATTTGCGGTCGTCGGCTTGAGTCGACTGCTCTTCGTCTTTGATCCGGAATTCGTAAACTTCCTCCGCGAGGTTTTCCGCCAAGGGTTCCAGGCGCAAGCGGGCCAAGCCGACTTTTTTACGTTCGTCGAACGAAAGCTCCAGATGGCAGCGCTGGTTGGCGCGTTGACCTCGTTTGATGTCTTGGTTCGAGCTGAAAAATCCCGTGATGTTCTGGCGCAAAAGATAGTTCATGGATTCGATCAAACTTTGCAAAGGGATCGTTCCTTGGGTCGCCGCCTCGAGCATCTGGATTTCGATGTCGGCGGGGTATTTGCGCACGGGCGCGAGCAGATCCACCAAGGCGGCGTTGTCCGCGGGTTCCTTGCCGTCGAAGAGTTCCGTGGTGATGAAACGGATGGCGTCGTAATCCGCGCGCGACAGCTCGACTTTTTGCGCGCGGAAGAATTCGTCGAAACCGGCGGGAAGTTTCACGCGGTCGATGTACGAACACTGCATGGTTTCGCTCGCGCGGACCCGCCGCGCTTCGCACTGATCCGAATACGAAGAGAAGTTCAGGATCTTTAGCCCCATCACCACTTCATGAAGCAGCAGCTGCGCCCGTGCGCGACGGTCCATCTTGCGGAATTCATCCATGTCGAACCAAACGGATTGATGGGTCTGCAGCGCGAGCTGTTCGGTCGCGAAACCCACCGCGATGAGGTCCGCGGGCAGCGTTTGCAATTTCACCGGCACGAAGTACCAAGCGCGACGTTGGATCACGTGCCACATCTCGAGGGCGAGTAGCGGAAGCTTTTTCTCGACGCGCATCAAGACCGGTTGCAGGAAGTCGCGGAACTCTTCGGTATGGTCGATACGGATGCGGTAGGTCTCTAAAGGTTTGCCGAGAATGCCGTTCCCGCCTCCCAAATCGCCACCGCCCACGCCGGTGGTGACCGGGCCGGTCGCGGCGGGCAGTGTGGCCGGAATTGAAGGTGTCGCGGGACCGGGTGCGGGCGAGGCCACGCGACCCGGGATGGATTGAATGGCCGAACCGCCGTCTTGACGGGGCGTGCACGCGGCGAGGGTCACGAGGGAAAGCAGAAGAAACGCTACGAACTTCGTCACGGCGTTCCTCCGCATTCAATCGTCGACGCGCGCGCCTTCACTTGGCCCGCCGCGAGCTCGTTCAACTGCAGACGAACGTATTTTACGGGAGAACGGGCGATTTGGATTTCGGCGTAAGCGCCGACGGGGGCCGGGGCCGCGCTCATGCCGTGGACGTAGAAGCGGTAAACTTCGGGCTTTTCGGAGTCGCGGTAGGATTCAAAACGCTCTTCGGGTTTGAAGGACCATTGCAGATCCCAGCGCGCGTCGCCCAGAGTGACTTCCAGCGATTGGGCTTGCAGACGGAAGCGACACTCGGTGACGGCGGCGTAGTCCTTTTCGTGATCGCCGGTGACTTTCACGGGGCTGAGGGCCTGACCGTCGAGTTCGCGGAGCATCGCGAGTACCGACTCGCCGGTGGAGATCGAATGCGTCAGGTAAGGCGCTTGGAAACCATAAGGTTTCAAAAATTCCATGATCGCCGTCGGCGTGTAGAAAGCTTCGTTGCCGGAAAGAAGCGCTTCGGCGACGGGCGCCAGCGCCGCGTACTTCGAAGGCTTCGTCTGCCGCGAGTGCACGTCCCAAGCGCCTGTGCAGTTCTTTTCGTTCGCGCTGTAGGACAGGCAATAGAGCTTTTCACCGCTCTCGAACTGCAAGAGGTGATCGAGCACCGCGATCATCACGCGTAGACCGCGGGCCGAGGCCGTCTCGTTCGCCCATTTTTCGTACGCGAAGATCAATCCGCGTTCGTGGTGCAGAACTTCGCCCGGCATTTTTGTTTGCTCCATGCGGGTCAGCAGTTTCAGCGGGGCCTCACGTAAAAGCGCGGTCAATGAGCCGCGGTAGGCTTCGAAGGGGCGGCTCAGCACCCAGCGGAGCTGACGGCTGAAACCGGGAAGAACGGGTTCCAAACGCGCGGCGAGTTTCTCGATGGGGGCCTTGGCGTCGCTCAGCTCGCTCCGGTTCAGTTCGATGATCTCGAAAGCGGCGCCGATCGCGCTGGACTCGCGGAAGTCGGTGCCCGTGGGCGCGTCGGTCGGGGCGGGGACGGCAGGGGTGGCGACGGGACCGGTCGGCGCGGTTTCGGGCGTTTTCTGCGGGCGCGTGGGGACGGGGGGACGGGCGGTCGCGGCCTGAATCTCTTCACGCACCGGTGCCCCCGATGGGCCGCACCCGATCAAAAGAAAGACAGCCATAAACCAAACACGCCGCATTTGGGGCTCCTCTGGACCTTCCTTAGTCCAAGGCGCGTGCCATCCAGATCGTTTAAACCCGACTTCGGTCGCGTCGGGTGAAACGAATGGTTCACAGAAACGCGCACGTCCTGGTCAACTCTAGGGGTGACTCCGGTGTTCCGCTTTCAGGATTACAAACGCTACGTCAACGAGCGGATCGAATCCCTCCCGAAACAGGGCCACGGCGAATACCGCCGCATGGCCCTGGCCCTTCGCGTTTCCACGACCCTGATGAGTCAGGTCTTTCGCGGTGAAAAACACCTGAGCCTCGAAATGGCCGCGGATCTTTGCGACTACTTGCACCTGGACGATCACGAAGCGCAGTTTTTTCTGCTGCTGGTGGAGTTTCAGAAATCGGGTTCGGCGAACCTGAAGGAAAAACTCAAGCGCCGCATCGTCGACGAGCAGAAGAAGAACCGTTCCCTCGAGAAAAAACTCGATCTGCACGACCGGCAAGAATTGTCCGACGAGGACAAGGCGATCTACTACTCGAGCTGGATGTACGCGGGGATCCGCAATTTGTGCGCGCTTCACCGTTACGAGGGCGCCACGGACCTGGCCGAGCGTTTGGGCCTTCCGGTTTTTCAAGTCGAAAAGATCCTGGAGTTCCTGTTGTCGCGGAACCTCGTGATCCGTGAAGGCGCGCATCTCGCTTTCGGGCCCGCGTGGACCCATGTGCCCGCGAAGTCGCTCTTGGTGGTGAAGCACCATCAGAACTGGCGCATCCAGGCCTTCCAGAAAATGGTGTTCGCCGACGATCAAAATTTGTTCTTCACGGGCCCGATGAATATGTCGAGCGAAGTCGCGCAGAAAATCCGCGAAGAGCTGCCCGAGTTCATCTCGCGGATCACGCAAATGGTCGCGCCCAGTGAAGCCGAAGTCGTGCGTTGTCTGAATATCGACTTTTTCGAATATTGAGGTCTTCCGTGTTGAAGAAGCTGCTGAGCCCGTCCTTCATCTTCGTCGTGATCCAAGCCGGGGTCGGCGCGCTTCACTACGTTTACCAGCTGCTCGCGCGCCAGATCTTAAGTCTGGAGGACTTCGGCGCGTGGTCGGTGTGGTTCGCGCAGTTCGCGCTGACGCTGCTCGTGGCCACCTGGGTGCAGGCGCTCGCGACGCTGGACGGTCCCGCGCAGCCCCTGTTCCGACGCTTGTTCCGCCCGCGGTTGGCGATCCCGATTTTACTTTTGACGGTCGCCCTCGCGGGTTTCGCGCAGTCGATGCAGGCCTGGGTCGGCGTGACGGCGATCGGCTGGTTCTGGGCTTGCCTGCAGGGGATCGTGTTCGGACGGGCGCTCGCGCGCGGTCGGCTCATCCTGATTTCGGTGGTGCTCGCGGTCGCGGCCGTCGTGAAGCTCGGCATTCCGGCGGTGATGTGGTGGATCGGCGCGCCCCCGGAGCAGCTGCGCGATGCGGTCTACGCGGGCGTCGTCTGGGGCGTGCCGGCGGGACTTTGGATCGCGTTTCTGGTGGACCGCGAGGACGCGGACGCCAAACACGTGGCGAGCCCCATCCGCAAAGAGGTCTTCGCGACGAGCCTGCTCTTGGCGATCGTCACCGCGGCGGCTCCGCAATTCGATCTGCTGGCGGCCGGGCATCTCTTGGGGCCCGAGGATCTGGGACGCTTCGGTAGCGTGGCTTTGGTTTACAAAGCTTTCTTCTTTTTGATTCTGATCTTCGCGCAGCTGTTGATTTCCAAACAAGTGCAGGCCGGCGGCGGACGGACGCAGCCCGCGCGCTTTTTGCCGGTCGTCGGGGTCGGTGCGCTCATCGCGTTGGGCGCTTGGTTTTTCTTTCCCGCGCGCATCGCGCCCGCGCACTGGGTGGCTTTGGGCGTTTTGCATATCTCGACGCTGACGTTTTTGTTTCTGGTCACGCAAACGGAAGTCAGTCGTGGCGAGTGGAAGCTCGCGGCGAGCGTCGTCGGTCTTTGGAGCGCGCAGTTCGCGCTCGCCTGGGCGCTCACGCCGTCCCTCGAGAATTTCTATCTGGGCGTGTTGGTGACCGACGCTTTGCTGATGGGCGGCCTTTTCCTGCGCCCGAAACTGACGCGAGGCGTACGGCCCGGCTTTTGAAATTCACTCTCCGTGAAGGTCGCACCGGGACCGAAATCCCTCTTGAGGAGGGATGATTGTTCAAGTTTTTGACAATCCCGGTGCCTAAAACGGCATCCCTTGGCTTTTCGAGGCCGGGAGTGCGGAGGACTGGTCATGGTGCAACATTTTTATCGCTTGGCCTTCGGGGTCGGACTTTCCGGATTCGTCTTTATCTGGGCGTTCTATAGCTTCTACTAAGCCTCGCGATTGACAAAATCGCCTGCCGTCCTAATCATAGCGCCTCTTATCTGCGGAGAGTGCTATGTCGGAACCCCGAGTCGTCAAATCCCCCACCGGTACCAACCTCAGCTGTAAAGGCTGGGTTCAAGAAGCGGTCTACCGCATGATCCAGAACAATCTGGATCCCGCCGTCGCCGAAAGACCCGAAGACCTCGTCGTGTACGGGGGGATCGGGAAAGCCGCCCGCAACTGGGAATCCTTCGACAAAATTTTGAACGCGCTGAAAACGCTCGCCGATGACGAGACTCTTCTCGTGCAAAGCGGGAAGCCGATCGGCATCGTGCGCACCCACATGGACGCGCCCCGGGTGCTGCTCGCGAATTCGAATCTGGTTCCGCACTGGGCGAACTGGGAGCACTTCAACGAACTCGATCGCAAAGGTCTGATGATGTACGGGCAGATGACCGCGGGCTCGTGGATCTACATCGGCACCCAAGGCATCATCCAAGGCACTTACGAAACTTTCAACGAGGCGGCCCGTCAGCACTTCGGCGGTTCGCTGCGCGGAAAGCTGATCTACACCGCGGGCCTGGGCGGCATGGGCGGCGCGCAGCCGCTCGCGGGCGTTTTCGCCGGTGCCGTCGTGTTGGCGGTGGAAGTCGATCCCACGCGCATTCAGAAACGCCTCGAAACGAAATACGTCGACGAGGTCGCGAAGGATCTCGACGACGCGCTCGCGAAAGTCGCGAAGTACAAAGCCGAAGGACAGGCGCGCTCGATCGCGCTGCAGGGAAACGCCGCCACCGTCATCTGGGAGTTGATGGAGAAGGGCCTGGTTCCCGAGCTCGTGACCGATCAGACTTCGGCGCACGATCCGCTCGTGGGTTACATCCCCGAAGGCTACTCGGTGGAAAGCGCGGCGGAGTTCCGCAAACGCGATCAAAAAGCCTACTTGGAAAAAACCTACGACAGCATGGCGAAGCACGTGCGCGGCATGCTGGAGCTGAAAAAACGGGGCGCGATCGTTTTCGATTACGGCAACAACCTGCGCGCCCGCGCGCTGGAGCACGGCGTGAAGGACGCGTTCGATTTCCCGGGTTTCGTGCCCGCGTACATCCGTCCGCTTTTCTGTCGCGGCAGCGGTCCTTTCCGTTGGGTCGCGCTGTCGGGTGATCCGAAGGATATCCAGGTCACCGACGACGCGCTTCGCGAGCTTTTCCCCGGTAAACGTGATCTGCACCACTGGCTGGATATGGCCCAAGCGCGGATCAAGTTCCAGGGCCTGCCGGCGCGGATCTGCTGGTTGGAGTACGGCGAGCGCGCGAAAGCGGGACTGCTTTTCAACTCACTCGTAAAGTCGGGCCGAGTGCGCGCGCCGATCGTCATCGGCCGCGATCACTTGGACTGCGGTAGCGTGGCGTCGCCCAACCGCGAAACCGAAGCGATGAAAGACGGTTCGGATGCGGTCAGCGACTGGCCGCTCTTGAACGCGATGGTGAACACCGCTTGCGGCGCGAGCTGGGTTTCGCTCCATCACGGCGGCGGCGTGGGGATGGGCTATTCGCAGCATGCGGGTCAGGTCATCGTCGCGGACGGCACCGACGCGGCCGCACGACGTTTGGAGCGCGTGCTGACGGCGGATCCCGCGATGGGCATCTTCCGCCACGTGGACGCGGGCTACGAAGACGCGATCGCGGTGGCCCGCGAACGCAACGTCAAATCGCTCTGGCTGTAGGCGAAGCTTACGGACCGACTTTCCAGATCACCGGGTAGCGGGGGACCGAGGACGTGGTCGTCACGCCTCGTCCAGGGACCTCTACCAGGACGTTTCCGACCGAGTTGAAATCCTTCAGCTGAATCATGTCCTCGTGATCGCGCGCGCTGCCGATCCCAAGGCCCGCGTTCATCTTGAATCCCTGGGCGGTCAGCGCCGAGTGTCCGATGGGAGGATCGCATTCGTGAATGCGGAGGGTGCCTGTGAACGACGACTGCCGGATCACCACCGGGACATTCGTACCGGTCTTCGGAAAGAAATGACCTAGAAGACCGCCGACGCCGGGGTTCTGCCCGACGCAAGAGAAGGACTGCCGACGTTCGATGGTTCCCGTGTAGGAGAGCGATTGGAGTAAAGGCGGGTGCTCGATCACCGTCTGAAAGATCTGTCCAATGACCCCGCCGACCGAGCCGGCGACGCCGGTGATTTGGACGTTCCCGTGAACCTGGATCGATCGCAGTTCGTCGGTGGCGGGGTGATAGCCGAAGAAACGGCCGACGAATCCGCCGAAAACTCCGTCGACCATGCCGACGCCGGATACGCTGTGGCCGCTGCCGAGATAGGAGAGGCGGGTCCATGACAGCCCGATCTCTGAAGCTTTCACGGACGAGTTGACCGGGAAAATGCGGCCGGCGAAACCACCGGCGAAATAACACTGCAAGTCCACTTCGCCCGCTTGGAACTTGATCCGCCGGAAGGTTCCGCCCGATGCGATGCCGACGATGCCCGCACACCACGTCGCGAAGCCGTTCATCTTGACCTGGAATTTTCGCGACGTGCGGACTTCGACGTCCTCGACCAGTGACGACTCGGCGATCGTGTTGGCGATCGTGCCGAAATGCGCGGCTTCAGAGAAGGACGGGCTCGCCGTGACGTTCACGTCGGCGTCGACCACCGTGAGCCGTCGGATCGTCGTCGAGGTGATCGCGCCGAACAACCCGCGCGTACGGAACGCGAGGTTCTTGAGCGTGTGCCCGCAGCCGTCGACGGTTTGATTCGAAAGATTCGTGGCGAAACGCCCGTCGACGACGGCGCCTTTGAAGTCGATGTCGTCCTCGACGCAGGCGTATTCGCCGGGACCGGCCTTCAGGTTTATGAAGTCGGCCGCGCTGCGGATCCATGTCTTGCAGCTGGGGTTCGCCACCTGGCAAGCAAGTTGGGCTGCGGGCTTCGCGATGCCAGCGCAGTAGGTTTCCGCGACCTGCAGGTTAGTCGACTCATCCCGGCATTCGACATTGCGGAATTGGAGGCCCTTTCCGCAAGCGGCCCCGCAAGCGCCATATGCCCCCGTCTTCCAGGCAAACGGACCGCTCGGCGGCTTTGGCGTCGGCGTTGGAACGGGCGTCACCGGCTTCGGCGTTGGCGTAGCGACGATCTCCGGGACAACGGGAATATGGTCTTCTTCTGGGCCGACTTCCAGTGAGGATTGAAGCGAGGCGGAATCCTGCTCGAAGCTGACTTCCGCGCAGTTTTGAAACGGGATCAGGCAGGTCAGAAGGAGGGTGGGTACCAACAGATACCGAGCATTCGCGGACGATAATCTGCGTTTCACGTCTTTCCCCTTCCCCGAGACCAAGAGATTTGATGATAGGGGAGGCTACGGATTTTTCACAGAGGGTTGCTTGGCTTGTCTCGAATCGCGGAAACCCTGTCTCAAAATGTGTCCGTGTTCAGAACACGTAAACGAAGCCGACTTTGCCGAGCAGGCGGCTGTGTTTGATGCTCACGTCCTGGTTGTTCCCGGCGGTGTAGCCGTAGGCGTCCTGCATATAGTGCACGCCCAAGGACAGCGCGAGCGGGTGATCGATCAGATAAACCGCTTTGATCCCGAAATCATAACCGCCCATGGTTGCGCCCATCGTGTTGGAGCTGAGCGCTCCACCCTGGGTCATGAACGTCAGTTGCAGTTCGCCTTCGAAGGCGAGGACCGTTTTCGGATTCAGTTGCATTCCGTACTCGCCGCCAAACGAGATCGCGTGGCGTTTCGAGTTTCCGGTTTCGAATTCGGCGTTGGTCCGCGCCAGAAATTCGAAGCTCGAGTCGTACTGGTAACCCCAGTTCAGGCTGTAGTGCGATTCGTTGGTGATTTTGCCGATGCGTTTTTGCTGAAGCGTGATGCGTTCGAAGTTCGAAAGATAACCCCGCAGGATGATCGAATCCGACGAATAGGCGATTTCGTAAGTGCGTGATTCCGACGGCGCGTAGGCGTAGGTGACGTCGAAGCCGTTGATGTTCGAGCCGAAGGCGGTTTCGGCGCCGACCAGCGACGTCGAGTAGTTGAAACGTCCCGAGCGCAAGTGCACCGCGAACTGCGTTCCGTTCACGAAGGTTTTGGGGTCTTCGACGGTGAATGAGGATTCGCCGAAGTAGATCGCGTCGTCGGTTTGGGTTTCGACCGTCCAGCGGTAGTCCCCCGCGCTCAAAACCCCCGCGATCTGTTGGCTGAAGGCGGCGGTCACATTCGGGGACTCGCTGATCATCAACGAGTCGCCGTCCTTTTGCTGGTACAAGGTGACTTTATAGCTCCGGCCTTTCGGGACCGGCTCCCACGAAAACGTGTAAGGCGTTTTCGAGAAGGGGATGCGTCCCAAAGGAAAAGTCTGGTTGATCGCGCGGCGGTGGACCTCGGCCGCGGCGCCGACGAAGAAGGTGCTGTCTTTCGATGTCGTGCCGACGAAAGCTTTCACCCGGTCTTCGGACATTTCGGTGGCGTCGGGCGGGAACTGTTCCGAGATCGCGCTCGAGACCCGCACCGTGTACTTACCCTCGGCCGGGGTTTCCATGACGATCTCTTGCGCCCGCACGTAGTTTTTCAGTTTCACGCCGGGGCCTTCGAGATCGATCAGGTACCACGTCACGCCGGGGACCGCCTCCCACCGCACTTGGACGGGACCGCCGGTGTACGAGGACTTCAAACCGGTGAAGCGGGGGGCCGGGTGTTTGCGGTAGAAGACCCCTTGCGAAAGCCACGTCCCCGGGGCGCCGGAGGTTTTCTCTTCGCGCCAGCGCATGTAGTACACGCCGGGCTCCAGCACGAGGTAAAAAGGCGATTTACCGGTTTTCTTGAGGACGATGGTGCCGTCGGTGAACTCACGGGTGGTCGAGAATTCGACGTCGTAAGATTTGTCGGCCGAGGAGCGCGGGACCGAAACGCGAATGCTTCGCGTGTCCTCGGTCACGGCCTGCGCCGACAAATGAAAAAACAAAATAAAGGCCGGGACGAAACTCCCAAGCCAAGCCGCCATCCGGGTCATGTGGAATTCAGAATAGAAAATACAAATGGGTTTTGAGTATCCCCCAATCAAAATTCAGTCCTAGGTCCTACCCGAAGCTAAGATTGGATTTACGCTCGGAATTTCGGCGCTTCCCACTGGGCCGCCGCCTAGGGCGAGGGCAACTGGCCTTGTGAATTACGAGTCACGCCCGGCAAAATTGAATCATACGGGATATGTCGTAACAGGAGGCTTCGTGGCCAAATTCGTACATGCATCTGCATTCGTGGAAGAGGGCGCGATCCTTGAGGACGAAGTCAAAGTGTGGCATTTGGCACATGTTCGCCAAGGCGCTCGCCTGGGACACTCCGTCTCGATTGGTAAAGATGTTTACATCGATGCGGACGTGATCGTCGGCGCCGGTACCCGTGTGCAGAACGGCGTGAACATCTACAAGGGCGTCGAAGTCGGCAGTTGGTGCTTCGTCGGTCCCGGGGTCGTATTTACGAACGACCAGCATCCACGCGTGGGCCGCGACAACTGGGAAATCACTTCGACTTTTTTGGACGACGGTTCGTCCATCGGGGCGGGCGCGATCATCCGCTGCGGAATCCGTATCGGCGCGTTCGCCATGATCGGCGCGGGCGCCGTCGTGACGAAGGACGTTCCGCCATTTTGTTTGGTGACCGGCGTTCCCGCCGAGCAAACCCACCGCATCTGCGCGTGCGGCGAAACGACTTTGCCTTTGATTTCATGGGTGGATGAGCTGATCCGTCCTTGCTGTCATAAACACCTGAACCCCAAAGTCTTACAGATCGCCCAGGAGAAAGTCCGGGGACTCGAAAAACGCGCTTCATGAGCTTCCGTTTCACCACCCCGGACCTCACCCGCTTTAACTTGAAGCTCTGGCTCTGCGCGCTCGGGCTTTCGTTTTTATGTTATCTGCCCTCGTTGCAAGGGCCTTTCATTCTGGACGACGCGCACACGGTGCAGTCCAACGATGCGATCCAGAATCCCGCGAATTTCTTTAAGCTGTGGACGTCGGCGCGCTACTACTCGTCGAGTCCCGACAACTGGGGTTACCGGCCGATGCAGGCCATGTACACCTGGACCAGCTGGCAGCTCGGTCAGGGGGAAACCTGGCCCTTCCACGCTTTCAAAATCCTGTTTTTCTCGTTCGTCGCGACCTTCTTCACCCTGATCTGGCGCAGGCTTTTGCCGGAGCTTCCCGCGGCCGTGATTCTTCTGGGGGGGCTTTTCTTCCTGGTCAATCCGGTCCATACGCAGGTCGTCTCTTACATCGCCGCGACCTCGACGCTCATGGCGGGGATGTTCGTCGCCTTCAGTTTGTACCAGTACTTGCGTTTCCGTGAGGACGGGCGGTGGTGGCGTTGGGTCATTTCGGTCGTCGGGGTTTTCTTCGCGATGATGTCGAAAGAGGAAGGCATCACGATCTTGGGAATGATTCCGTTGATCGAGATCTACCTTCGTTACCGCGAAGGGCGTTTGCGGTTCGGCTGGCGCGATCTCGGCGTTTATTTGGGCTACGTGGTCAGCGGGGCCTTGGCGCTCGCCTTGATCGTCTCGATGTTCGAGCCGACTTCGGACTTGGCGCGCGGCTCAATGGATCGTTGGATCTATTTCGCGACCCAGTTCCGCGCTTACCTGCGCTACATGGCGATGTACTTCGTGTCCTACGATTTGAACGCGGACAATCTGCAGTTCGGTTTCGCGACTTCGTGGCGAGATACGAGCGTCATTCTGTCGGTCGCGGCGAACTTGATCCTGCTGACGGTCGCGATCTTCTACATTCGCCGCGCGCCCTTGTTGGCGCTTTGCCTTTTCTGGTTTTTCGGCGCGATCTCCCCCGCGTCTTCGATTTTGGTTCTGGCCGAGCCGGTCAACGATCACCGCGCGTTTTTGGCTTACCTGGGGTTCGCGGGGCTTTCGTTCCCGCTCATCCACTGGCTGCGCCAGAAGGGCGTCGCGGGACGGGCCTTCGTGGTGCTGGTGATCGTGGGCTACGCGGGATGGACGATGGCCCGCAACGTGACCTGGTCCAGTAACGTGAATCTGTGGGAAGACACGATCGCGAAGAATCCGGACTCGGTCCGGGCGCACAACAACGCCGCGCTCAACTACATGCACCGGTCCGAGTGGGACCGCGCGGCCCAGATCCTGGATGCGTGTTTGGCGATCGAACCGCGCTATTCTTACTGCCTGATCAATCGGGCTTTGGTCGGGGTTTCGCGCGGCGAAGAGCAGCTGTCCGAGAGCTTGTACAAACGCGCCATCGAGGCCGACTTCGCCGGAGTCAACGCCCGCCGGTATTACGCGGAGTTCATGTTCGCGCGCGGTCGCCTGACCGAGGCGATCCCGTACGCCGAGCAAGCGGATCAGGCGGCTCAAGGTAAAAATCTCTTTGTTCGGACTCTGCTGATCCGCTTACACTTGAATACGGGCAACAAATCGCGTGCGCGTGAAATCTTGAACGAGAGCCTTGAAACTTTCGGTAACGATCCGTCGCTCATCGGTCTGCAGTCCGCTCTTTAAGCCGACCGTGGAGTCTTCTTTGAACGCATCCCAGAAAACGCAAAAAGGTATGGTCATCATCGCCAATTACAATCAAGGCGAAGAGATCGAGCGTTTTCTGAACGAGTGCCGACAGACATTACCGCTGGAGCAGATGGTCGTCGTGGATGACGGCTCGACGGACGGATCGGACGCCGTCGCGGAAAGACTGGGATTCACCGTTCTACGCCATGGCAAAAATCAAGGCATCGGCGCGGCGATCCGGACGGGGATTCGTCACGCGTCAACGCAAGGCTGCGAGTGGGTGTTGATCAGCTCTTCCAACGGCAAAATGGTCCCCGCGGAATTTCCGAAAATTTTCGGTCCCGTCCAAAACGGTGAGGTCCAGTACGTTCAGGGAAGCCGCTTCCTGGATCTGGGGAAAAGCCCGGGACTTCCCACTTTCCGCAAATTCGCGATCCCGGTTTTTTCGTTGGGCGTGAGCGTGCTTTTGGGACGTTGGTTCACGGACGCGACCTGCGGACTGCGCGCGTACCGCATCGACTTTCTGCAGAACCCGCGCATCGATATCGATCAAGAGTGGTTGAATCGTTACGAACTCGAATATTACATTCATTATCATGCCGTGCGGACGGCGAAACTGAAGATCAAAGAACTTCCGGTCACGATCCGTTACGATCATCTGGGCGAAGGACGGCGCAGTAAGATTCAGCCCGTCGTGGGCTGGTGGTCGATGATTCGTCCGTTCGTTCTTTTGGGACTCGGAATCAAGAGGTAAAAAATGAAGAAGATGAAACTCTGGTTGTTGAGCGCGAGCGTCTTGCTGTTGGTGAACTCCGCATGCACGAAGAAAAACGAAACCGCGGCGCCGGTCGATACTTTGGCGGCGGCCGAGGCGAACTTGAAGTCGGCGCCGAGCTTCGAGAACCACATCTCTTTGGGGTTGGAGTACGCCAATCGCGGCATGCGCGATCAAGCCTTGGAGATGTACGTGAAGGCGAAGGACATGAACCCTAACTCTCCGCTGGCTTGGAACAATATCTGCGCGGAATTGAACGCGCAGGGACGTCACGGCGAAGCGGTCGATCATTGCCGTCGCTCGGTCGAACTCGAACCGAACTTCCAGCTGGCGCGCAATAATTTGGCGTGGACCGAAGGCCGACTGAAAGAGTCCAAAGAAGGTCTGCACGATCGCAAAAAGTCCCTCTTCGACAAGAAGGATGCGACCGCGGCCGACTTCATGGCCATGGGGTTTGAGTTCTACAATCTGCAAGATTACACGAACGCCGTCGAAGTGTGGGCCCGCGTGAAAGCGAGCGACGCGGACTACGGTAAAGCCCAGAACAACATCGCGACGGCTTACATCTTGTCGAATCAGCTCGATAAGGCTCAGCAGCATCTGACGTTGGCGTTGACGCTTGAGCCGAACAATCAGCTCTACAAAAACAATCAAGTGTGGTTGGCCCAAAAGAAGGCCGAGAAAAAGTCGCCGTAATTACTGGGCGGGGACGTAGGTGATCCCGCCGGTCATTTTGAATGACGGGCTGGAGGATCCGGTCTGACCGTTATTCATCGAGATGATCCCGTTCACGACTTTGAACGTCGGTGACACGGACAGGGGTTGCCCCCCATTCGAAATTTGCGCCGAAAGTTTGTTCGAAAGCGGGACGTTTTGAAAACGCAGGTCTTCGACGATCGGCGGCGCGCAGCCCGCAAGCAGCGCCAGCAATGCCCCCAACAGCAGAATCGAACCCGCCTTCAACGTCATAGCTCACTTATCGGCAGAATCGGGGATTTCTGCAGATCCCGTCTCGATCCGAGACGGGCGTGGAATTGGACTCAATTTTCCAGACGTTTCTCCTGATAAGTAGCCTAGGAGGAAGCGATGTCCGTGCGTCCGATCTGGGCTATTTTCGCCTTTGTCACGTCGTCCATTTTGGTGGCCGGCGGTTATCACGCGCTGACGCTTTCAGGAACGGACCGTCAACCGACGCCGGCGTCTTGGAACTTGAACTTCCTGACCGATGAAAAGCTCTGGGGGAAGGGCGCGCCCGCATCCTGCGAGCCCGGCAACATGAAGCTCTGGAAAGACTTTCCGCCCATCTTTCGCGCCGCCCGTTACCGTCATGGCGGGGACGTGCAGCAGCGCTGCCTGAGCGCCGCGAGCACGGCGCTGCCGTCCATCTCGTCAGGCGCTTGCGCCGGGGAAACGGATAGCTGCGCACGTGATGAAGAGCTCCTCGTCACTTACAACGTCATGCTCGACGTCACGGACTGCTTCGAGATCGCGCAACGCGAATTTCTGCCTTTGATCGCGAGCCAAACCGGACCGCGTCTTTCCCTCATGGCGCTCGACGACGCGCGGACCACGGGGCTTCTGCGTGAACAGGACTGGAACGCCTTCCAAAGTCAGTGGCCCGGGGAGATCGCGCGATTGAAATCGAGCGACAAGAACTCGTGCCGCCGGTTGGGCGCGCTTTTCAACAAAACGACCCCGCCCGAAGCTCCCCAAGCTTGCGGAGCGACCGAAACCGCCCAAGAATCGCTGATCGTTTTGCTCGCGGCGGCCCAACGTTTCCAAGCGGTCACGCAAGAAATCACGGATCTTTGGGAACCCGCTTTGATCGATGCGAATCTGGCTGAACTCGACACCCGCATCGAGGATCGAATGATCCTGCGCTATTTCACGCATCTGCTCGCGTATTTCGAGGACGCCCCGCGCGCCATCGAAGTCGCGCGCAATTTCGTCGAAAAGCGCAATGAGGATTCGGCGCGGATTCAGCCCGGAGAGTTGTCCTGGGCGATGCTTTTAACGGCAGATCGGCGTCCGGCCAGCGTGAACGCGAAACCCGCGAAAAACGAGTTCAATTGGGCGGGGCATCTTCGGAAAAATCTGACGCCATCGGCCCAATCCAAGATGGAGCGCGTCGCCACCTGGCTCGCCTGGGTGCGCGCTCAAGAGCTTGCGGGCGACTGCGCGACCGAGCTTTGGACCATGGATTCCGTGACGGAAAATCCCTCGGAAGAATGACTTGAAACTCACTTAGTTTGCGTCTATCCGAATGCGCATGAACGCACTCGGACGCCATATTCTGGTTGAATTCAGCGGTTGCAATTCGGAAGTGCTCGACGACGTTTCGAAAGTCGAGCAGGGCATGGTTCACGCCGCCCGTGAGGCCGGCGCGACCGTCGTCAATTCGAGCTTCCACCATTTTTCACCTTTCGGCGTCTCGGGCGTCGTGGTGATCCAGGAAAGCCACTTGGCGATCCACACCTGGCCCGAGTACGGCTACGCGGCGGTGGATCTGTTCACCTGCGGCGACAGCGTCGATCCTTGGATTTCGTTCGATTACCTGAAAAAGATTTTTGAGGCTGTGGATCACTCGGCGCTGGAAATGCACCGGGGTTCGCTGAATCTGCTGAACCGTTCGGACTTCACGCCGAAGACGGTGCGTCCGGCGGCGGCAGCCGCGCCCGCGCCGGTGTTCCAGCGTTCGGTTTGGTTTACGGACCGTGACGAACACCAAGCACTGTCCTTGAAGTATCAGGGCGCGATGTTGCACCAGAAAAAATCCGACTTTCAAACGGTGCGCGTTTTCCAAAGCGAAAAGTACGGTCGCGTTTTGGCTTTGGACAACGCCATCATGTGCACCGAGCGCGACGAATCGCACTACCACGAAATGCTCGTGCATCCCGCGCTCCAGAATTTGCGCGCGCCGAAACGCGCCCTCGTGATTGGGGGTGGGGACGGCGGGACGTTGCGCGAGCTTCTCCGTTACGCGTCTTTGGAGCGGATCGACTTGGTCGAAATCGACGGCGAGGTCATCGAGGCCGCCAAGACCTTTTTCCCGCGCATGGCGGAGGGGTTCGCTTCGCCGAAACTGAAATTGCATTTGGAGGACGGCATCCGCTTCGTGCAGGATGCGGCCGCCGGTGTGTACGACGTCGTCATCGTCGATGGCTCGGATCCCGTGGGGCCGGCGAAGGGTCTTTTCAGCGCCGAGTTCTTCGCGCACTGTCACCGCATCTTGAACGATCAAGGGGTTTTGGCCGCGCAGGGTGAATCGCCGCTCTTTCACGAAGAGGCCTTCCGCGATCTGCACCTGACTTTGGAAAAGCGTTTCGGTGCGGAGCGTGCGCACGTGGCGCTGTTCTTCGCACCGACCTACCCCACGGGGATGTGGAGCGTGCATTTGGCAACGAAGGCCGCACGCCACCCCATCGCCGATGTCGATTTGCAGTCGGTCGACGCTTTCGCGCGCGCGCAGAAATTGAACTATTACAACGACGGCATCCACGCGCAGGCGTTCGCGTTGCCGGGATTCGTCCAACGTCTTTTGCAAGATGATAAAACACAGGAGCCCCGGGCATGAGCCTCGATGTCAGCGATGTCGGTTTGAAGAATGGCAATTATTTGGGTTTGGACATCGAAGCGAAAGACGCCGATATCGTCGTTTTTCCGATTCCGTGGGACGTGACGACCTCGTACCGCCCGGGCACGGTCGACGGACCGGATTCGGTCCTGAACGCCAGTACGCAGCTGGATCTGTACTCGCCTTATCTGGATGACGTGGGCTCGTTGAAAATCGGGACGATCCCGGTGCCGGAACAGTGGCGCGAGCGCAGCGCCTCTTTGCGTAAGCAGACCGCGCAGTACATCAGCGCCCTCGAACAGGGCGAGGACCGCGGCACCGCCGAGATGACGAAGATCCGCGAGGCCGCGAACCGCGGCGGCGTTGAGCTGCAAGAGTGGTCACGCAAAGAAGTCGCGAAGCTTCTGGACCAGGGCCAGGCCGTGCTGACTCTGGGCGGGGACCACAGCGTCCCGCTCGGCCCCATCGAGGCCCACGCGGCGAAGTTTCCGGGCTTGAGCGTTCTGCACTTCGATGCTCACGCGGATCTCCGCGACGCTTACGAAGGCTTCGAACAGAGTCACGCCTCCATCATGTTCAACGTCTTGAAGTTGAAAGGCGTCGACCGTTTGGTCCAAGTCGGCATCCGCGACGTTTCGGAATTTGAAATCAACCTGATCAAAAACGACGACCGCATCCACACCTTCTTCGACTGGGATTTGAAAAACGCCGAGTACGAGGGGGAATCGTGGAAGTCGATCTGCGACCGCATCGTCGCGAAGCTCGGACCGCAGGTCTACATCAGCTTCGACATCGATGGTCTTGATCCCAAGCTCTGCCCCAACACCGGAACGCCCGTTCCCGGCGGTCTGGAAATGGCGCAAGCCACGGCCCTGATCCAAGCGGTCGTCCGCTCGGGCCGCAAAGTCGTTGGCGGCGATCTCGTCGAAGTTGCCCCCGCCCCCGAGGGCGACGAGTGGGACGGCAACGTCGGCGCCCGCATGCTCTTCCAAATCATGATCGCGGTGGCGCAAGGCCGGAGGTAGCCGCTGCCTTCTTGAAACGCGTCGCGTTTCAAGAAGGTCCCTTTCGGTGGGCCTTCACGGATTTTTGGTGTGTTTTTTACTGCGTTTTAGAGTGGGAATTGGTGCGGCGAGGCAGCAACCTTGCGGCTGTTTGCTCGACAGTTTCGAACTTATTCCTCCTGCTTTGGGAATCATGGAAGCCTTGTGCGTTTCTGATTGCGGTCATCACAAGCTTTGATTTTACAATGAGCGGGTGGCTTGGGAGGTCTTGGACCATGAAGCACTTGCTGATGTCTTTGGTGGGGTCTTTTCTTTTTCTCTCTTCGGCTCAGGCTTTTGAAGTCGTCGCTTCGTCACCGAAGGCGACGCGGGTGGTGACTCCGGCCGTGATGATCGATCTGGAGCGCAAGCTCGGGCCCGATCGTTGGGTCGAGAATCGCGATTGCCGGTTGAAAGCGGTCAAACGGACGGTCAGTCGCCAGTTTCTGCGCGGCTCTTACAATGCGGATCTGATCGAGCTGGATTTCGAGACCGCGCATCTCGGGCCGCGCCGGGCGTTCGCGGTCATCACCAAAGATTCGAAGTGGGGCGCGAAGTCCGCGACCGATCCGCAGTTCGGTCCCGTCGAGGATGTGCGTATCGAGCTGGGGGATCGGGATTCGACCTGGATCGAGTTCCGCCACACGGGCACGCACCTCGTCCAATTCGAGATCGGAAATATCCGCGGCCTCACGCTCTGTCTCGTGAGGTAGCCGGGGGCGCCCAGCCGCTCACTTCTTGAAACGCGTCGCGTTTCAAGAAGTGAGCGGCTACCTCGCCGCGGGTTTGCGGGAGGGGCGCAGCTCGATGTCTTCAGGTATCGGATTGACGTCTTTGGCTTTCGCCACGCCTTTTCTCTCGCAGGCGGTGAGCGACGCGAAAAGCTCCAGCGTGCGCATCGATGCGTGCGGGGCGAGCTCCGAGACCATCAAGGATTGCAAGTTCAGACGACGTTCGCCCGAGAAGTGCCCGCAGACCTCGGCCCGGTATTCGAGCGCCTCGTCGAAACCGTCGGGAATGTCGTTGGTCCAACCGGGCCATTGGGAGTAGGTGATCTGAATTTTCTCGGCCGAAAAATCAAGCCCCGTCATCGCGGCCAAACCACAGAGTCCGAGCGTGGCCTTCGCCGTCAAACGCGCGGCTTCGCGCGATCTCGGGGTGAGGGCCGCTAGCTGCCGCGCGAGGCGATCGATCTCGCCCTCATCGGGATTCGTGGTCTGTTCCCGCAACGCGAGGTCTTCGGTGAGCTGCCAGTAGGTCAGCTGGCGCTCGCGGCTGGTGTAGAAGTCCTGGCAGGCCCGCGGCACGTCGTAGATACAACTGGCATCGCTCCAAAAGTCTGGCCGTACGCAATGCACGGGCAGGGCCAACATATAGGGCGTCAGATAGCCCGACTGGTATTTCATCGTCGCGAGGACGGCTCCGGTCGGCAAGCCCTCGGCCGCGAAGGGTTCGCCGTAGGGATTCTCGTAACCCGTGAAGACATGTCCGAGCGCGGGGAATTTCTCTAGGAACAGATTCTTCTCGGTGGCGAGTTTCAGCTCTTGATACAGAATTTCCGAGCGCAGGAGGTGGCGCTCGGCGGACGCGTGGTCGGGGTTTCGGCGCACCTGATCCTTCATTGCGCGAAGCTGTTGCGGACGTCGCAAAATCTCGGCGGCTTGCCGGGCGACGTCGGTGCGCTCGCGATCGAAAGCACGGAAATCGCGTTGGTAGGCGCCGGCAGCTTCGACCACGAGCGCGTAGTAGTAGGCCATACGCTCTTCGTCCGAACCCGTCGGCGATAGCGTCCGTCGGCTCGCGAACAGAGTGGAAATCAGCGTGAAGGCGATCAATCCCCGAAGTGCCAGGCCCATTCATTCAGCGTAGCCACGCGCCCACACGGGGGCCCGAGAAATTCCGGTTTTGGGGCGAATTGAAACAACTCGAAAAAAAACGCCGAACTGTTTTTCAGCCCGGCGTTCATCCCCGGGCCCATAAGCCAGCCCGGCGTCTTAGATTGAGATTTCGAGAGCGAAACCGACTACATCTGACGGGCGCGCTTCGTGACCGCGAGGGCCGCTTCGCGCACGACTTCGTTCAAGGTCGGGTGCGCGTGGAAGCTGCGGGCGAGGTCTTCCGACGAGCCGCCGAACTCCATCGCCACGACGATCTCGTGCAGAAGTTCCGAGGCGCGCGGACCGATGATGTGCGCCCCGATGATCTTGTCGGACTTGGCGTCCGCGATGATCTTGACGAAGCCGTCGGTGAAACCCAATGCCTTCGCACGGCCGTTCGCCATGAAGGGGAACTGACCCGCGTTGTACGCGAGGCCCTTCGCCTTCACCTCTTCCTCGGTGTAACCGACCGAGGCGACCTCGGGGAAGGTGTAGATGACCGAAGGAACCGTGTGGTAATTCACGTGGCCCGCTTGACCCGCGAGGATCTCGGCGACCGCGACGCCCTCTTCCTCGGCTTTGTGCGCGAGCATCGGTCCGGGGACCAGATCACCGATGGCGTAGATGCCGGGAACATTCGTGCGGTAGTGCTTGTCGATCTGCACGAAGCCGCGTTTGTCGATCTCGACGCCGAGCTCTTCCAGGCCCAGGCCCTTCGAGAAGGGGCGACGACCGGTCGAAACCAGCACGACGTTGCCTTGCAGGGTCTTTTGCGAATTGTCGGTCATGTCCTCGTAGGACAGCTCCACGACGTCGCCGTTGATCTTCGAGCCGGTGACTTTCGCCTTCGTCGTGAAGACCATGCCTTGCTTTTCCAGGGACTTGCGCAGCTGCGCGCCCACCTGCGCGTCCAGGAACGGGCAGATGTTCTCGGCGTACTCGACGACCGTGACCTTCGCGCCCAGGCGCAGCCAGACCGAACCCAACTCGAGGCCGATCACGCCGCCACCGACGACGATCAGGTGCTCGGGAACTTTATCCAGCTCCAACGCGCCGGTGGAAGAGACGATCTTTTTCTCGTCGAACTTCAATCCCGGCAGCTCCGCGACGACCGAGCCGGTCGCGCAGACGATGTTTTTGGTATTGAGAGTTTGTTTCTCGCCCGCGGCGTTCGTCACTTCGACGACGCCCGCTTTCACGATGCGGCCGAAGCCGGTGAAGTGGGTGACTTTGTTCTTTTTCATCAAGAAGGCGACCCCATTCGTCAGCTGACGGACGACGCCCTCTTTGCGCGACATCATTTTCGCGAGGTCGAACTTCACGCCGCCGGTTTCGATCCCGTGGGCTTTGAAGTCGTGCGCGGCCAGGTGATAGTACTCCGAACTTTCGAGCAAGGCCTTCGAAGGAATGCAACCCACGTTCAGGCAGGTGCCGCCGAGAGTTTTGTCTTTTTCCACGATCGCGACGCTGAAACCCAACTGCGCCGCGCGGATGGCGCCCGTATATCCACCGGGACCGCCGCCAATGATGACGATATCAAACTGTTGTTCCGACATTTTCTAGTCCTTCAAATTAGACGTATTAGATTTCCAGTAACAGACGTTCCGGGTCCTCGACGCCTTCTTTGATTTTCACCAAGAAGGTCACGGCCTCTTTGCCGTCGATCACGCGGTGATCGTAGGAGAGCGCCACGTACATCATGGGGCGGACTTCGATCTTGCCGTTCACGACGACCGCGCGCTCTTCGATCTTGTGCATGCCCAAGATCCCCGATTGCGGGGGATTCAGGATCGGGGTCGACATCAGCGAACCGTACACGCCGCCATTCGAGATGGTGAAAGTGCCGCCGCTCATATCGTCGATCGAGATTTTGCCGTCACGCGCTTTCAATGCGTAATCGCGGATCGCCTGTTCGATCTGCGCGATCGACATGTCCTGCGCGTTTTTCACGACGGGGACGATCAAACCCTTTTCCGTTCCGACCGCAACGCCCACGTTCACGTAGTTGTTGTAAACGAGGTCCGTGCCTTCGATGAATGCGTTCACGGCAGGAACGGCCTTCAGCGCTTGGACCGAGGCCTTCACGAAGAAGCCCATGAAGCCCAAAGACAGTCCGTACTGCTCTTTGAATTTGTCTTTGTACTTCGCCCGCAGCTCCATGACCTTCGACATATCGATTTCATTGAAGGTCGTGAGGGTCGCCGTCGACTGCTGCGACTGGACGAGGCGCTCGGCGATGCGTTTACGGATGGTCGTCATGGGGACGCGCTGCTGCGGTCCTTTCGCCGACGTGGTTCCGCCCTTCGCGGGAGCCTGTTGCGTTGCGGGTTTCACGGTTTCCGTGCCCGCGCCGCCGCCACCAGCGGGAGCGTTCATGACATCTTCTTTCGTCAGGCGGCCGTCACGGCCCGTGCCGGTCACCGACGATGCGTCCAGGCCGCGCTCAGAAACGATCTTCTGAACCGCGGGGCTCAGGTGACCTTTCAGATCGGGGTGGATCACCGCGGACCCTGAAGCGACGGGTGCGGCCGGCTGCGGCTCGGATTTCGCCGAAGCGCCAGCCGCGGGCTGGGGAGCCGCTTCCTTCGCGGCGGGAGCGGCCGACGCGCTCGCCTTTCCGTCCGAGTCGATGGAGCCGATCACGCTGCCGATCGGAATGGTTTTACCGGCTTCCACCGCGATGGTCAGAACACCGTCATTCTCGGCGACGACTTCCACCGAAGCCTTGTCGGTTTCAAGCAGGAGCAGAACTTCGTTCCGCTTGACCGCTTCGCCATTTTTTTTCATCCACTGACCGACCGTTGCTTCGGTGATCGATTCGCCCACCTGGGGGACTTTGACGTCGACTTTCATGATGATTCTCCTTGAGGGGACGAATGCGGCGGGGCCGCAGTCGTCCTTCCGACTTAGATGGTAAAACAGTTCTTCAAAATTTCAGCTTGTTCGATCTTGTGGCGGTACTGCGAACCGGTCGCCGGTGACGAACGTTCGCCACGGCCAACATAGTGCAGAGCCAACTTCGTCATGCCTTCGCGGATCAGCAGCTCGGACAGACGGAAGTAGATGTACTGGTAAGCGCCCATGTTCTTCGGCTCTTCCTGGACCCACACCAAGTTCTTCAGATTCGGGTACTGTTTCAGCGCCGCCGCGATCTGTTTGGAAGGAGTCGGGTAGAGCTGTTCCACGCGCACGATCGCCGTCCGGTCGTTGCCTTGCTTTTCGCGTTCTTCGAGAAGTTCGTAATAAAGCTTCCCGCTGACGAGCGCGACGGTTTCGACCTTCTTCGGATCTTTCAGGATCGATTCCGGAATCACTTCTTGGAAGGTGCCCTTCGCGAGTTCTTCCAAAGTCGAAGTCGCGCGCGGGTGACGCAGAAGGGATTTCGGCGACATGATCACCAAAGGCTTACGGAACTGACGGCGGATCTGACGGCGAAGCGCGTGGTAGATCTGCGCGGGCGTCGTCAAGTTCGCGACCTGCATATTGTTCTGACCGCAGAGCTGCAAGAAGCGCTCAAGGCGGGCCGAGCTGTGCTCGGGGCCCTGACCTTCGTAACCGTGGGGCAAAAGCAGAACGAGGCCGTTCATCTGCTGCCACTTCGATTCACCCGAAGCCAAGAACTGATCGATGATGATCTGCGCGCCGTTGGCGAAATCGCCGAACTGCGCTTCCCAGAGTGTCAGGAAGGTCGGATCGCAAACCGCGTTTCCGTATTCGAAACCGAGGACCGCGTACTCCGACAGAATCGAGTCGTAAACGCAGAACTCGACCTTATCGCCTTCGAGGGTATCGAGGGCCGCATAGGGTTCGCCGGTCTTCACGTCGTAAAGGGCCGCGTGACGGTGAGTGAAGGTTCCGCGGACGCAGTCTTGTCCGGTCAGACGCACGCTGGTGCCTTCGGTCAAAAGGGAGCCGTACGCCAGAAGCTCGGCCGTACCCCAGTCGAGCGGGTCTTCGCCGTTCGCCATTTTTTTACGGGTCTCGAGCAGCTTCAGAAGTTTCGGATGGGGCGTGAAATTCGCGGGCACGGAGCCGATCACGTTGCCGATCATCTTCAGCTTTTCGATGGGGAAGGTCGTGTCGGTCGGTTTGTCGAAGTCGTCCGACTTCGCCTTACGCAGACCTTTCCAGAAGCCTTCGAATTTGAAGGGTTCGATTTTCGGGGGCTGCTGTTTTGTATTTTCGTAGATCTTCTGCAGGCGATCCATCTCTTCGTTGAATTGGCCGTCCACGAAGGCTTGGTCGATCACGTTTTCACGCATGATCTTCTTCGCGTAGACTTCGCGCGGAGTCGGGTGCTTGCGGATGATGTCGTACATCTGCGGTTGCGTGAATGCGGGTTCGTCGCCTTCGTTGTGACCGAAGCGGCGGTAGCAGATCAGGTTCACGACGATGTCGCGGCCCCATTCTTGGCGGAAACGCAAAGCCAGTTCCATGGCGCGGACACCGGCTTCGACGTCGTCACCGTTCACGTGCATGACCGGAGTCGCGAGAATCTTCGCGATGTCCGTGCAGTAGTGCGACGAACGACCGTTTTCGGGGCTCGTCGTGAAACCGACTTGGTTATCGATCACCAAGTGGATGGTTCCGCCGACGGTGTAGCCTTTGACTTGCGACATCTGGAAGGTCTCGGCGACGACACCTTGGCCCGCGAATGCGGCATCACCGTGGATCAACACGGGGACGACCTTTTTGCGCTCTTTCGTGTCTTTACGGCGACGTTGAGCCGCACGCGCCATTCCCAAGATCACGGGATTCGCGGCTTCCAAGTGTGAGGGATTGTAAGCGAGGCCCAGTTGAATCGGACCGTTGGGCGTGGGTTTTTCGATCTGGTAACCCATGTGGTACTTCACGTCGCCATCGTAGTCCTCGATCGGGATCGAAGTCTCGGTGGTGCCGTTGAAGTCCGAGAAAATGTAATCGGGTTTTTTGCCCATGAAGTTAGCGAGCACGTTCACGCGTCCACGGTGCGCCATTGCGACCAGGATTTCCTCGACGCCGCGAGCGGTGGCGTGGGTCGCCATGGTGTCGAGCATGGGCAGCATGGCGTCCGCGCCCTCCACCGAGAAACGTTTCGCGCCGACGTAGCGGGCGTGGATGAATTTCTCTAAGACATCCGTTTTGTTCAGCGTCTGGAAGATTCCCTTTTTTTGTTCGGGCGTGAACTTCAAGGCTTCGCGGTTCTGCTCGAACTCGCGGATGAACCAGTTGCGCACTTCGGGAAGGGCTTCCGCGACCTGCACGGTCAAGGTTCCGCAGTAGCAGGCGCGCATGTGCGCGATGATGTCGCGTAGGGTGGCGTCGGGCTTGCCGATCACCGCGCCGATTTGGAATTTCGCATCGAGGTCCGCTTCGGTCAGATTGAACCGCGAGAGCGAAAGCTGCTCGGAGGGGCTCGACGAGTTCGCGAGCGGATCGGTGTTCGCCTCGAAGTGCCCGTAGTTGCGGTACGCGTTGATCAGTCCGTAGACGTCGAGTTCTTTGTCCGAAAGTCCCATGGGGCGGTCGGTGGCGAAGTCCACGCCTTCAAAAAAGGCTTTCCAATCCGGCGACACCGAGTCGGGATTGGTTTGGAACTGCCGGTACAGCGACTCGATGTACGGAGCGTTGTCGCGGTTGACCGCCGTGCGGGAATTTTTCGGGGTTTGGGAATTCATGTTGAGCCTCGCATTGACGCTTGCATTGAAGCTTGGAAAGAGGGTCTTCTCACTCTATAAAGTTGCCCATCAATCCTAGCTCGAAGCTCCTAGAAAAGGTAGCATTTCGGAGCACCGACAAAGGGAGTGTTCGCATGCGCCAAATCGTCTTCGTCCGTCACGGCGAGAGTACGTGGAATAAAGAAAACCGCTTCACCGGTTGGCAGGACGTGGATCTGTCCGAAAAAGGTCGAGCGGAAGCTCGAGACGCGGGAAAGCTTCTGAAGAAAGAGGGCTTCCGCTTCGATATGGCGTACTGCTCAGTTTTGCGGCGTGCGCTCACCACCCTTTGGCTGATCCAGGACGAAATGGACCTTTTGTGGATTCCCGTCGAAAAGTCGTGGCGCCTGAACGAACGTCACTACGGCGCGCTCACCGGACTCGACAAATCCGAGACCGCGGCCCGTCATGGTGAAGAGCAGGTCAAAATCTGGCGTCGGAGCTACGATACGCCTCCGCCGGCCCTTTCGACCGATGATCCCCGCCATCCCCAGTTCGATCCGAAGTACCAAAACGTCAGCAAAGGCCAGCTTCCGGCCGGGGAGTCATTGAAAGACACCGTCGCCCGCGTCGTTCCGCTCTGGCAGAACGAGATTTTGCCGCAGCTCGACACCGGTCGCAAAATTCTGGTCGCGGCCCACGGGAACTCGCTCCGCGCGCTCATTCAGCACATCGAGAAGTTAACGCCCGAGCAGATCATGGAAGTGAACGTCCCCACGGGGGTTCCGCTCGTGTACGAGCTGGATGAAAAAAACAACTTCATCCGCAAATATTACCTCGGCGACGCCGCGGCCATCGCCGCCGCACAGGAGAAAGTCGCGAGCCAAGGGAAAGCGAACGCTTGATCTTCCGGGGCATCAAAACGCTTTATACGTTTCAGGACATCGCGGCCAAAGACGGCCGCGGGGTCACGGACGCCGATTTCACGCCGATCCCTCGGGCCGCTATGGTCGTGGACAAGGGAGTGGTGCGCTGGGTCGGGCCGGAGCGTCGTTTGCCCCGCGAATTCCGGAAACATCGGGACGTCGATCTGAAAGGTCAAAACGTCTATCCCGCGTTCCTCGATCCGCACACGCATCTGATCTATGCCGGGGACCGCGCCGAGGAATTCGAGTGGCGCAACTCGGGCGTCAGCTACCAGGAGATCGCGGCGCGGGGGGGAGGCATCCTCTCCACGATGACGAAGACCCGCAAAGCGTCGCCCGCGAAACTGCGCGCCGAGGCCGAAAAGCGTGTGCGCGAGCTCGTGAATCAGGGCGTGACGACGATCGAAGTGAAATCGGGCTATGCGCTCAACCTGAAAGATGAAGTGAAGTGCCTGAAGGTCGCGGCCGAACTCGGCCCCGCGCGCATCGTTCCGACCTTTCTGGGGGCGCACGCGCGCCCTCCCGAATTCAAAACGACGCCGGAGTATCTGAAGTACCTGGCCGAAAGTGTTTTGCCGGTCATCCGTCGGAAAAAGCTGGCGGACCGGGTGGACATCTTCGTCGAAAAAGGATTCTTCGAGTCCGCGGACAGCCGCGCGTATTTGGCCCGGGCGCGCGAACTCGGGTTCCAGATCACGATTCACGCGGATCAAATCACGCTGTCGGGTGGGAGTGAGCTGGGGCTTGAGCTCGGCGCGCTTTCCATCGATCACGTGATTCAGATCGACGACGCGCTGATCGAGAAGATCGCGCGGACGAACATCACCCCGGTTCTTCTGCCGGCGGCGGACCTCTATATGAAGTGCGCCTATCCACCGGCCCGCGCGCTGATTGATCGCGGTGCGCGTGTGGCGCTCGCGACCGATCACAATCCCGGGACCAGCCCCACGCTCGATCTCCAGTTAGTGGGACTGCTCGCCCGGCTGCAAATGAAGATGACTTTGCCCGAGGTTTTCAGCGCCTTCACCTTCGGGGCCGCCGCGGCCCTCGGTTTGTCGGACTCCTTGGGAAGTTTGGAGCCGGGAAAAAACGCCGACTTCTTCGCGACCGGGGCCGCCCCGACAGATCACTTCTACGCGGCGGGGGCTCGACTTGAGCCGCAGGTGTTCCGTGAAGGGCGTCGCATCGATTCTTGATTCCAAGCGACCGGCTTAAGTGCTGGGCAAGTGAGCCTGATCCGTTGTCCAAAGTCGACGTCTCGTCTGACTTCCATTTAAGGAGTCATCTCGGGGACTTCAGAATCAGGTTAAGAAGCTCACCTCTCAATTGCGACGCTCTGCGATGCCAAAATGTCAATTTTCTGAAATCATCTTAAATACCATTTGCGCGACTTCGATTTTGCTTTTTAGGCTCGAGACATCACGGAAGATGTGGCGGAGGGGAACTCATGACGTCCTCAGGACTGATGACTTCGAAGTATTTCAACCCGGCTTTTAACTCGGCAATTTTCGACGGGCCGTTCCGGATCTATTTCGCGCAGGTTCACGAGAACATCGCGCTGAAGGTCTATTTCAGCCTGCAGCAGAAGTTCCCGGCCGAGGTGGAAAAGGCCAAGAACTGCCACCGCGCGCACGGCACCAACCTGCTGATCATGCTGTATCCCAGCGCCGACGCCTTCCAAATGTCCTTCGAAGGGAAGCGTCAGTTTCTGATTGAAGAACAGTGGGGTGAGGATACACTGCTGGCTATTAATGGACCCTTCGAAGACGAAAAACTCCATGAAGTCCTTGAAGGCGCGGCCCACTGCCTCGCCCAGTGGCCTTTGCCCGTCGAAGCTCACCACGAAGCGCCGCTCTAAAGGTCAGGCGATTCTCGAATACATTCTGCTGTTGACGGTTTCGATGGGGATCGCCGCGATCATCATCAAATCGCTCGTTTCGCGAAATCCGGATTCACCCGGGGCGCTCCTTTACCGTTGGGATCACATCAACAAAGAGATCGGCCGTGACGATCCCAACAAATCCAAATGAAAACTCTGGGCGTTGAAGTCCTCCGCGGCGAAGAAGTCGAGTCCCGTCATCAGGTTCACCTGATCGCCGTCGATACTTCGGGGCAAGCGTTGTGGCGGCACGGCGATCTGTCGCGTCCGACGTTCCCGCGCTCTGCCATCAAGCCCATGCAGGCGATGCTGTTCGCGGACGTGCATGCGCCTCAGAATGACCGCGAACGTCGTCGTCTTTCGCTGGCCTCCAGCTCGCACTGGGCGGCGCGACTGCATCTGGACGTTCTGCGCGACTGGCACGCGGCTGAGAAATTTCACGACGACGATCTCATCTGCGGACCGCAAACGCCGCGGGATGCGGATGAACAGCGCCGCTTGATCCTCGAAGATAAACCGGTCTGCCGTCTGCACAACAACTGCTCGGGGAAACACACCGCCTTTTTGCACGTCTGTCGCGAGCGCGGCTGGAGCGCCCAGGGCTACGGCGACTTCGCCCATCCGCTCCAAGTCGAGCTGCGCCGTCTGCACTCCGAGATGAGCGGCATCGATTGGGACCGCCTGCCTTGGGGGATCGACGGCTGCGGCATTCCGACTTCGCTCGTCCCCGTGGAAAACCTGTTGCGCCTGACCACCGCGTTCGCGGGTCAGGTGAAAACCGACGCGCGTATCCAGCGGGTCGTGGACGCCGTACTTGCTTACCCCGAGATGGTGGCCGGACCGAAGGGCTTCTGCACGCGCTTCATGCAAGTCGCGCGCGGAGAGTGGCTCGTGAAAACCGGTGCCGAGGGCAATTACCTCGGTCTGAATCTGAAAAACGGCGTGTCCTTCTATCTGAAAGTGGAGGACGGCAACTCCCGCGCGAGTGAATTCGCGGTCATGGAGATGGGCCGTCGTTTCAGCGAAAGTTCCGCACTCCGCTCGGAACTGGAAGCCTGGCAGGCGGAACCTTTGACCAATTGGTCGGGCGAAAGCATCGGCCGCCTCCGTTTAACGCCCTGAGGGCGATCTAAGCCCCCGAATTCCTTCGGTTGAAAAGATGGCCACGTCGGAAAACTGACAGTGTCGAAATACGGCCTTCATCGTTTACTCTGCGCCTTCTTCAGTGATGTCGTGTGGAGGTTTTTTTTGGGGAAACGTCAGTTGTTGATGATGGGGCTTGCCGCGGGATTGCCACTTTTTCTGGGGGCTTGCCACGTGAACTTGGGGTCGACGGAAACGTCGTACACCGACAAAGTACCGAATCCGAAACCTTACCAATGCACCGAGGGTGAATGGGACGGTCCGGGCGTCATCAACGGACAGAAGCTCACGAGCCAAGGGCGACTGAGCAAAAGCCTCGTCTTCCTGGTTCATCAATTGTCGAAAGGCTCCGACAGCGCTTCGCTGTGCACGGGCACGCTGATCAGCCGCGACATCGTCCTGACGGCCGCGCACTGCGTGGACGGGGGGCTCGAATCGACGCGTGCCGAACGTTTGGCGGTCGTTTTCGGGAACGATCCCTTGTGCGCGCTTTCGAAGAAAGATCAGACGAACATCCGTAAGGCCGAAAAGATCATTTTGCACCCCGACTGGTCGACCTCGAACAGCGGGGGCGTGGACCTCGCGCTCGTGAAGTTGTCGTCGGACGCGCCTTGGGAAACCCGCGCGATGGACGTCGCGAACGATCTGCCCAGCTTGGATGACGATCGCGAAATCTTCGGCGCCGGTTACGGTCGGACGACCGACTACGAAGACGCCGAAGGCGATCAGCCTTACTTGCGGATCGCGAAGCTGCGCCCGCAAAATCGCGTGCCTAATCAGGGCATCATGAACAATCCGGCTTCGCGCCGTTTGATCTTCAATCAGAAATCCGAAGGCTCGCTCTGTCGCGGTGACAGCGGCGGTCCCGCGGTCGTCATCGAAGGTGGCGTCGCGAAGGTGATCGGGGTCGCCTCGTTCGTTTGGGATCCCACCGTCACCACCTGCAAAAGCTACGTCGTCCACACGAGCGTCTCGTACTATCGCGAGTGGTTGATGGAGACTTACGAGAAGCTACGCGGGACCTATTCGGCCCCGAATCCCTTCCGTCGGTAGAAAGCGGTCGTCGGGCGCTAAAGCCCGTCGGGCAGGATCTGGCGGATGAGGGCGCGGATTTTCTCGGCGTCCTCGTCGGCGGGGAAGACCTCGTCCGGGGAAAGATCGCGCGCCGGTGTTCCCGGCGCGTTTTGATTCAAAATCTCACTCAGTGACATTTCCGACTCCGGCTTAACGGCGGCACTCATGCGAACCCTCGCGCAGCGAGATGAACGCGGTGCCGGCGAATTTCAGACCTTCGAGTTCCAACTCCAAACGTTCGGCGCGGATCGTGTCGCAGGTGAAGACCAGCTGACGGAACGTTGTCCAGAGCGTGCGTTTGACGTCGTGTTCGAGGTTCAGCCAAGTGCGGCCCTGCGCCTCGAGCGACTGGGTCAGCGTCGTGACCGCATCCCAGCAGTCCTGCAGGGTCGGGTGCATCCGGCGCAGTTCGCGGACGTTGGTGTCGTCTTCGCGGTGAAGTTTGTAGACCATCTCGGCGTGGCCCGCGACCGCGCGGCAGCTGAAGCCGCCGACGCCTTGACCGGTGACCCGCAGTTTTTGCTCGTGCCGTTGGAACTCGTTGATCAATCCGTTGTCGAAATCCACGTTCGGATTCCACTGCTCGAGCGGGATGATCCAATCCGTCCACAGGTTGCGGCCTTGCAGCTCCAGTCCCGAACTTAATTTCATCGTGACGACCTCGACGACTTCGCCGCGGGCGTTTTGATCGCGCCAGTGCGGTCCGGCTTGGCCCCAAACTTTGCGGGTGAATTCCATGTACTCATTGCGGCGGGGGAGGCGCGCGGCGTAGTCCGCGCAGGTTTCGGGCGCCTCGATCTCGCGCGCGAAGACCGAAATGCGGGTCAGGCGCTCGTCGTAGTCGGTGATCTTGTTGCGCCACCAGCCCGTGTCACCATCGGTCGGACCGAAGCTGATCCGCGCGGGGACCCAGCGGCCGAAGCCGGCGTCATGCGCTTCTTTGCATTTGAAATCCTCGGGACGGATCTGCACGAGCACGCGCATCTTCTGCTCGCTGATGAGTTTCGCCGCCGGCCCCTCATCCTTCGTTTGGGCCATCGCGGCCACGCCCGTCACCGTTACCATCGTCGCCATCATCAGTTTCGCAAACATCGTGAACCCCCTTCGGATGCGTCCGGATTTAGCGGGATCGGGGTCATTCGCCTACTTCATTGGAGCTATGTTTGTGATGAATCAGATTGATCACCGGCCCTCGGTCCGCCCGCGGCGCGGGCCGGGACCGATGGTCCTTCACCTCCCGGGGCGGGTGCCACTTTTGGGCTTGCGGATGCAGCGTAAGATATTGATATCGCTGGTGAGTTCGGCCGTGTAGAAAACGCCGTCGGGGATCTGACAGCTGCGCTGGGGGCGTGAATTTGCGAAACTCGATGGCGATGCTCAGAACTCTCATTGCCGCCGGGCGGCCTTTCCTTCTGCTTTTCGCCTTCGCGGGGCTTATGGCCTGCGCAGAGACGGACGTTCGCGGGCCTGGGGAAGTGGTGCTTGATCCCGCACAGTCGTCGCGGATCTTCGGCGGAACCGAAGTCGAGAAAGGGAGCGACCTTCTGAATTTTGTCGTCGCGATCGAATCCATCGGCGTGAACGACCGCGAGATCCATTGCACCGGTACTTTGATTCACCCGCGCGTCGTCCTGACCGCCGGTCACTGCATGGATACGCCCGAACTGTTCGTCAACTCCGCGCAGCTGCGTTTTCGCACGCGCGAATTCGCTTACGCGAACGAAGAAAACGAAAAGCTTCAAGTCGCGTTCGATCACACTCGCCGCGCGCTTGGCATTGTCCGTCCGAAGCGGTGGGACGACCTTTTGCGCGAAGACCCGCGCGACCGCGAACGTCTGGCCTACGATGTCGCCTTGATCCTGCTCGACGAAGACGCTCCGGCGGGGACGACGCCGGTCGGGTTCCGCGCGTTCAATCCCGACTTCGTTTCCATGCCTCAGCTCACGACCGCCGGCTTCGGCGCCGAGGGCGGTACCCTCGACGTCGTGGAGGGGGCGCGCAATCTGCTTCTGCACGGCGCTGGACCGTTGCGCGAGGTGACGTTGACCCGCTCACCGCGCGAGGAAAGCGCGATGCATTTTGATAGCTTCCAAGCCTCGAAAGGAATCTGCTACGGCGATTCGGGCGCACCGGCGTTGACGAAGATCGACGACCGTTGGGTGCTGATCGGGGTCGCGAGTTACGTCACGAACCAGGGCCGCGACATCTGTCGCAATCGGGGTTACTTCTTGAAGTTCGCCTACCGGGCGGAAAACGGCGAAACGCTCGAAACCTGGATCAAGGAAACGCTCGTCGCGCTCACCGCGGGTCTTTAGAAGAACATCTTCCCACGTTTTTTGAGCTCATCGTTCATGGCGTCTTGCATGAGCTCTTGAATCTCGGTCGCGATATCGTGCATCAGCTCGCGGTCGTTCACGGCCGACGGCTTGTAGGGCAGATAGATGGGGGTCAAGAACTTCATCCGCCACCGCACCGGTAAAGGGATCACGTTCAGCGGCAGGGGCAAAACCGTTCCGCGCAGGAACTTCGTGAACTTCAGCTGCGACAAATTGATGTGCGTCTCTTCCGCGCCGATGACCAGGCAGGGAACGATCGGGCTTTGCGTTTCGATCGCCATACGGATGAAGCCGCGCTTGAAGTCCTGCAACTGGTACGCGCGACTGGTGGGTTTGAAGTTTCCTTGCTCACCTTCGGGGAAGATGATGATGGCGTTGTTTTTCGACAGCGCCTGCACGCCGTTTTCGTAGGTCGCCTCGGTGAAACCCATCTTCTGCGCGGGAATCGCGGTCGTTTTCGTCAAAAACCAGAAGTGATGGGTGAGGACGCGCGGAATCCGCTTCGCCTGGTTGTGCACGACGTGCGCGAGCAAAAGGGCATCGAAACCCGAATAGCCCGAATGGTTCGGCGCGATGATCGCGGCCCCGCGACGGGGAATATTCTCGGCCCCTTCGACTTCCAGACGGAAGTACTTCCGCATGATCTCCATCAAAAGGTGCGGCAGAACCCGGTAGGTCAGGGTCTCGCGATCGAGCTCTTTGAGCTTGAACAGCTTTTCGCCGGTTTTGCCGAAGAAGTTCTTCATGACCGTCACGCTAACACGGGGGCCTGACGGGGACAACTTTGTTGACCGCGCTTCGCCCTGTTCATGAAGATGTCACCCAACCGAAACGAGGAGGGGGCATGTCGAAATACATCATGGCCATCGATCAGGGGACGACCGGAAGCCAGGTGCTGCTCGTCGACCACGCGGGGCAGATCGTCGCCGCGGAAAGCCAGGACTTTCCGCAGCAGTTCCCGAAGGCCGGTTGGGTCGAGCACGACCTTGAAGAGATCTGGCGCTCGATCGAAACGGCGGCGGACCGGATGTTCAAGGCGCACCCCAACGCCCGCAACGAGATCGCCGCCATCGGCATCACGAACCAACGCGAAACGGTCGTCTTCTGGGATCAGAAAACCGGCCGCGCCCTTCACAACGCCATCGTCTGGCAGGACCGCCGGACCTCCGATCTTTGCGAAAAATTGAAAAAGAAGGGGCTCAAACCCAAGATCAAATCCAAAACCGGACTCGTGATCGACCCCTACTTCTCGGCGACCAAGATGCAGTGGCTTCTGGAAAACGTCGCGGGGCTGAAAGAAAAGGCCGCCAGCGGAGCGGCGCTCGCCGGAACGATGGACAGCTTCGTCCTGTGGCGCCTGACCCAAGGCGCGTCCCACAAGACGGACGTTAGTAACGCCAGCCGCACGATGCTCATGAATATCAAAACGGGTGCGTGGGACAACGACCTTTTGAAGCTCTTCAAAGTCCCGGCAGCCTGCCTGCCCGAGATCGCGGACTCTTCGGGAGTTTTCGGTCATACGAAAGGCGTGGGCTTTTTGCCGGACGGGATTCCCGTCGCGGGCATCGCGGGCGATCAGCAGTCCGCGCTTTTCGGACAGGCGTGCTTCAAAGCGGGCGAGGCGAAGTGCACCTTCGGGACCGGAAGTTTCCTGCTCATGAATACCGGCGCGCAAATGAAGTCCTCGAAGGCGGGCCTTTTGACGACGGTCGCGTGGCGTCTGCCGGGTCAGAAAATGCAGTACGCGCTCGAGGGCGGCGCCTTCGTCTGCGGCGCGGCCGTGCAGTGGCTGCGCGACGGACTGGGGCTGATCAAAACTTCGGCCGAGGTCGAAGCGCTCGCGAACGAAGTGAACGACACGCTCGGCGTGCAGTTCGTCCCCGCGCTGACGGGTTTGGGCGCGCCCTACTGGTGGCCCGAGGCGCGCGGCCTGATCACTGGACTGACGCGCGGAACGACGAAGGCGCACCTCGCGCGCGCAACGCTTGAAAGTATGGCCATGCAAAACGTCGAGATCCTGCTCGCGATGCAAAAAGATCTGGGGCGTAAACTCCCGTCACTGAAAGTCGACGGCGGCGCGACCGCGAACGGCACGCTCATGCAGATGCAGGCGGACATGCTGGGCGTGACCGTCGAGCGCCCGCAAAACATCGAAACGACCGCGATGGGCGCCGTCTTCCTGGCGGGCTTGGGCACGGGTTTCTGGAAAAACCTGGAGGAGCTCCGCAAGGTTTGGAAGATCGACCGCGACTTCAAGGTGAAGTGGAGCGCCAAGCAACGGAGCGTGCGCCTGAAAGAGTGGCAGGCCGCCGTCACCCGCGCGAAGGCCTAAATTTCCTTAAAGCGTGGAGATTTGGGAGTCGCGCCGGGTGGCGCGGCTTTGCAAGTTTGGATTCTTGAGAGGAAAACACGATGGTCTCCACCGAACTGAACATGCTGACCTTCTCGATCTTTCTGGGGATCGTGCAACTTTTGCTGGCCACCCAGCTCGAGACCCGGGCCCGCGGGGTCGCTTGGAATCTCTCCAACCGTGATGTGCCTCCGGAGCCGCTTCCCGGTCTCGCGGGGCGGGTGAAGCGCGCGCACCAGAATTTTCTAGAGACCTTCCCTTTCTTCGTCGCCGCCGTGGCCTGCGTGCAGATGTCGGGGCTGGGCGACAACTTGAGCGCGTTCGGCGCGATTCTTTACTTCACGGCGCGGCTGATCTATTTCCCCGTCTACGCGATGGGGATCATGGTCGTGCGGAGTTTGGCGTGGGCGGCGTCGCTCCTCGGAATCGTGCTGATCGCGGCATCGATGTTTATCAATTTCTAAAAGAGGTCCTTCATGTTCCGCAAAAGCCTACTTTTCGCGCTTCTGTTCACGGCGTTGAACGTGAACGCTCAAACGGCGCCCTCCGCCCCGGTTCCCCCCGAGCCTTTGCCGACGGTGGTGGATGTCCCGGTGGCGCCGAGCCCCTTCACTCCGCAGACCGGGATGGACCGCCTGCTTCGTCCATGGAACGTGAGCTTCGATCTGACGACGATCTCGCTGTTCGTGCCGTTGAAACCGGGCGTGAACGTCAGTTACGCCTTCGACCCCGAGTACACGATCGAGCTGAGCGCGATGAGCGGCGGGCTTTCGGCCGGCTGGTTGTCGGCCGAGCTCGGACGCTACACCGAGACCTCCTACAGCGCGGTCCTGCGCAGCTACGGCACGCGGTCGTCGTTCCACTATTTGATCGGCGTTTCGCAAGAGAACACGCTCATCAAGATCGGCAACCGTTACGTCGACATGGCGACCGGGGCCGGATCCATCGACGTCGCGCAGACGCAAAGCTGGGCGCTCGTGCTGGGTCTGGGACAGAACTGGAAGCTGCGTAACGGAGTGAGCTTCGGCGTGGACTACGCGCGCATCGCGTACCCGCTGATCGTCGCGAACACCGACTCGGCCTTCCTGTCGTCGAACGCGGACGGCGACAAAAAAGGTTTCATCGCCGACACGCTCAATACGGCCGCGAAGATCCCGCGTCTGTCGTTTCTGCAACTCAACGTCGGGTACTCCTTCTAATGAGACGCGCCCACCTGATCGCCAACGTGAAATCCGGCAAAGGTCTCGGCGCCGCGCTTCCCGAGATGGCGCAAAAGATCGCCGATGAGCTCGGCATTCAGCTCCTTATTCACGCGGCGAATTCCGCCGAGGAATTCCCGGCGATGATCCGACGTGCGGTGCAAAGCGCGGTCGAAGATCGGGGCGTGGTGATCGCGGCGGGCGGGGACGGCACCATCCGGGGCGTCGCCCAAGAGGCCGCGCACAAAGACGTCGACTTCGCGGCGGTCGGCATCGGCACGTTCAATTTCTTCGCGCGCGGTCACCGGATTCCCGAAGATCCCGAGCAGGCGCTGCGCCTGGCGTTCACGGGGCGTACGCGGGCGGTGCGTTTGGGCGAGGTGAACGGTCACGTCTTTTTGATCAACGCGAGTCTTGGGCGCTACGCGAAATCCATCCGCGAGCGCGAGCAGAATACCAAAATTTTCGGTCGTCGCCGCATCGTCGCGATCCTATCGACCTTGCGCTCGTTGCTGCGTCGTGATCGCTTGCTCGACGCACGGATGGTCGTGGATGGCCAACCCCACCGCGAGCGGACGCCGATGATCTTCATCGGTAACAACGCGCTTCAGCTGCGGGATCTGGCCTTCGACGTGAGTCGCTGCATGAAGCGGGATCTTTTGGCCGTGGTCACCATGAAGCCCGTCGGTTCCCTCGAGATGCTGAGAATCTTCTGGCGCGGGATCACCCACACCATCGAAAAAGAAGAAAACGTCGAGTCCTACTGCGCGGCGGATCTGGAGATTGCGACGAAAAGAAAATCCATGGACGTCGCCCTCGACGGCGAGCTCTTCCACATGCAGTCGCCATTTCACGTGACCGCGCTGCCCGGCGCGCTCCGGATGGTCGTTCCGGATTGAGCGGCTTGAGTCGGAAGCCCCTCAGGCGTCGTGCGTCGGCTTGCGTAAAGCCTCGATGAGGACGGGCGCGACGGACACCACCGTCAAAAACGCGTCGCGAGTTTGGAAGGCTTTCGGATGCGTGTCGGTGCACACGAGTTCCCGAATCAAGCCACTGGCTTTAAGTTTCGTGACCGCGTCATTCGTGAAATCGGCGTGGGTCGTGATCACCGAAATGCCCGTTGCTCCCGAATCGCGGTAAGCGCGGCACGCTTGCAGGAGTGACGAGCCCGAGCGGATCATGTCGTCGTAGATAACGACGTGTCGTCCCGCCACCGGCGTATTCGTACCCGAGACCGAAACCGCACCGTCGTCACCGCGTTTTTTATAAACGAACGCCGCGGGGACGTTCATGTCGTTGGCCAGCGACTCGACCCACTTTGCCCGTCCCGCATCGACCGCGCCCAAAACGAAGTTGTCACCGCCCAAACGACGGGCTTCGGCGTGCACGACGGGTTTCGCGTACAAGTGCTGCGTTCGGACGGTGCCTTCGAAGTAAAACGGAATCCCCTCAGAGTGCAGATCCATCAAAAGAACCTGATTGCCGAAGGGAGCGGCGGGAATGGCCGACAGCAGACGGGCGCGCGTCTTCGCGGTGACGACCTCGCCGGGCTTCACGGCGCGTTCCATCGTCGAATAGCTGAAAAACGGCACGACGATCTTGAGCGAGCGGCAACCATCGGTCACCAGCCCCGAGCCCAGATCGAAGAGGTCGAGCGTCGCGGCGTCGTTGATCGTTCCGCCCAGCAAAATGACGTCTTCTTCGCGGACCGAAGTCAGAATTCTGAGGTAGCGTTCATCGTTCGGAAAACGCCGCACTTCCACACGACCTTCGCGCGCCGAAAGTCCCGCGCCCACTTTTCGCCCCAACTCTTCATATCCCGGCATCGTGAATAGAATCATGAATCGATCATGCCTCGACTTCCGTACAAATGCCAAGCGGGCCGTCTTGAGGCTTGCGATCCAAATCTCGAGGAACGGGCAAAGTCTTCTTTCCTGTTTGGATGGGGCCTCCGCAGCGCCTGGATGGCGTATGGACCTGCGGCAGAGGCCAGGAGGGCCGTGCCCCAGCCAAACAGGAAAGAAGACTTTGCCCGTTCTTCCGGGTTCTTAAGCAAGCCTCAAGGCGGTCCGCTTGAAAGACTGCTTGCGCCGAGCCCGCGCGCCACCGAAAATCGGGGGGTGCGATCCTGCGCCCAGAAAGTGAGAAGCCCATGAAGACCCTGACCGTGATTCCCGGAGATGGCATCGGTCCCGAAGTGATGACGTCGGTCGTCGACGTCCTGAAGGCCGTGAAGGCGCCGTTCAACTACGAGTTCGCGGATGCGGGCGAAATGGCGCTCGCGAAACACGGCAGCCTGCTGCCGGATTCGACCCTGCTTTCCATTGAAAAATCCAAACTCGCGATCAAGGGACCGACCAGCACGCCGACCGGCGGCGGTCACAAATCGATCAACGTGACCTTGCGCCAGAAGTTCGAGCTCTACGCGAACGTGCGTCCCGTCATCAGCCCGCCCGGCATCAAGACCGTGAACGCGAAGGCGAACCTTGTCATCGTGCGCGAGAACACCGAAGACCTCTACGCCGGCATCGAACGTATGGTGGATGACGACACCGCCGAAAGCATCAAAAGGATCACGCGCAAAGGTTCGACCCGCATCGCGAAATACGCTTTCGAGCTCGCGACGAAACTCGGAAAGAAGAAAGTCGCGATCGTGCACAAAGCGAACATCATGAAAATGTCCGACGGACTTTTCTTGAAGGTCTGCCAAGAGGTCGGCGCGAGCTATCCGCACATTCAAACTTACGACGTCATCGTCGACAACTGCTGCATGCAGCTCGTGACGAAGCCCGAGCAGTTCGAACTCATCGTCACCGAAAATCTTTACGGCGATATTTTGAGCGATCTGTGCGCGGGACTGGTCGGCGGTTTGGGGATCGTCCCCGGCGCGAATATCGGGAACGACATCGCGGTCTTCGAAGCCGTGCACGGGTCCGCGCCCGACATCGCGGGGCAGGGGAAGGCCAATCCCACGGCGCTCCTACAAAGCGCGGTCATGCTGCTGCAGCACGTGCACGAGATCGACAAAGCGCGCGCGGTCGAGAACGCCCTTTTCAAGGCGCTTCAGGATCCGCAAGTGTGCACGGGGGACTTGGGCGGTCGCGGCAACACGAAAAGTTTCACCGCCGCCATCGTCTCCCATCTTTAGTTCGAAGTGCAGCGCAGGCGCGCGTCCCAACCGGGGGCGAGCGCTTCGATGAGCTCATAGATCCGCGCGCCCGAAAGCGCGAGGCTCGAACCTGCGCAGTAGCGCGCGTTGGGTTCGTCGGTGTTCCGATTCGTCGTCGCCGCGTGACGGTAGGCATTCGTCAAAATTCCCACGATCTCGCCGCGTTCGTTCCAGATTCCCGATCCGCTCGAGCCGGGAACGGCGTCGGTGTCGGTCATGAAGCTGCCGGGCTCGTCGAAATTTTCGCGCAGCGATTTCAGGCGGCGATCGTATTCGGCGGGGGCCGCCGTCTTCGCCCATTCTTGCAAACACGCATTGTCGGCGATCCCCGAAGTCACGCGGCCCGCGGTTCGGTATTTCGCGACGCCGTCCGAGTTCGCCCCGTCGGGACGAGTCGTCGCGCTCGGAAAGCTCGCGCTCGCCACGGGCTCGCCCGCCCGCGGAAGTTCGCGGGCCAAGGGACGGCAGGGACGTCCCGCCAGTTCCGGGACCTCTAGGATCACGAAGTCGCCGCGACTGGTGAAACCCAGGGCGACCAACTCGTCGTAACGTTCCGGATTGATCGCGCGGAAGCCGCGCTCTTCCATCTGCGACAGAAAGCCGGGGGCGGTCGCGATCACGGTCGCCGTGCGGACTTTCCCGTCGAGCTCCAGTTCGCAGGTCGCGACGCCCAAACGTTCCGGTTTCAGGAACTGCAGGAAGAAACCGCTGTCCTTACGGAATTCAAAGACGCCACTCGCGACCAAACAGCGCATCAGGCAGTGGCGCGCGGTCAACACATGCCCCGCGTCCGAAATGACGTTCGCGCTGCAACGACCGCTCGGCGAATCGAGCAGAATCTGCGCGGGATGCTCATCGGGCCCGGTCGGGGTGAAGCGGCGGGCATCCGCCGCATGGGCCGCGGTCGTCAGGATCAGCGTGGCGAGAAGAAGGGGGATGCGCATGCCAGGGTTGTAAGGTCCCGCGCGGAAAATTCCCAGACAAAGGATTTTAGGCCGTCTATAAGGCCCGCGATTTGCGCCGCCGCCGGCGCAGAAATTGGTAGAGGTAGGTGACCGCCAAAATCGCGAAGGGCAGCGCCGAAAGGCCCAAGGAGGTCTCAAAACACTCTTCCGAGACGGGCGGGAAGGCGCTTTCGATGGTCGTGAGCTGCGAGTCCAATTCGTGTCCGAGGAGCGCGAGCCTATAAAAGGCATAGGTCAGCACCATGCAGGCGACGGCGCCGAAGAGGCCCAGGACCGTGTAAAGTCGCCATCCCAAGCGCCGGTAGTAGACCGACAAGATCAGCAGCACGACCGAGATCAGCACGATCAAAGGCCACTGCAAAAGTTGAAGGGGACTGCAGGACTGCATCCACCGCTCCTAGAGTTGGGCGAGAACCGCGTTCATCTTACGCAGGCGATCCGCGAAGCTCTTCAGCATGGTCGACGCCCACACGGGAAGTTCCTGCAGAAGCTCCTCGTAACCTTTTTCGCTGATCTTGAAGACGGTCGTTTCGGTCACCGCTTGCGCCGAGGCCGAGCGCGGTTTGCGATCCAGTAGCGCGAACTCGCCGAAGCTTTCGCCTTCGTTCACTTCGGTGATCGTGATCTTCCGGCCGTCCTGACCTTTCGTGAAGATCGAGACCTGACCCGATTCGATGATGTAGAAGTGGAAGTCGATATCGCCTTCGAAAAAAATGTATTCGCCGGGCTTATAAACTTCGCGGTGAACTTCTTCGTTCTCGTTCAGGGACATCCGGAAAACTCCTGGCAGAATTTATTTTCTTTTATCAGAAAACAAAATTCCCGGAAATTCACGCAGATTCCGAATCCAATGGAACTTCAGGGGCGAATCCTCGACGATGGACTTCAGGAATTTCTGATTCGAAGCGGGAAGGAAGACGTGTTTGAAGCCCAGCTTCTGCGCTTCACGCAGCCGCTGTTCGGCGAAGCTGGTCGCGCGCACTTCCCCGGTCAGCCCGACCTCACCGAAGAAGACGCATTTCGGCGGCAGCTCCTGGCGTCCTTCGGTCGAAAGCAGCGCCGCGACCACGGCCAGATCCGAACTCGGATCCTCCAGATCGAGTCCCCCGACGACGTTCACGTAGACGTCCTGGTTGGACAGCTGAATTTCCAGATGACGTTCCAGGACCGCGAGCAGCATGTGCACGCGCGTCTGGCTGACGCCGAGGGTGGTCCGGCGCGGGTTGGCCATGGGGCTCGCGACGGTCAGCGCCTGGATTTCGCACAACAGGGGGCGGGTCCCCTCGACCGAGGCGTAGACCGCCGAACCCAAATTTGAATCACGCTTTTCCTCTAGGAAAAGCTCCGAGGGGTTCGCGACCTCGCGCAGTCCGATGCCGGCCATCTCGAAAACGCCCAGTTCGTGGGCCGCGCCGAAGCGGTTTTTCAGCGCGCGCAACAGGCGGAACTGCTGCGTGCTTTCGCCCTCGAAGGACAGGACGCAGTCGACCATGTGCTCGAGGACCTTGGGGCCCGCGATGTTGCCGTCCTTCGTGATGTGGCCGATCAGGAAAACCGAAACGCCGCGCGCTTTGGCCAGCGTCAAGAGCTGCGCCGCGCTTTCGCGCACCTGCGAAACGCTGCCGGGGGCCGAGTCCACGCTCTCCAGGTAAACGGTCTGGATCGAGTCGACGATCAACACGTCGGGACGCTCGGATTCGCACAGCGAGAGGATGCTCTCCATCCGCGCTTCCGAAACGATGGCGACGTTCTTCGCGCGCACCCCCAGGCGCTGGGCCCGGTGCGCGGTCTGCTCGACGCTTTCCTCGGCCGAAACATAAATGATTTTTTCGGCGTTTTGCGAAAGGCCGCCCGCCATCTGCATGAGGATGGTCGACTTCCCGATGCCGGGCGCTCCGCCCAAAAGCACGAAGCCGCCCCGGACCAGGCCGCCGCCCAACACGCGGTCGAGTTCACCCATGCCGGTGGACCAGCGCTTTAAACTTTGCTCCGCTGGATTTTGGTCCAGGGTGAAGAGGTCACCGGCCTTGGGCGCGTCGGGGCGAAGCCAGCTGCGATCACCGACCGCGGGGGCCGGGGCGGAGGACACGCGTTCTTCAACGTAAGTGTTCCATTCGCCGCAGTCGGAACACCGACCTTCGTAACGGGGCCGCTGCGCCCCGCAATTTTGACAGACAAAGATGGTTTTGGACTTCGATTTCGCCATTTTAGGTGTTTGGATAATAGGTGAGCCTCAACCTGATTCAAGGAAGAAATAATGTTGAAGCAGCCTCTCCGCGCGCTTCGGTGCGCCCCGCTTTTGGCGGGCCTACTTTTGCCGGTGCTTTCGCCCTCGCTCGTCCTCGCGCAGAAAGCCGCGACGACCGGCGTCGCCGCGACTTATGAGCCCGCCTACACCCTGAGCCAATTTTTCACCCAAAATAAATGGGATGAAGCGCTGAAAAACATCGACACGGAACTGAAGCGTCAACCCGCCAGCGAAACCGAGTTCCTGCAATTGGCGCGCGCCTTCGTTCTGGCCGAAAAAAAGGAATGGGCGAAAGTCACCGAGTCGGTGAAGCCGCTGCTCGGACGCCCGGGCCTGTGGACCGACTACGTGAACCTCCTGTCCGCGCAAAGCGACTACCATCAGGGCCGCATCAAAGAGGCGCGCGCGTTCGCCGAAAAAATCGACAAGAAAGATACCAGCCGGAAAGTGTATAACGACGCGCAGATTCTGCTCGCGCAGATCGCGCTCGTGGAAGGTCGCTTCGGCGACGCGCAGAAGCTTCTCGCGGGTCTTGAAAAACGCGTGCGCAACGAGGCGGACTACGCGGGTGTCCTGTGGAACCTCGCCCTCAGCGAGCGGGGGTTGGGCCGTACGCGCGACTTCTGCCGTCGCGTGACGCGCATTTACCGCGATTTTCCGGATATGCCCGAGGTGAAGGACTGGGGGCCTTTCTCGGACGAAAATAAAATGGGCAACAAGGAAACCCTCTGCGCGTTCAGCTGGGACGATCTGCTGGATCGCAACCGCAACCTGATGCTGTCGGGGCAGGCGAGTCGCGCGAAAGCCGAGATCGACAAAGTCGAGAAGCGCGCCCAAGGGCAGCGCAGTTTCGAGATCGACCGTTTGAAAGCGCACTATTTCCTGCACGAGGGGGAAGTCACGCAGGCATTGGAGTTGCTCGCGCCCTACTACCAACAGCGCAAAGGTGATTTGAACTATCTGGGCGTCATCGCTTCCGCGGCGGCGCGGGCGGGCGATTCGGCGACGTCGATCGGCGCTTACATGAACATTCACCGCATGACGCCGAAGTCCCAGCGCGGACGCCAGGCGCTGTTCCAAGCGGCGTTCATGAGTTACCAGTATCAAGACTACGACGGCGCGACCCGTCGCTTCCGTCAGTTCCTGACCGAGAACGGCGGTTCGGGACTCGCGCTCGATGCCGAATGGCATTTGGCCTGGATCAGCTACCTGAAAGGGAACTACGACCGCGCTTACAAAGCTTTCGGCGACCTGCGCGAAAAAATGAGCTCGCGCCGCTTCCGGCATCGTCACCAGACCGCGGACCGCGTGGAATACTGGATGGCGATGAGTCAGCTGCGCCTGAAAAATTTCGAGCAGGCACGCACGCTCTTCGAAACCATCACCCGTCAAGGCGGCGAGGGCTATTACGCCCTGGCGGCCCGTCAGCGTTTGAAGTCCATCGAGCAGATGCAGCCGCGCCGGATCGCGCGCTGGATGGCCTCGGTCAGTTCTTCGCGTATGCCCGCGAGCCAACGTCCCATCCTGATGAACTTCGATTCGAACCGCTGGGCGACCTCGATGGCCGAAGGTTCGATCGAAAGTCCCGAAGACGCGATCAGCATGAACCCGCTGGAAGAAACCGGGGACCTGCAAGCGAATGAAGAGGGCGGGGAAACCAGCGATCAAAAAAGCGTCGAGATCGTGGACGAGCCCGTCAACTTGTCGACTTCGCCGAGCCCCTTCATCGTGCAGAAGTTCGAGCGCGCGCGGCGTTTGATCAGTTTGGGTTTGGTCGAACTCGCGAAGTGGGAACTTTACGACATCGAACGCAAGACAGCGAACCGCGATTACCTGCGCCAACTGACCGCCGAGTACGAAAAAATCGAGCAGTTCCACCGCAGCGCCGCGATCGCAACCCACCGGTTCATCCAGCAACGTCGCGAAGGTTGGGACGCCCAGCGCGCGTTGTGGGAAAGCGCGTACCCGAAGGCCTACGACAAGTTCGTCTCGGAATCGTCGAAGAGCTTCGAGGTCCCGAAGGACATGGTGTGGGCGATCATGCGCGCCGAATCCGCGTTCAAACGCGACGCGATTTCGCCGGTCGGCGCCCTGGGCCTCATGCAGGTCATGCCGAAAACGGGCGAAAAAATCTCGGAGCTGATGGGCGAGCGCGGTTTCGCGCCGCAAACGCTGCTCGAACCGCCGGTCGCGATCCGTTTGGGCACGCGCTACCTGCAACGTCTATCGCGGACCTTTGAATCCAATCGCGCGCTGATGGCTGCGGGTTACAATGCCGGTCCCCATCGCGTGAAGACCTGGCTGAACCGCTTCGGCACGCTCGAGCTGGATGAGTTCATCGAACACATTCCGTTCCTGGAAACCCGTAACTACGTTAAAAAAGTGATCACGAATTATCAGGTTTACGCGAGCCTGTACTCGAATCAAAGCGACGTCTTTCCCGAGTTGACACAGCCGATTTTGATCCGCATTCTCGAGCCCGTGCCAATGAAGGAGACATGGGAAGATATTTAGTCCAGCGGATTGCGCTCAGTCTTTTGTCGCTTTGGGTTCTGGCGACGGTCTGTTTTTTTCTGCTGCGATTTCTTCCCGGTTCCCCATTCCTGAACGATGAGGCGCTGCACCCGGCGGTGCGCGCCGCCTTCGAAGCCCAGGTCGGGCTGCAAGCACCTCCACTCACGCAATACTTCAATTATCTGTCGGGTCTCGCTCAAGGAAATTTCGGCGTGAGTTACGACTCACCCGGAGTGCCGGTCGCGCGCCTGCTCGCGGAGCGTTGGGTGCCGACGGCGAGCCTGGCGGGATTGTCGTTCGCACTGAGCTTAGCGGGGCTTCTGCTTTTCGCGTTCATCTCGACGAGGTCCGCAAGGCTGCGCCGGGCGGGCATGGGCGTCGCGCTGCTCGGCTTCGCGCTGCCGGGGCTCGTGCTCGCGCCGCTTTTGGTGGATTTGTTCGCGCTGAAACTCGGCTGGTTCCCCGTGGCCCGCATCGAATCCGCGTGGGGTTACGTTTTGCCGGTGATCGCGATGAGCGTGCGCCCCTCGCTGCGGCTGGGGCAGATTCTCGCCCTGGAGCTCGAGCGTTTGCGCCGCTCGGACGCGGCCCGCACCGCGCGCTCGTTGGGTTTTTCCGAAAAGCGCATCTCTTTCGGTTGGATTTTTCCCGAGGCTTCGGTGGCGGTGCTCGCGCAGTTGGGAACGTTGTTCGCGCAGCTGCTTGCGGGTTCATTTTTCGTCGAGGTCGTCTTCGCGATCCCGGGGATGGGCTCGCTCTTCGCGGAGGGGCTCACCGCGCGTGACTATCCGGTGGTCCTCGGCGTCGCGCTGACGACCGGAGCGGTCGCGTTCGCCTCGCAGCTCGTCGTCGATCTTTTGCTCGTCCGGGTCGACCCGCGCATCGAGCTTACGCGGGGTGAGACGTGAAAGCCGTCCTCATCACGCTTTTGGGACTCATCGTTTTGGGCGTGGTCTCTACCCAAGTGACGCCGCTACCGACGGACGTCACGAACATCCTGCAAGGGCCCAGCCCCGAACATCTTTGGGGTACGGATTCGCTGGGGCGCGACCTCTTCTGGCGCAGTCTGCAAGGCTACGGGTTTTCGCTCGCGCTCGCGCTTTTGTCCGCGATGATCGCGGGCGTGATCGGAGTGGGGCTCGGCACCTGGGCCGGTTGGATGGGCGGGCGCACGGATTTGATCCTGATGCGGATCATCGAGGTTTTGGAATCGGTGCCCGACCTTCTGCTGACGATCGTGCTGGGCCTCGTGGTGGGGCTGCTCTTTCCGGGGAACGTCGCGACTTTGGGACTCGCGCTCGGCCTGTCGGGATGGTTCGAGATCGCGCGCCAGACGCGCGTATTGACCTTGCGGGAACGTCAGATGCTTTACGCCGATGCGGCCGTCGCGCTCGGCGCGGGGAGGTCGCGCGTTCTTTACAAACACATTTGGCCGAACATCCAAGGTTCAGTGTGGATTCTTTTGCTCTTGCAGGTGCCGGGTTTCATTCTGGCCGAGGCGTCGCTTAGCTTCTTCGGGTTCGGTGTGCAGCCACCGCAACCGAGTCTCGGGCAAGTGTTCGTCGAGGGCTGGCGGGTCATGTCGGCGACGACGCACGTCCTGTGGGGGCCGACGTTCCTGCTCTTCGCGACGCTGTTGGCGTTTCGGCTCGTGACGTTAAGTCGTCGTCGTTAAGTCGTCGTTAGGTCGCCTAGTCCCGTCCCTCGTTCGGGGCGGCGGGGGCTTCGCGAACGCGGTCGACCATGAACTCCATGTTCAAGATCGTGCCCGCTTTTTTCAGCTGCTCCACGCAGCGGCTCATCGCGCGGCGTTCGTTCGCGCACATCATCCGTGTCGATCCGCGGGCCCCGCGATTTTGAATCTTGGAAAGCACTTCCCAGTAAACGCCCGAAGCCGCGCTTTCGGCGCCGGTGAAGGCGTCTTCCTCGCGTTCGTCGTCGGTCAGCGTGCAGGGGGCGGGGTTTGCGGGGTTCTCGTTCAACGCCATTTGATCACTCAGGGCTTTGAGCTCCGCGCGGGCGCGCGCGGCGGCCTGCGGATCGTTCCCGCGGGTTTCGGCGTGGCGGACGCGTTGTTCGGCCCGCCGAAGCTGGCGCTCGAGTTCAGGCTTTTGGGTCTTGCGGCACTTGCGGATCAAAGCGGCCAGTTGGCGCAGGGGCTCGTTGCAGCTATTGACGGCGGTGTTGAACTCATCACAGGCGGCTTCGGTGGCGCTGTATTTTTCGTAGAAGATGTAACCCCCGGTCCCGATGATGGCGACGACCGCGGCGCCGACAAGGGGTAAAAACGCGTGCGCGCGGGGAAGAAAAATCTCGCTCCAGGGATGGTGGTACGCGGTGGGTCCGCGGGCTTGCGCGAGGTTTCGTTTCAAAGCGTCGCCAAGGGACTCGGTCGCGCGAACTTCGAAGCGCTGGCCATCGACGGTGAATTCATGCGAACCCCGTGCGCCGAACTGCAAACGGATTTGCTGACCGGAGGTCGTAAAGGTGAACGCGCCGTCTTTATCTTTGCGGACGGTCGGCAGGGGGCTGAGGAAATCCCGGCCCACGATATCGGCCGCGACTTTGATGTCGGCTTCGGAAAACTTCAGACGTTGATAGAAGTCTTTTAGAGTTTTGGCCTTCAGGATCGCGGTTTCAAGGGGTGGGGGAACGTCCGCGGCGTGGGCCGGGGCGACCCGACCGGCGATTCCACCCATGACCAGCATCGAAAAAACGAGCACGCGTCCCAACATCGCAAGCCTCCTGATCCCCTCTTTAAGAGTAGCAAAGTTCGATGGCGAAACCCTAGGAAAACGTCTCACCCCGGGAAAACCGGTCTGTCGATAGATCAATCAGAGTCACTTTTATGACAGGCGCGCGCGAAAATAAGACGTCTCGGACCGGCACCCAGGTTGCAATTTCGAACCGGAAGTCGGGGGGACTGATGAAAGAAGTCGTAAGGAAGAGCCTTTTCGTCGTGGGATCGTTCGCGTTGATCATTGCCTTTCAAAACTGTGCCGAGCCCGTCTACAGCGACGCGCGCGTCACCGAACTGGAACAGGCCGCACTCATCGAAACGCAGACGCAAACCCAAACGCAGACTCAAAACACCGGTGGGGGCGGCACTTCGACCCAGAACACCGTGGCCAAGTCCTGTCTGGATGCGGGCGAAGAGCCCTTCAAGTCGGGAAGCCTCATCGGCACCGCCTATAACTTCTGCGCGACGAATGCCTCGGAGATCGAGGGTATCTCGACGGGGGTGACGATCACGTCGAACGCGCCTTCGAACGTCCACTCGTCCTATCATATCTTTGCGGCCAAATGCTGCTCGGACCAACTGCGGGTGACCGCGGTGGCGTCGGGTTGCTCGAATGGCGTTTTCGCCGCCAGCTGTCTGTAATCGTTAAGTCGGAAAGGCCGGGCGGCGCGAGCCGCCGAACGCGCTTTCCAGAACCTGCGCCGCGGACAGGGTCATATGATCCTGTCCCCAGGCCGAGATGATCTGCACGCTTTGCGGAAGGTCGTTTTCCCAAGAGACGGGCGCCGCCGTGGCGGGAAGTCCCAACGCATTGAAAACGCCGGTCATCGCGAAATCCAAAGGACGTCGCACGGTCGAACCGTTTTTCGGAGCCTCGCGGGGATGCGTCGGCAAAATGAAGATGTTTTTCCCGCGCAGCAAGGCATTGAATTTTTCGCGCATCGCATGCAGTTCCGCGACCCGGGCGGCGTTCACGCCCTCCCACTCGCTTTTATTCGCGCCCATCAGACGTTCGGTCACGACCGTCATCAAGGCGGGCATCGTGTAGTTGCGAATGCCGAACAGACTGCGGAAGATTTCGACGGGTAAGTTCGCGTGGCCTTCATTGAAAAGGGCGACTTCGAAGGTCCGTCCTTGCACCTCGCTGAGTCCCGCCGACCACAGGAAGGCCGCGTTCCGTAGAACGTCGGGTTTCATTTCGCGCACGCGCGCGCCGAGCGACTCGAAATAACTTCCCGCTAAACGCACGGCCTGCGCCATCGTGTTCGAGGTTCCGCCCACGCCCATCATCGAGGGCTCGGGCAAAATCCAGACGGTGGCGTCCGACCAATCCTCGACGGGCGCGCCGAGTTTGAAGTCGCGTTTCACCTCTTGATCCAAACCGTCCGGACCGATGAGCAGACGCATGATCGTCCACAAATCCTCGCTGGAGCGGGCGAGCGGTCCCAAACAGGTCAGCGGGTAACGGGGATCTTTCAGCGATTCGATGACGTCGAACGAAGCGGGGTAGTGGCCGGTGATGGGAACGATGCGGTTCGAGGGTTTGTGACCGAAGACCCCGCACATCCCGGCGGGCATCCGGATCGACCCGCCGACGTCCGAGCCCAGACCGATCGGGCTTCCGCCCGCGGCGATCATCGCGGCCTCGCCGCCGGAGCTTCCGCCCGCGGTGCGGGTCAGGTCGAAGGGATTCACGGTGCGGCCGTAAACGGGGTTTTCGCATTCGAACCAGAAGCCCAGCTCGGGAACGTTCGTCGTGCCCAGGATCGTGACGCCGGCCTGGCGCATGCGCCCGACGACCGAAGCGTCGCGGGTTTGCACGAGTCGACGGCGATGAATGGATCCCAGGGTTGAGCGGTAGCCCTGAACCTGCAGCATCTCTTTCATCGTCATCGGCACGCCGAAGAGGACGGGGAGCGATTGGGGATCGTCGACGCTCGCGAGCTCGCGATCTTTTTCGCGCGCGTCCTCGAGCGCGTCGGACCAGCGGTTCTCGACGACCGCGTTGATTTTAGGATTCCAGCGCTTTTGCTCCTGAACGAAGTACTCCGTGACTTCCAGACACGAGATATCCCGGCGTTTAATCCGACGGGCGATTTCGGTGGCGGAGATTTCGCTCAGGGACATGACTCACCTTTAAACGTTGAAGCGGAAGAATAAAACGTCGCCGTCTTTCACGACGTAGTCTTTGCCTTCCGAGCGGTATTTACCGGCATCTTTCACCGCGGACTCCGACTTCAGCGCGAAGAGGTCCGAGCAGTGATAAGTTTCGGCGCGGATGAAACCTTTTTCGAAATCGGTATGGATGACGGCCGCGGCTTGCGGGGCTTTCGTGCCCGCACGGATCGTCCACGCACGGACTTCTTTTTCACCGGCGGTGAAATAGGTCTGCAGGCCCAGTAGCTCGTAAGCCGCCAGGATCAGGCGGTTCAATCCGGGTTCGGTCTGACCCATCGAGGCCAGGAAGTCGGCTTGTTCCTCTTTCGGCAGCGTCGAAATCTCGGCTTCCATCGCCGAGCAGATCACGACGACGTTGTTGCCTTCCTCTTTCGCGCGGGCGCGGACCTGCTCGACCCAGGCGTTTCCGCCTTTGGCCATATCCTCTTCGGAAACGTTGCAGGCGTAAAGGACGGGCTTCGCGGTGAGCAGATGCATATCGCGCAGGAACGGACGTTCGTTTTCATCCAGATCCGCCGCGCGCGCGGGGAGGCCCTTGCCGAGAACTTCGTGAACCTTGCGGGTGCACTCGAATTCGTTTTTCATTTTCGGGTCCGACTTCGCCATCTTTTCGATGCGCTTCAGCTTTTTGTCGACGCTGTCCAGATCCGCGAGCATCAGCTCGGTATTGATGATCTCCATGTCGCGCAAAGGATCGACCGAACCCGAAACGTGAATGACGTTCGGATCGTCGAAGCAGCGGACGACCTGCACGATCGCGTCGGTCTGACGGATGTGGGTCAGGAATTGGTTGCCGAGGCCTTCGCCTTGCGAGGCGCCCTTCACCAGGCCCGCGATGTCGACGAACTCGATGATCGTGGGGACGACCGTCTGGGGCTTGATGAATTGAGTGATCTGATCCAGGCGCGGATCCGGAACGGTGACGACACCGACGTTCGGATCGATGGTGCAGAAGGGATAGTTCGCGGCTTCCGCTTTTTTGGTCGAAGTGAGAGCGTTGAACAAAGTGGATTTGCCGACGTTGGGCAGACCGACGATACCGACTTGCAAAGCCATCGGGTAATTACTCCTTCTTGGGGGCGGGCGCGGATTTCGTCGCGGCCGAAGCCGCGCCAACCTTCATCGCGCCGTTGAACAGTGAAGATGCCTTGGGAAAACCGTCCTGTAAAAGGGATTCGGCTCCGTCCCCGCACCAGTCGAGGAACTCGGCCAATTTCTGACCCTCTTCATTCGAGAATTTACCCAGGACATGCGCGTGGACTTCCATTTCGGGATGCGCGGGGCGGCCGATACCGACCTTCATGCGGATGTAGTCCTGGGTTCCGAGGCGCTCCGAGATCGACTTGATCCCGTTGTGTCCGCCGGCGCCGCGGTTTTTCTGCAGCTTCATCGTCTGGAACGGGAAATCGAGTTCGTCATGGACGACGAGCAAATTCTCGAGCGGGATTTTGTAATAGGCCATGAGCGGTTGGACGCTTTCGCCCGAACGGTTCATGAAGGTCTGAGGTTTGACGAAAAGGACATCGCGATCAGCCCACTTGGCTTTGGCGATCAAAGCTTTGGATTCGGTCGACCAGCGCTGGACGCCCAAAGCCTGGGCCCAAAGATCGACCGCGATGAATCCGATATTGTGACGGGTAAATGCGTATTCGGGGCCTGGATTTCCCAGGCCCACAATCATCCAGTGCCGATTCATGCCGGCCTCCGGAAATTACTTCTTCGCCGGAGCTGCGGGAGCCGCTGCGCCCTTCGCGGGAGCTGCTGCCGCCGCGGCGGGAGCTGCCGCTGCATCGGCTGCGGGAGTCGCTGCCGCTTCTTCTTCTTGAAGATTGACGACCGCGATCGTTGTATCGGGGCTCGAGATCAGTTTCACACCTTCGGGCAAAGTGAGGTCCGAAACGTGGAGCGAATCGCCAACGCCCAAAGCCGAAACGTCAACGGTGATCCCGTCGGGGATTTCGGTGGGGAGACATTCGATTTCGATCTGACGGTTGACGACGTTCAACAGACCGCCGTCCGCGATCCCTGCCGCTTTCCCTTCCACTTTGATTTCGATCGAGATGCGGACGGCCTTTTTCAGGTCGAGGGCAAACAGATCGACGTGGCGGGGATTGCGAGTGAGCGGGTGAACTTGAACCGACTTCATCAGAACGACGACGTTGTTCAGGGCTTTGTCTTCGCTTTTCAGAGTGAAGAGGGCGTTCTCGAACGCGCGGACGTTGTATTTGCGGATCGCGCCTTCTTCGAGAGTGATGGGCTGGCTTTTCACCGAGCCGTAAACGACTGCGGGAACGCGGCGGCTGTTGCGAAGACCGCGGCTTGTGCCTTTGCCGGGCTGACGGGATTCAACGTTCAAATCAAAGCGCTGTTGGCTCATAAATCACTCCAGAATAGGTCAGAATCGAAGGACTTGGTTATAGAGGCAAGTCCCCGCAAAGTTCAAGAAGCATTTTTCGGACATCCGAAATTCCGAAAACCCCTGATTGTCGAGGGTTTACGTCGATTCGTCGAAAAGCGACGACACCGAGGTGTTGCCGTGGATCCGCTTGATCGCTTCGGCCAAGAGGGGCGCCACGCTGACGACCTCAAGTTTGCCGCTATTCTTAGCAGCTTCCGAGAGCGGAATCGTGTCGGTCACCCAGAGCTTTTCGATGGGGCTTTCGATCAGGCGGCTGACCGCGGGGCCGGAAAGGACCGGGTGGGTCGCCAGCGCGAAGACCTTCGCCGCGCCGTTTTTGTAGAGGCTTTCGACCGCTTGGGTCAGGGTTCCCGCCGTGTCGACCATATCGTCCACGATGATCGCGGTTTTGCCGGTGACGTCCCCGATCAGGTGAAGGGCTTTCGCCTCGTTCGGTCCCGAGCGGCGTTTATCGATGATGGCGAGCGGGCACTCGAGGCGTTTCGCGAAGGCGCGGGTGCGCTCGACGCCGCCCGCATCGGGGCTGACCGCCACGAACTCAGGGCCCCAACCGTAGGTTTCGCGCCACGCGCGGGCCAGCGTCGGAATCGCGAACAAGTGATCCACGGGAACGTTGAAGAAACCTTGGATCTGGGCGGCGTGCAGATCCACCGAAACCACGCGGCTGGCGCCGGCGGTGGTCAGCAGATCCGCCATCAGCTTCGCCGAGATCGGCGCGCGGGGAGCAACTTTGCGGTCCTGACGGGCATAACCGTAGTAGGGAATCACCGCCGTGATCGACTTCGCGGAGGCCCGGCGAAGGGCGTCGATCATGATGAAGAGCTCCATGTAGTTTTGATTCGCGGGCGGGCAGGTCGACTGGATGATGAAGATGTCTTCGCCGCGGACCGACTCGTGAATCTCGACCTGAACTTCGCCGTCGGCGAATTGGCTGAGCTGGCAGTATCCGAGTTCAACCCCGGCCGCCTGCGCGATTTTTTGCGCGAGTTTAGGATTCGAACTTCCCGAGAAAATCTTTAAGCCCGTCGTCATGGCCCGGAACCCTAGCGGAGCGCGGGCGTTGGGGCAAGAAGGACGTCATTTTTTGCATGGGATTAGTTTGACATGCTCAAAGAATTGGAGCGGAACTGGGGCATGAGCTTTAGCCTGAAAGTCTCGGAGTTCTCCGAGTGGACTATTTTGCATTTGGACGGGCTGTTTAACGCTTTTAACGAGCGTCAGCTGCTGGAAGCCCTGGCTCCTTACCGGAGTTTGAGCAAGGTGGGGCTGGATCTGTCGGCGACTGAATCCATCAATTTGCGCGTTCTGCAGGAAATTTATCGTTGGTCGGAAGACTCCCGTAAAAACGGGGGCGACTTCGTCCTCATCGCGCCGACCGACTCGGTTCGCCGCGCGATCGAGGTTTTCGTGGGCCTGCACCGGATGAACCACGTCCGGTCGCTGGCGGAGCTCTCGCTGCGCGACTTCTACCGCCGCCCCGCCGGCTTGTACGAGGGACCGGCGCCGCTTTAAGCGGCGACGGCAATAAACAGCGCCGTTGTAGTTCGGCGTCCCGCTCGCGCGTGACGCTTTCAGCGGCGACGGCAAGAGCGGCACCGCTGAAACAAAAAAACGCCGCAGATTCTGCGGCGTTTTTCGTTTTTTCGTTCCTAGAGACGGATTAGTTCGATGACGACGGCAGGTCGATCGTCGATACGCTGACCAGCGCTTCGACGGTGACCTCGTAGCGGGCGCGCTTCAGAAGCTTCGGTTTCGCGTTCTCTTCCATCACCGAGCTGTCGAAGACGGCGGGGATGTAAGCGACCGCGACCTGGAACATCGCCGGAGTCGTATCGCAGCCTGAATTGTGGCAGCTTTCCGCATGTACGGTCGCCAGGTAGTTCAATGAGCGCCAGCCCTGCGAGCAGCTGGTCTCTTCTTTTTTGACTTCGTCATATTGGCAGCGTTCGCGCAGGTCGACGTTTTCGCCGATGGGGCCCAGGACCGCGATGTTTTTCGCCTCGACGGGGAAGCTGAAGCCGCCATCCGAGTTACGACCGTCGATCGAGGAGATTTGCTGGTAGCGCAAGGCTTTGTAGGTCAGGGATTTTTTGTTCGCGATCTGTTTCGCGAGAAGTTCGGGGATTCGCGCGACGGCGCCGTTGTCTCCGAATTGGCCCAGCTTCTCGAGAATCTGGAACGAGGTCCCGACCGATTTGCGGAAGTCCGCGAGGATCTGGCGCTGCTCGGCCTGTTGGGCCGCATCGGCCATATCGTTCACTTCATCACTGGAAGCGGGCTTACGGTTTTGCGAAGCGGCTTTCGCCGTTTTGTGGGCTTTCGCGCGGAACTCGAAGTGTTTTCCCAGTTGGGCTTCGTTCAGCTCGGGACGGGGCTTCGCGAAAGCGGTGATCGACAAGGTGAGTACCGACATCAAAACAAGCTGCTTGGTCATGAAACCTCTCCAGATGCGCGGATCTGCGCGGATGTGTCGCTCTTGGGGAGCGCTCAAGTGACGTGCTTATCCAACTTTAGAGAGAGATTTGCGGCGGGTCTATATGGACGCGACCCCAGGTTTGTCGCTAGATGCGCCAGTGGTTTGGACCGTGGCCGAAGGCCACGGTCGTAAGTCCAGTCCGGAGTTAAGCCTTCATCACGGCGATGAGTTTGGACGCCGCGGCCGCGCGGTGGGAGTGGGTGTTTTTGTAGCCCGGGCCCAGCTCGGCCAGGGTCTTGGTTTTACCTTCGGGGACGAAGACGGGGTCGTAGCCGAAGCCGAGTTGTCCGACCGGGGCCTTCGCGATCGCGCCCTTCATTTCGCCGTCGAAGACGTGCTCGGCGCCCGACGGATCGAAAGCGACGAGCGAGCAGTAAAAGCGCGCCGTGCGCGAGGTCGCGCCCGTGGATTTCAGCTGCACCATCTTCAGCAGTTTGGCGACATTTTCCGAATCCGAAGCCTTCGGTCCGGCGTAACGAGCCGAGTGGATGCCGGGGAGTTTGTTCAGCAGATCGACTTCAAGGCCGGAATCTTCGGCCATGACCCAGACGCCGGGCTTCATGGCTTTGAGTGAACGCGCCTTGATGCGGGCGTTGTCCAGGAACGTCTGGCCGTTTTCCGGGGGCTGCACGTAAGAGGGAAGCTCGGACAGGCTCTTCACCACGATCCCGGGGATGTGTTTGTCGAAGAGCAGCCGCAGCTCCGAAAGTTTGCCTTTGTTGGTCGTGCCGATCCAGATTTCCATGTCGGGACCTACCGGCGCGGCAGCGGGAAGAAGGATTTGATCAGCTCTTCCTGGGTCATGAACAGATCGCGGCAGCCGATCGTCGCGAAGTCGATCATCGAGTTGAGCTCGTCACGGCTGAACGCGGTCTTTTCGCCCGTGCCTTGGATCTCGATGAAACGTCCATCGTGGGTCATGACGAAGTTCATGTCCGTGTGGATCGAGGAGTCTTCCTCGTAGTTCAGATCCAGGATCGGTTTGCCGTGCTGCAAACCCACGCTGACCGCCGAGATGTAATTGATGAGCGGCAGCTCACGGATTTCCGAAACGTCGACGAGTTTTTTGAGCGCGAAGGCCAGCGCCACGAAGCCGCCGGTGATGGCCGCGGTGCGGGTGCCGCCGTCGGCCTGGATGACGTCGCAGTCGACGGTGATCTGGCGCTCGCCGAGTTTGCGCAGGTCGACCGCCGCGCGGAGCGAACGTCCGATCAGGCGCGAGATCTCTTGGGTGCGGCCGCTCGATTGCGTGCGGTCCCGTTTCACGCGCGAGTGGGTCGCGCGGGGGAGCATGCCGTACTCGGCGGTGATCCAGCCTTCGCCCGAACCTTGAAGCCACTTGGGCGCCATGCCCTCGTAGCTCGCGGTGCAGATGACTTTGGTGCCGCCGAATTCGACCTGCACGCTGCCTTCAGCGTAGTCGAGAACGTGGGGCGTGATTTTAACGGGACGGAGTTGGTTCGGTTCGCGGCGATCAAGTCTCATGCCCCAGATATGGCATGCCGGGCGGAGCGGTTCAAGGGGCGGTGCTTTGATCCATCCGCTTTTTATACTCCAGAAGCCCCGCGTACAGGTTGTCGACGATGCGGGCCTGCACGACGGCGTCTTTGAGCTCTTCGCGGTCCTTTTTATTGGTCAAAAAGCCCAGCTCGATCAGCACGGAGGGAATGGAAATTCGCGAGACGACATGAAATGGCGCTTGACGAATCGTCCGGGTGGTCGCGGCCTCGTTGGTCGTGGCGGGCTCCCAGGTGTTGGCGAGTTCCAGACTCAAACGGCGCGAGGTGCGCACGCGCGAAGAGCGGCGCAGATCTTCGACGATCATGGCGACGTCGTTTTTCTTCGAAAGGTTCGCGCTGCGGTTCTTCACCGACTCGCGGAGCAGCTCTTTCTGATTCTCCAAGGCCGCGAGCAGAAGCGTCTCTTCGTCCGGCGGCAAGTGGTTCTGAAAGTAAATCTCCATCCCGCGCACGCGCGCGTCGCCGTTGGAGTTCGCGTGCAAAGAAATGAACAGATCCGCCTGCGCCATCTCGGCTTTGCGGACGCGCTCGTTCAGCGCCACGCGCTCATCCGTCCGACGGGTCAGGCTGACTTTGAATTCGGGACTCTCGATGAGCTTTCTTTCCAGCCGCTGCGCGATTGCGAGGACGAGGTCCGCTTCGCGCGTGCCGCCCGCCACCGCGCCCGCATCCATGCCGCCGTGACCGGGATCCACCATGATGTGCAGAGGAGCGATGACGGTGGCTTTCGCGGGCAGACTGAACGCGAGCAAACAGACGGCGAATCCGGCGATCCGGGCAAGGGGCGAAGAGGGCATATCCTTCGATTGTCCGCTTAGTGCAGATCGGTTTCGAGTCCCGGGGACGAGCTTTGGTCCTTCGGCGTGCCCTGCGGCAGATTCGCCTTCACGCATTCGACCAAGGACTGGCGCGAGATGGGCTTGGAGAGGTAGTCGTTAAAACCTTGCTCCAGGCAGCGTTCGCGGTCGCCCTTCATGCCGTGCGCGGTCAGGGCCACGACCTGGCCGAAGTGCCCGTGGGCGCGCAGCTGCTTGATCGCCTCGAAGCCGTCCATGACGGGCATCTGGATGTCCATCAGAATCAAGTCGTACGCGGTGGCCAGCGCCTTTTCCAGGCCTTCGCGTCCGTTTTCGGCCAAATCAATTTGCAGGTCTTCGCCGGCCAGGAAGGCTTGAATCAGGATTTGGTTGTCGACGGAGTCTTCGACGACCAAGAGCCGACCCCGGAGTTTGGCGTGCGCGCCGGCCGCGGGGGCGGGAGCATCTTTTGGCGGGCTCACCAAGGGAAGTTGCACGTCGATCGTGACCCGGAAGGTCGAGCCCGCGTCCGGACGACTGCTTTCAAGTTCCACGTCGCCGCCCAGAAGCCGCGCGAGTTTGCGCGACAAGTGAAGACCCAAACCGGTGCCGCCGAACTTGCGCGCCATCGACTCGTCGGCCTGCACGAAAGGTTCGAACAAGCGGCGCGCTTGGGTGTCGTCGATGCCCAGGCCCGTATCGAGAATGCGGAAGACGAGCGTCGCCGCGTCGCCCGAGCTCCGGGCCGAAACGGACGCAAGGACCTGCACCGAACCGCGCTCGGTGAACTTGATCGCGTTGCCGATCATGTTGATCAGGATTTGGCGCAGGCGCAAGGGATCGGTCGAGACCGACTCGGGAAGGTTCGCGGATTTTTCCAGCGAGAGCCTCAGCCCTTTCGATTCGGCCTGATTGCGCAAGAGCGAGATCACTTCGTCCAAAAGGCGCGGTAGCGAAAAGTCGACACGATCGACCTGCAGGTGATCGGATTCAACTTTCGAAATATCGAGGACATCGTTCACGATGCGCAAAAGCTGCTGACCGTTTTTGACGATCTTTTGAATGTGTTCGCTTTGCGCGGGATTTAAAGACCCTTCTTCCAGGCTTAATTCCGCGAAACCGATCATCGCGCCTAAAGGCGTGCGGATTTCGTGACTGATGTTGGCCAAAAAAGCGGACTTGGCCCGCGAGGCTTCGTTCGCACGACTGAAGAGATTCGCGTTTTCGATCGCGAAGGCCGCGCGTTTCGCCAGATCTTGCGACAGCGAGATGTCGAGTTCGTCGAACACGCGGTCGGCGTCGGGAGCGATCAGCGTGATCGCGCCGAGGATGCGCGTGCCGTAAAGAATCGGGACGACCAAAAGCGACTTCGCTCCGGCGCGGTTCAGGGCCGCGCCCTGTTCGGGACACGGCGTGAGCGCCTGGCAGATCGCGCCTTCCTCGAGTTCGGGATGCAATTGCACGCGCCCGTGACGTAGCGTCGGTCGCGGTCCGATTTCGCCGTTCGTTCGCGCGCGGTCTTCGGCGGGGAGGTCGAACGGAAGTCTCTGAAAATCGGCGACGACGTGGCTGTCGATGGCCTCGTTCGTTCCCGAGCGGCTGCCGCGGGTCACGGCCAAGCGGTCGAAACTTTCGCCGTCTTCACTCAAGATGTCGATCACGCAGGTCGAGGCCATTTCGCGGATCATGACCCGGGCGAAGGTGTTCAGCATGGCGTGGATGTCGAGCGAGCGGTTCAGCGCGGCGCTCGCCTCGGTCAGGAAGGCCAGGCGCTGGGCGGTTTTTTCGGCTTCGGTGAGTGCCAGCTCGGATTGCAAGAGTTCGATTTTTTGCTTCTCGGCTTTTTTCTTTTCGGTGATGTCTTCCGAAATGCCGAGCAGGTATTGCGCTTCGCCGTCCTGATCGTACACCGGGATTTTCTTCGTGTGGAGGATACGGATCCCCTGCGGCGTCGAGATCGGTTCTTCCGGGATGTCGACGGTGGCGTGCCCGCGCAAGACCTCGCGGTCCGCTTTGGTGAAGTGTTCGGCCTGCTCGGGCGGGAAAAGATCGAAATCGTTCCGACCCAGAAGGTTGTCACTGTCCAGGCCTAACAGCTCTTCCCCCGCTTTGTTGAAGCGAACGAAGCGCAAGTTGTTCGCGTCCTTCACGAAAATCATGTTCGGGATGTTCTCGACGACGGAATCCAGGAAGATCTGCGATTCGCTGAGCTGCGCCGTTTGCACGCGTTTGGATTCGGTCAGATCCAGGATGAAACCCACCATTTGCGATTCATTCACCCGCGTCGCCGCAACCGAACAGATCACGCGGCGTCCATCGGACCGCAAGTATTCTTTTTCGAAGGGTTGCGCGGTCCCGGACTCCAAAACTTCGCGCAGGGCTTTCAGACTGGCGTCGAGCGTGTCGGGGGTCGTCAGCATTTTCCAGGACAGGCGTTTGGCCTGAAGGTCCGCCTGCGTGTAGCCGACGAGTTTGAGGAAGTAGTCGTTCGCTTCTTCGATGTTGCCCTCGGTGTCGCTGATGACGATGCCGATCATGTCCGAAGTGAAAATCTTGTGGAAACGTTCGCTGTTGAGTTGCGCCTCGCGTCCCAGGCTTTGCGCGCGCGCGGACGCGCGGTGCATTTTCCCGCAGACGAGTGAAATCACGATGCCGTCCAAAGACAGCATCAGCAGGCGAACCGCCCACAGGTGCACTTCGATTTCACGGTAGTTCATCAGGTACAAGATGATGAAACCCACGGACAACCCGGTCGCCAGAAAACCCTGACGTTGTCCGCCGTACCAAGCTGAAAAGGCGATCGCGCTGAAGAACAGCAGGATCGGCGAGTCGAATTGCAAGAGCTCCAGCAGGACCACTTTCAAAACGAGGATCGCGGCGACCGCAAGAATCGTAATGAGGGTCGGCATCGAGCGCCGGAACGTTGGGAACATCCCTCTATCGCTAGCATTTTCGGCATGAACTTCAACGGGCAATTGGGAACAGGCGGGAGGAAAAAAGAAAGCGACCTGGTTGGGGGGTGGGGGACCAGGTCGCTATGGGGGGGTACCTTACCTAAGAGCAAGCTTGAGGCCAGGCTTTGGCGGCTCGAGAACGCATATATTGGAGTTCGGGCTGTTCAGGCCTTGGACAGGGACGACCAGCGGCGTCCCTCGGCGCCGCCACCCTCGCGGCTTTCACCGTTCTTTCGCGAAACCGAGGGAGTGATCAGGGTTTCGACGGGAACCCGCAAACTCCAAAAGAGGACCTAGACCCCCGTTCGACAGAAGTTTCCGAAATTGTCGAACTGCAATGACACCTCGTGAAAAATCATTCCGAGGCCTTATCCGTTCGCCTCACCTCGCCGAAAGGAGGGATGTGGATAATCACGGAGGTTTTTGCGATGGGTACCATGAACCGTAATCTGATCTTAGTTTTGAGCGCGCTGCTGACGATGACGTCGCCGGTTCTGGCGCAAACGGACCTTTCGATCGAAGCGGAAGAGGCGATGGCCGATTCCGATGCCGCATTGGCGGAAGCGAAAGAAACGAAACGTCGCGCGGAAGAAGATAAGTCGCGTCGCAACGCCGCTCAGAAAGAGCACCAATCCGCCCTGGCGAAAGCGCGTGCGAGCGAAGCCGAGCACCGCCGTGATATCGCCAAATCGGAAAACGAAGCCGCTAAACATAAAGCCGAAACGGAAGAATTCAACCGTCAAAAAGCTTCGGCGGAAGAGCGGACCGAGCTGCTGAAGAAACAAGTCGGCATGCAACAGGAGCGCACCGAGAAGGCGAAAGCCAGCCGTGGCGAAGCCTTGGACGCGAAGAAAAAAGCGGAGGACACCGCACGCGACATGACCGAACGCGCGAAGGAAGAAGACAAAAAAGCCCGCGAAGCGACCGAAGCCGCGAAAGAAGCGATGAGCCAAGCGCAGACCGCACGCCAAGCCGAGCGCGATGCGATGCTCGCTCTGGAACGTTCGAAAGCCGAGACCGCGCGCACCGTCGCCCAGTCGCAGGCGCAGGTCGCGAAGTCGAACGCCGAAAAACAACGTTCGCAAGCCGAAATCGCCCGCGGCGAATCGGAAAAGGTGAAGCTTAAGGCCCAGCAAGACCGCGCGGCTCAAGAGCAAAAGCTTTCTGAAGAGCAACTCCGCGTCGTGAACCAGCAGTTGAAAGAAGTGAAAGACAGCGTGGAAGGCGAGCGCCGCCAGCTGGATAAACAGCAAGCTCAACTGGAAACTTTCAAACGCGAAGTCCAACAGACCAAGCTGCAAAACGAGAAGTCGAAAGCCGAGCTCTTGAAAGAGCGCGCGGTGATTCAGGCCGAAGAAGCGCGCCTGAAAAACCAAGTCGCGCAGCTCGAAGGCGAAAAACGCCGTTCGGAAGAAGAGATCGCGCGTCTGAACGCGGAGCTCGAGAAAGCGAAGACCGAGAAGCAACACTGGGCGACCATGGTGGAGCGCGCGAAAATGGGCGTCGACCAGGTCGGTATCAAGAAGGAAACTTTGGCTTCGGAAGTCGAGACCGAAAAAATGCGCGCCGAGACCGAGAAGATCCGTGCCGAAACGGCGCAGATGCTGGCGGCCGACAAGCCCGTGAAGAAACAAGTCGTGAAAAAAGAAGAAGCGAAACCCAAGCGGGCTCCGGCCTCGGTGGGTGGCGCGGTGATCAAAAAGAAAACCGAAAAAGCTCCGGCGGCACCCAAGAAAAATGGGGCATCGACGGTGAAGAAGTCGCCGAAGCGCGGTTAAGGCGCGCGGTGAGCTGAAACCCCTGGCGGCGATCGTCCAAATTCGCCGCCCGGGACGTTTGATGGGGATCGAGGAAGTTGAAACCGGGTCGTGACCGTACTCACTTCTGCCTGACCGATCTGAAGGAAAATTGGATTCTGCGGAATCTGAGCTTCGGAGAGGTTCTTGCCATTCTGGCTTCGCGTCCGCGTTCGGCGGATGCTGATCTTTTATTCTGGACCGAAGAATGGAACGACTGGAAGGGCTTGGACGACACCGAGTGTTTGCCCTTCCGCACGCCGCGCGTGGAAACGCAGACGCCGCCTCCGGTGCCGTTGGTTCCCATTTTGTTCGTGGACCCGCAGGTGGCCGCGGCGAAACCCACCGCGAAGCCGGCCGCGACTCCGTCGCCCGCCGCCGAACGGCCGGCGATCTCCGCGAATTCTAAAAAATCGAAAAAACGGTCGGCCGAGACACCGGCTCCCGCGACGAATGAAACTTGGGCGGGCCGTGCGGAACTGACGCATCCCGTGCTTGCCGAAGCCGCGAAGGCGCCGAGTCTATCGGATTTGATGCGTACCACGAGCGCCCCGAAATTGTCGGTGAATCCCGAGTTCCAAACCCGACAGCAACCCGCGCCGAAGGCGGAACCTCCCGAAATGAAGGAGGCTTTGCCCGAGGTCTTGTCGGCGCCGCCCGCACCGGGTGTGGTGACGATCCCCGAGCCGGTGCCGCTCGCGGTGCACGCGATCCCGACGACGGTGCCGGTGCTGAAACCCACGGCCCCGCCGAAGCTCGTGACCCCCAGCGGGAAGATCGTTCCGCCGCCGCCGGGTTTCAATGACTCCATCGACGAAGAAACACCCGCCCCGGAGTTCACGGAACTCACGCGCGCGCCGGTGGGTAGCCGCGAAGAGCGCACCGAGGTGACTTCGGTCAAACCCATGGATCGTCATTTGAAGACGCCGCCACCGCGTGAAGGCGGAGCCGCCCTTCGTAAGAGCGAACGTTACGCGATTCAGATGCCGGTCATCGTACAGACGACGACCGAGCAGTTCAGCACGTGGACCTTGGACGTTTCCGAAGGCGGCATCCGCACGAAGGACCCGCTTCCGGACAGTTTAGTGGGTTACGCGCAGGTCGTATTGATGCCGAAGAACCGTGCGCCCTTTCACTTGCTGGCCAGTCAGGTCGAAGACCAAGCGGACGGCCGTTACCATCTTCAATTCATGGACAGTCCCGCCATGGTCGAATTCATCGCCTGGATGCGTGAGCAGTCGTGGGCGGCGTAGTCCGCCTGCGCAAGATCAACCGGTGGGCGGCATAGTCCGCCTTAAGGTTCGTGCTCAAGAGCGGGAATCGACTCTCCTCGACGTTTCGAAATGAGACCGCCACTAGAGACCTCCGTGGAAATCCGGGATCATGTCCCGAGGGGGACTCTTGAACAAACATATCGCGACGGTGTTGGTTTTCGGCGGTCTGCTCGCCATCGGTCTCGCATTCCAAAACTTCACAACCTATAGGGTTCGTCAGGGCGACACCCTGTCCTCCATCGCGAAAAGGTTCGGGACCACCGAGGCCGCTTTGATTAAAGCCTCGAATCTGCAGAATCCGATGAAGCTCGAGGTCGGGCAGAAGCTGACCATCGCCAGCAAACCGCTGGTCATACCGGACAAGAAAAAGGGCAAAGACGATAAGGGTGGGAAGGACACGCGCGGTCGCCCGTGATTCCTTCCGTCGGTCGTCGTTAGGTCTTCGGATTCACCATGTAGAGCGTGCGCGAGGGGAAGGCGAATTCCACCTTGTCGTGTTCGGCGATCTGCATGATTTGCATGAGAATCTCTTGCTGGGTGCGCTGTTCCTCCGCCCAGTCGTGGGTCGCGACGAAGAACTGCACCAGAATATTCAAAGTCGAGTCGCCGAGGCCGTTGAAGTAAACGTGGATGTCCTCTTTGATCACGAGCGGGTGTTGCATCAGCACGTAGCGGATGTGATCCATGAAGCCGTGCAGTTGATGAGTGTCGGTCGCGTAGGAAACACCGATGACGTGACGTACTCGCCGCGACGGACGGACGCCGAAGTTTTCGATCCGCTCTTTCGCCATCAACGCATTGGGGACGGTCACGATCGTGCGGGTGGCGGTACGGACCCGCGTCGAGCGTAGTCCGATCTCTTCGACGACGCCTTCGGTGTCTCCCACCTTGATCTGTTCGCCGACTTGAAACGGGCGATCGAACAAGATCGTCACCGAACCAAAAAGGTTCGCGAAAGTATCCTGTGCGGCCAGCGCGAGCGCCAAGCCCCCGAGTCCAAGGCCCGCGAGAATCGAAACGACGTTCACGCCGACGTTCTGCAGGATCATCAGGACGCCCAGGACGACGACCAGGATCTTCGCGGTGCGGGTCGCGAGCGGGGCGAGCTGATCGTCCAAGGTCGACGGGGTCGACTTCGCGTGCACGGCGAATCTTTGTCCCGCGGCATCGACCGCCATGTAAGCCAGGCGGATGACGGCCCAACCCATGATGAATTGGATGAGGGTTTTAAATACCCGGTCGGGTCCTTCGGGGAAGGCGAGCAGTTGCAGCGCCGACATCCAGAAAACCGCGGTGATCATCAAGGCCAAGGGGATTTGCAAAGGCTCGCGCAATAAGAATGAGCGGTACTCGTCGCCGGCCATTCGGTGGGACAGGCGCAGCCGGGCCCCGTTGAAAACCCAACGCAAGAAATGCAGCAGGAAGAATCCGGCGATCAGCGCGATGGCGATTCCCAGCCATTTCCAATTCGGTAAAAGCATCCAGGTCTGTTGTAAGAAGCTGAGTCCTTCGCGTTTCACATCTTCGGCGACGTTCACAGCCACCCTCCATACACCATGGTCAAGATCGCGACGCCCACGACGATTCGGTAGTAACCGAAATGGCGGAAGCCGTATTTTTGAACGAGCGCCATGAAAAAACGGATCGCGATCAACGCGAAAACGAAGGACAGCACGATCCCGAGTCCCAGCAGGAACCAGTGATGGCCGTCGAGCGGGGGCAGGGCGTCCGGCCCTTCACCGCCGGAGCTGCGAATCAGCTTCAAGATTTTGTAGCCGCTGGCCGCCAGGAGCGTCGGCACGCCCAGGAAAAACGAGAACTCCGCGGCGGCTTTCTGGTTCATGCCGAGCCACAACCCGCCGATGATGGTCGCCCCCGAACGCGAAACGCCGGGGATGAAGGCCAAACATTGCAGCACGCCGAGCGCCAGGCAGCGCGCGAAGCTGAAGTCGACGACATCGGCTTTGTCGCTGCGGCCACGGAAGCGTTCGCTGTCGGTCAAAACGAGCACGATCCCGCCGATGATGAGCGCCCAGGCGACGATCGACACCGAACTCGCGCCCAGGATCGCGTCGATTTTGTCTTTGACCAGAAAACCGATGACCGCGGCGGGGGTGAACGCGATGGCGAGGCGAGAGTAAAACGGCAGGTTGGGCAGGAAACGTCGCCAATAGAGGACAAGGACCGCCATGATGGCGCCGGACTGAATGATGATATTGAAGGCTTTCAGGAAAGGATCTTCGCCATATCCGAGAAGGGCGCTCGTCAGGATCAGGTGACCGGTCGACGAAACGGGAAGGAACTCGGTCGCTCCCTCAATGAGGGAGAGAATCACAACATCTATAATAGTCATGCGCACGCGATTGTTGTGGGACTCGGCGGCAGAATCAAATCCTTTTATGGCGGCTATCGACGCTGCTTCGTTCTTCAGCGAAATCGTATGACGTAGCAAATCAAAGCTGAAATATTCCTCAACAGCGACCGCGATGAATGTCTAGGATTTGCTCATTCTCACGGAGGGGAACTATGAAACGGATTTCATGGGCCTTGAAAGGCCTCGTCGCAATCACGGCACTCACCGCAGTGCAAACAACCCAAGCTGCTGAATACATTGTGAAGTATCGGTCGAGCGCATTCTTCTCGAGCATGAACTCGATGAATATGCAGGTCCTCGATACTCATGACTCGGCGAACTTGGCGAAAGTGAACATCCCGGAATCGGGCAAGATCAACGCCATGCTGAGCATGTATTCGAATCCGAACGTCGAATATATCGTTCCGAACATTCGCCTGCGCTCGTTCCTTATGCCGGTGAATATGAATCCCACTGCGCTGCGTAGCCAATGGGCCATCACGAAAGTGAAGGCGGAAGAGGCTTGGACTCGTGCGGGCAATAAAGGGAACAAGTCGGTCGTGGTCGCCGTCATCGATACCGGTGTCGACTATCGCCACGCGGCTCTGGTGCCCAATATGGTGCCCGGCTACAACTTCAAAAACAAAAACGACGATCCGATGGATAAAACCGGAATGCAAAATCCCGGTCACGGAACTCACTGCGCGGGTGTCGTCGGTTCGACCGGTCTGCAAGACGGCGGAACCATCGGTCTTTCGCCGAACGTTTCGATCATGCCCCTTCGTTTCCTTGACGAAAACGGCGGCGGTGACCTGATGGATGGTATTAAAGCCATCGACTGGGCGATCGAAAAAGGCGCGACCGTGATCTCGGCATCGTGGGGCGCGAAAGTCAGCCGCAGCCAAGCCCAACCTCTGGTTGAAGCGGTTGAGCGTGCGGGCAAAGCGGGAATCCCCTTCGTTGTTGCGGCAGCGAACGACGGTCAGAACAACGATAAGACCGAGTACTATCCCACCAACGCGGGCACCGATAACACCATCGCGGTCGCGGCTTCGAACTCTTCGGACGCAAAACCCAGCTGGTCGAACTACGGTAAAGCGAAAGTCCACGTTTCCGCTCCTGGCGAAAACATCGTGTCGACTCTTCCCGGTAACAAATACGGTGATCTGTCGGGAACTTCGATGGCGACTCCCTTGGTTGCGGGTTTGGTGGCTTTGTTGAAAGCCCAAGATCCTTCGCTGACGCCCCTGCAATTGCGTTCGCTCTTGCAAGCTTCGGGTGACAAGGTCGGTATCTCGGTCGCGTGTGATTGCCGCGTGAACGCGTTCACCGCAGTCGACATGCTTCTGAACAAGACGCCCTTCGTTTCGCCCAACGCATTGACCATGGCGAAAGGTGAGACTCGTGCCTTCGAGGCGGTCTTCGGAACGGCGCCCTTCCAGTTCGCTTCGTCGAACGCTGCGGTTGCGACCATCGACGCTTCGGGTGTCATGACCGCCGTTGCGGAAGGTGAAACGACAGTCTCGATCACGGATGCGGCTGGCAAAACCGCGACTTCGTACAAGATCTATGTCGGTCAGCCCCAGTCGACTCCCGGTAACCCCGGCGATCCCGGTAATCCCGGTGGCGACCCCGGTTCTTGCCCGATCGGTGATGCGGCCATGTGCGAAATCATCTGCCAAATCATGCCCGACGCTCCTTTCTGCTCGAAGTAATTCGACCGCACGAAAAGAGTCTCAACGCGAAAGGCCCCGTAAGGGGCCTTTTGTTTTTTTAGCGAGAGATCTTCTCGATCGGGTTTTTCTCATTGCCGAAGTAAATCTCGAGAACCTGGGTCTTCGGATCTAAGCCGAACACCAGCGCCTCGTAGCCCTCTCGAACGGGGCGGCAGAGACCCTGCCACGCTTCGAGGTAGTTGGTGACCTCGCCTTGCCTTTCGCGAAGCGGGGCCGTTGCTTGGGCCGCAGTGGCCTCAGCCGGAAGCCAACGGCCACCACTCTCGCAACTTTGCCGTACATAATAGAGATAGTGCTGACAGGGCTCCTCGTTGGGGCAGTTGGGCACAAGTGCGAAAGCCATTTCCGGGGTTTCGGTATAGTGGCCGGTCTGTTCGAACGACGCGGTTTCGTTCGTGTGCAGCTTCTTAAGGAAGAGGAGGGGTTCTGGCGCGTAGGTTGAGCTCAACATGAAATCTTTCGTGAAACGCCAAAGGCCAAATCCTGCTGCTCCCACCATAATGACGATTCCGATGAGAAGCAGATTTTCTCCTGAGATCTTTTTCATGGAGCCTCCTGCCTCAGAGCTTGGCATCCCGCGCCGCCGACGGATACGACTTCGGAAATTAACCGGACCTTTCGAGTGACGGGTCGCCCGGGAGCAAAACGACTCCAAGCGAACTTGGCAAGGACCTTGCTCTAGGGACTCTCGACTCCAATTGTGGAGTCACTCACACCACAAGACGACCTCGGGGGAGGGACGACATGAAAACAATGTTGATGACCGCTATTGCCACTTTGATGATGGCCGCAACCGCCCAAGCACAAAGCCAGCTCAGACTCGGCACACCTTCGTACGGTGGCACCGGCTGTCCCGGCGGTACCGCCAGCGTATCGGTGAGCCCCGATCAATCGGCGGTCTCGATTCTTTTCGACCAGTTCCTGACCGAAGCCGGCCGCGATGCCGGTCGCCGTATCGACCGCAAGTCGTGTAACTTCTCGATTCCCGTGCGCGTGCCCTCGGGTTACAGCGTGGCGGTTTTCCAAGTGGACTATCGCGGTTACAACGCGGTTCCTCGTGGCGGGTACAACCGTTTCGATGCGGAGTATTTTTGGGCGGGCTCGCGCGGTCCCCGGATCTCGCGTCAGTTCAACGGTCCCATCAACGACACTTACACTCTGACCGACAATCTGATCGCGACAACTTTGGTTTGGTCGCCTTGCGGAGCGGATGTGAACCTTCGCGTGAATGCGTCGATGATGTCATCGACGAACTCGCGCCAAGAGCAGACTCTCGGCACGGTCGACTCGGCGGATATCAGCTCGGGTTTGATCTACCGTTTGCAATGGCGCCGTTGCCGCTAATCGTTTGACGATCTCAAAGGAGCGAAGACGAAGACGCCGGGGACCCCGGCGTCTTTTCTAGTTGTTGCAGGCGCAAGCGCGATAGACCGCGGCGCTCGCGCCTTCCGTCGTGGCGTTGGTCCCGCGTCTTCGAGTGGTGCCGTTCACGTGACAACCTCGAGCATTGGTTTGGTCGGATGAAGCGCCGGAGCTGAGCCGTAGCCGTACCAACCGAGTCCACAAAGCCCTCCCGTCGAGTCCGTGCTCGACGCCGCACAAGAGGCCGCGGAGTAAGTTCCCGACGGACCGAAGACGCTTTTGTGAGGCGCATCGATATTGACGACGTTGCCCCCCACGAAGCTCGTGTTCGCATCGTAGACGCCGGCGATATGCTCGGCGACGTTCGCGGATACGTCCCAGATCTCTTGTCCGTTGGACAATCGCAGCCGGGCGCGCGCGCGGTTCGTGCCGGAGGTTCCGGTCTCGTAGTTGGGCGCCCCCGTTCCGTTGTAAGAGCAGACCCCGCTGACGCCCGCGTTCCCGATATAAAGACAACCGCTTCCCACCGTGCCCGAGGACCAATTCGCCGCGACCAATTCCACGTTGCGGGCCATGGTTTGCCAGTGATTGTTCGAAGGCAGGTCGTATCCGGTGCCGAGGGCCTGGCAGCGGCGGCGCGCATCGTAGTGGCTGATACTGTGCCAGGGGCTGACACTCGCCTGCGAGGTTGCGACTCCGCTCACGTTTTTGGCTTCGAACTGCATCATGCAGAAGTTGCTCGTCCCGTAGGTCCCGTTCCCCGGGATCAAAACGTAACCGGTAGGACAGCACAAAGAGAGATTCACGTACGCGGGCTTGTTGTTGATGAAGCTCAGGAACTCGGTCGAAGTTCGTGTCGGTACGAAGAGCGCGCGTGAAGCATGGTTGTTCGTGACTTCGCGGCAGTATCCGAGTTCCGAGATCGTGACGGTCGCGGCGGGATCGACTTTGTAGGAGTTTGCCGCGTGAGTGTGGTTGAAGGCAAAAAGAGCACCGAAAGCCACTAAGGCAATGGAAGCACTCCGCACATTCCCTCCGATGATGTTTGAGGAAGGGAATGTGCACGCGGCGACGAAGTTCGTGAAATGAAAATGCGGGCCGTCAGTTTTTCTCTGCTCGGTCCGCGCGCGGACTATTCATGTGATCGCGAATTCATTTATGTTTGAATGACTTCAAATTCGAAAGATTTGTGGCGACCGGCATCCGATGCCTTCTCACCAGTCACGATGGCCTTCGCGAATTTCCAAGCTTGCACGATACGCGACGACGGCGAATCCCAAAGCTCGGCGCTTTCTATGCGCATATGCAAGAGGGCAAGGTCGGGATCTTTCGGTCCGCGCGGAAAGAAGGCTTGCGCGCCGATGCTCCACAACTCATCAATGCGCTCCTGATCGTGGGTGACTTCGGCAGAGCCGACAAGCGACACGTAAATAGAAGATTCGGGTTTCGTGAGGGTGGCGTTCACGCGACCGTTCGCGCGCACTTCTTCCGCAAGTGTGGAAGTGTCGCTGATCAAGAAGAACAGATCCCCCTGCGCGGTCATTTCCTGTACGGTGAGTGGGCGACTCGAGAGACCACCTTCGAGACTTGAAGTGGTGAACATCGCAAAGCGAATGCCTTGCACCAGCTCGGCAAATTCTGCGGTTTTCATGAGAAGACTCCTTTCGATTGCGGCGCGGGAGTTTCTCCCATTTCACGCACACAATCGATGGAGTTGCATCAGCAGTGCCAAATCCACTTCGGGGATTGGCGGATTTCTTGTCCTAGAAATCCACCATTTCGAGGCAGCGATGCGCGGGAATCAGAAGGTAAACCCGATTTTGAAATCAAGGCCGGTCGACAAATTGGGGCTTGTGGATTCCACCGTCGAGCCTGTTGAATCTTTCACTTCGATTTTGCCCGCGGATGTTCCGCCCAACACCAATCCCAGGTTCAGGTTAAATGAATCCCAAAACCAATGGTAGCCCAAGCCGACGCCGTAGTTCAGGCCTTCACCTTTCGCGGTCGCGGTTTCGCCGGTGAGGTTGCTTTTCGCCGAAGCCTCGATGCTGATCGTGGTCAGAATCCCGTTCAGATAAACTCCGTCGTTGAAGGCGCCGTTGAAGTGATAGCGACCTTCCCCACCCAGTGCGAGACCTTTCAGTTGCACGTCGAAGATCTTGAAGTTGATGTAGGTCAGTTTGGGACCGATGGTCACATGGGGCGTGATCATGAAGTCGAAGCTCCCGTCCACGGTCAGCAGCAGTGCCGCCAGCGGATTGAAACGGAGGTTCATGGTCGGCTCGTGGCGCGGTTTGAAGTGGCGGCCCGCTTGGGCGGGTTCGCGGTCTTGCGCGAAGGCGGGGAGAGCCAGAAGCGAAGTCAAAACGAGAGCGGCCATTGAGCGCATGTGAAGCCTTTCCGTGCGGGAGATGAGGAAAGGCTAATTTCGGGACGTTCACCGTGGCAAATAAAAAAACGCCGCCCGAATCGGGACGGCGTTTCTCGTGCGGCTTTCTGAATGGAATCGCGAATTACAGCTCTTCGATGGAAGAGTCCGAAAGACGCGAGCGAATATCCTGCTGATCGATGTCGGCGGGATCTTCTTGGAACAGCGAGTCCTCGACGGCGGCCGATTTGGTCTTTTCACGCTCGCAAGTGACCGACTTGAACAACACGGCGATCCGGTTATCCGAAGGTTTCGCATCCTTCATGATCTCCTCGAAGCTGGTCAGCTTGACGAAAGCTTTCCCGTCTTTCTGGAAGGTTTGGAAACCGGTCAGTTTTTGAGGGTTATCAATATCCGCTTGGGCCATACGTGCGTCGGTCCAATCGGTGGCGCGCTTGAAGCCGCGCATTTCACAAAGACGGTCGCCCGCTTTCTTCGCGAACTCACTGGGCTTGCCATCGGTTCCGAAGAAATAGACGTGACGAGGACGAAGCTCGAAAGTCTTCTGTTCTAAGTTGGTCATGGGTTTTTCACCGGGCGCCGCTTGGGCTCCGAAAACCTGCAATAAAATTGACAGTGACAGTGTCGACTTGACGAACAGTGCTTTTAAATTCGAGCTCATATCTTCCTCCGCATCTGCTTGGATAACACTGCAAGCGCAGGGCCAAATGCGGATCCCGTAATGAGACGAAGTCTTAGGATATCAGTAAGTTAGCGCGTTCCCGAGGCGTCGTTCGCGGGGGCCGAGAAACGGTCGCCCGAGGCCGCCAGCTGATCGTTGAGCTCTTTGATCGTGTCGCGAATCGCGTTCAGGCGATTGTCGCGGTACGTGGACAGCACATCTTGTCGGCCGTCGATGAAACCCACGCGCCCGGCTTTTTGAATCTCGGCAAGAAGAGCGGCCGGCTCGTGCAGGCCCACTTCGTCGTTGTAGGCGGCCAGTTGGCATTCGCGTTTTTGTGCGGCGTCGTTTTTCTTTTCGCACTGCTGGAGTTTCACGCGGATTTCTTCCAGCTTTTTCTGCTGGGCTTTGACGTAAGCTTCGTATTCGGCGAGGACTTTGCGTCCCTCGGCGGATTCATTCAGCTTCGAGATCTTCGCGCCGGCGCCGACGCGCTTTTCGATCAGGCCCAAGATGCATTTGCTCTGCGCGAACTTCACGCCCTCGACTTTCACCTGCATGCGGTAGTGGTTCAGGCTGTCGCGGTCGGCGGTGACTTCCGAGCGGCTGGCGGTTTGTCCCGTGAAGTACTCTTTGATCTGTCGGGCTTCGACCAGGCGTCCTTGCGCGATGTCGTTCGCGTTCGATTGCAGGTTCAAAGCGGGGACCGAACACTGCGATTGGATGTCGCTTCCCAAATTGGCGAAGGCGGGAAGGGCGAAGACGAACGGTAAAAGTCCTAAGAGTGCTTTCATGACTCTTATTTTACGCCGACTCCGTGGAACGTGAATGAATTAAAAATGATCTAGACGTGAAAAGAGACGGGGCGACCTAGTCCCTGGGCCTGAAGTTTGCCGTCTTTCAGAAGGATTTTCCCGCCCACGAGGCTCATCACGGGCCAGCCGGTGACCTTTTCGCCGTCAAACGGGGTCCACCCGCAGCGGCTCTGAATCCAGTCGTTGGTGATCGTCTCTTGGCGGTTGAGATCCACGATCGTGAAATCGGCGTCGAGACCGACGGCGATGCGACCCTTGGTGCGGCAACCGAAGACGCGGCGGGGGGCTTCGCCGACCAGTTCCACGAAGCGGAACAGGGAAAGGCGGCCCTTGTGGATATGGTTTAGCATGATCGGCACCATCGTCTGCACCATCGGCATGCCGCTGGGGCTTTGCGGATAGGGGCGCGCTTTCTCTTCGAGCGTGTGGGGCGCATGGTCCGAGCCCATCACGTCGATCACGCCGCCGTTCAAGGCTTTCCACAGCGCTTGGCGGTGGCGATCTTCGCGGATCGGCGGGTTCTGCTGCGCCTTCGTGCCTAAACGTTCGTAAGCTTCCGGCGCCGCTAGCGTCAGGTGCTGGGGCAGACATTCGACCGACGCGATGTCTTTTTCGTCTTTCAAGATTTCGAGTTCTTCGGCCGTCGAGACGTGCAGAACATGAACGGGGCGTCCGGTTTTGCGGGCCAGCTTCAAAAGTCGCGTCGTCGAGATGACCGCCGACTCGACATCGCGCCAGACATGGTGGTTGCGCACGTCCGCCGAGTCGATCGCGATGTGGCGGCGTTCGCGCAAACGGGGCTCGTCTTCCGAATGCAGGATCACGCGACGGGTGCCCGAGCGAAAGATCTTTTCGAGCGTCGGATCGTCCTCCACCAGCAGCGTGCCGGTGGAGCTTCCCATGAAAACTTTGATGCCCGAGCAACCGGGCAGCTTTTCGAGTTCGGCCAGCTGGTCGACGTTTTCGGGGCTGCCGCCGATGTAGAAGGCGTAGTTGGTCCACGCACGGTCTTTGGCGCGGTTCATCTTGTCTTCGAAGAGTTCTTTGGTCGTTGTCGCGGGAACGGTGTTCGGCATTTCGAACACCGTCGTGACTCCGCCCATCGCGGCCGCGCGGGTGCCCGACTCGAGATCCTCTTTGTGGGTCATGCCGGGTTCACGGAAGTGGACTTGCGAATCGATCACGCCGGGAAGAACCGTCAGTCCCGTACAGTCGATAAGTTCGTTTCCACTGAGAGGCGTTTTCGAGATCTCGGCGATTTTGCCGTTCTTGATACCGATATGGACGAGCTCCTGGACTAGAGGCGAGGTGCCCTGGGCTTGCGGGTCGGCGGGAAGGACGGAATGGGCATTGGCGAGGACGAGATCGAATGACATGCGAGACGCTTATCAAAGGTCGGGCCTCCAGACAATCGCGGTCCCACTCCTTGACCCTCTGCTCAGCTCTCCGCACAATGGTCGTGATGTCCTTCGAAACCATGATCCCGTTCGTGATCAAGCATAATGCCGTGATCATTCAGGCTTTAGTCGCCTTGATCCTGCTTTTGGTGGCCGTCCTCGCCACGAGGAACTTTCTGCGTTCCGGCGATACCGCTCCGGTCGCGGGCTCCGCGAACTTGGAGCAGCTTGAAGGCACGCTGAAAAAACTGCTCGAACGTGCGGGGCAGGTCCCGGCCGTTCCCGCGAATGCGGAGTCCGCCCAACTGGTTGCCGAGATCGAAACGCTGCGTTCGTCGTTGGCCGAGAAACAAGAACAGATCGAGCAAATGAAGCTGGCGCCCCGCCCGGAAGGCAGCGCCCCCGCGCCGGTGAGCAGCGAGGCGCCCGCGGCGGGCGTGGCGAATTTGTCATCCGAAGACAAACGCGCGCTCGAAGATCAGATTCGCGACCTGCAGGCCAAACTTGCCGAGTATGAAATCATCAGCGAGGACATCGCCGATCTTTCTTTCTACAAGGAAGAGAACGTCAAACTGCAAAAGCAGCTCGAAGGCCTGAAGGGCGGCGCGCCCGTCGCGGCGACGCCCGCGGCGGCCGCAGCGGCCGTGGCAACTCCGGCCGCACCCGCGCCGGTGCCCGCGCCCGCCGAGATCGATCCCGCGCAGGCCATGGTCGATAGCTTGATGGCCACGCCGCCCGAAGAACTTGCGGCGTCGGTGGCGTCCACTCCCGCTCCGGAGCGCAACTCGGCGGCGGATGAAGACCTTCTGAAAGAGTTCGCGGATGCGGTTTCGGCGCAAGGGGGGATCCCCACTCCGGAAGAGCCCTCGGCGGACGCGGAAGCCGAAGCGGCGGCGGCCGGACTTTTCGATGTGGAACGAATGACTCAAGAAGCCGGACAGTTGGAAAAGATCGCCGCGACCGTGGGCGATGCGCCGGCGGGGGATGCGCTTGAAGCGGGGCTCGATGCCGAGCGTTTGGCCGCCGAAGCGGCCTCCATGGAAAGCATCAAACCCGAAGACGCCAAGTTGATGGGCGACTTCGAGGACTTCATGAAAAAGGGTGGCGCATGAAATCCCTGACGGGGCTGGGCGTGATGCTTTTGCTGGGCGTGCCCGCCCTGGCGGCGGTGAAAAATCGCGTGATCGTCGCGGATCCGCCGAAGACGATTCAGTTGGATGTCCGGGAAGTTCTGTCGATGCCTGCGGAAAACCGTTTGGCGGTGGCCGAGGCCCGTCGTGATCTTCTGGCGCCCGAACTCGAAAAACTCGCCTTCGACGGCAAAGTCGATTTCGCCGAGCGCTGGAAAGCGGTCGTGCTGTACGCGCAGTTGCGTGGCCCCGAGTCGCGCGGCTTTTTGGCGCGCACGCAAAAGTCGAACGAGTGGTTCATGCGCAATGCGGGATTGGTCGCTTATCAAAGCGTGCTCCCGCGCGAGGCGCGGACCGTGGCGAAAGAGCGACTGACGGACAAAGCGCTGGTCGTCCGTTCGGCGGCGATTCTGGTGCTGGAAGCCGAAATGGACTCCGAGATCCGCGAGCTTTTCTGGAACGAAATCGATCAGCCGCGGAACTTCCGTAAAACTCAAGGCCTGTGGACGCGGCCGCAGATGCTCGAGATCCTGGCGAAAGAGCCGAAGGATCGCGAAGCGCCGCTGTTCCTCGCTTACCTACGTGAAACCGACGCCCGTATGCACCGTCACGCGGTGAGCGGATTGGAAAAGCTCACCCGCCAGACTCTCGGTAAAACCGAAAGCCCCCTCGCCGAAAAGCGCGATCTGTGGTTGAAGTGGGCGGCGCGTGCGGAAAACTCGCAGCGCCTTTAAGCGGTAATCAGTCGCCGACTTTGCGAAGCGCATCTTGAATGATGAGCTCGCGTTCGATGCGGTAAAGAATCACGTTCTCTTCCAAGCTGTCCGTCAACATCTGCTCGGGATCCGAGAAGAAGTCGCGTTGACGCTCCAGATTTTTCCGTAGGGTCACGCGCACGGATTCGCGGCCCTGCGAGCGGCCTTTCACCATATTGAGCGCGATCTTGTAGCGGATACCCGAGGACGGGATTTTGCCCGAGCCGGGGGGCGAGAATCCCTCCAGCGCGCGCACCCAATCGGTTTCGAGAACGCCGTTATCCATGTTGTTCACCGAGATGGGGTATTTGAGCGCGAGCTGGGCCGCACGCCATACGGATTCATAGCTCGCGAAGTACACGCGAGTGAAAACCGACTTTTCGATGGCGTTGTTGATGCGCTCTTCTTTTTTCATGGTTTCGCAGCCGACGAGTGAAAACACGCCGACCACGAGAGCCAGAGCGCTCAGAAAAAGCTTAGAAGTCTTGAGAGGCGCGAGTCGCGTGCGAGGCCGCGTCGAGCCACTTCGGTCCGAGGTCCACATTCTGTACGGAATTCTCGCTGGGGAGACCCGTCAGAGTCACTTCCCAACGCATTTTACCAGCCGCGCCATTCGGGGTGTTTTCTCCCGGCCACTGGGGAATTTGCGTTGCGGGCATCCAGTTCGGCGAGAAGACCTCCCAGATGTTCTCAAGAACGTCCAATTTCTTTCCCGCGACTTGGATTTGGGTGACTTTCGAGAGCACGGCGAACTGCGCGCCTTCGAAGACGTGCGCGGGTTTGGCGACCGCGGCGATGTCGAACGCGTACGCATTCGTCACCTTGGGTTTTTCCATCAGCGGCAGGAAGTTCGGCGTGACGCCGTTATCGAAGGTCGCGAAGTGCGCGCTCAGACGGTCGGTATTTTGCGTGAGCGACATCTCGTCTTTGCGTTTCAAGATCGAGATGAGCGAGGGCGTACCGCCGGTCGCGATCGTGAGGTTGCGGGCTTTGCCGGCATCGAGGATTTTGACGTCCGTCGGGTAGAACCAGCCTTTCCACTCGGCGAGCGCCGCGGTCAGGACGACCTCGTCATTTTTGAAGGCGGGGGCCATGACCTGGCGCGAACCCGTGTAGTTCAACTCGTTGACGGGCAGGTTGAGAGCCGTATCGCCTTGCAGATCCAGCTTACGAAGCGCGCCGCCTTTGATCGACAGGTAGTTCGTGAGTTCGTAGAACTCTTTGCCGTTCCGCACTTCGTTCACCACGTCGTCGAGCGGGAAGGTCCCGCGCGCGACGTAGATCATGCGCTCACCGGGGCTACGGAAGTTCAGGGCGTAGTTCGGTTTATTGAACTCGATGGGGAAGAAGTAGGACTCGCGCTGTTGCGGCAGCACGATGTTCTTCGGGATGTTGATGGTGCGACCGATGATCGAGATCTCGTCGGTCTCGGGGCTGATGAACGCCGAGATGTCGAAATTGAAGAGCGTCGCTTTCGTGAGCGAAGGGATCACGATTCCGAAGTCCACGATGCCGTCACGGTCGACGGTTTTGTACCCGGTGGTTTGACCGGTGAGCTTCAAGTTCTGCGCGCCGACGAGCGGACGCAGCGTATAGGTCTGCGCGCCCGGAAGCTGCGCGAAGTAAGTGGCGCGGACGTAGCCGGGAGCGTTCACGGTCACGGCCTGGGGCGTGGTCCAGCCGGCCGGCGCGGTGAAGCTGCCGTTGGCGTCGGTGGCGATGAAATTTTCCGCGAAGGGTTGATCGACTCCGGTTCCGATCAAAATTTGGGCATCGGCGACCGGTTTCCCGAAGACGTCGACGACTTTGAGGCTGGTGTTTGCGGTTTGCAGCCCGAAGACCTCCGCGACCTGATCCCAAGTGCTTTGGCGTTTCGGAACGCTGGTTTTTGAACAAGAAACAAGCAAACCGCCCGCGAGCGCGAGCGAAACCAATTTGAGAGTCATCTTTTCCCTCCGATATGAATCCGTGGACCTCAAGCCTTGAGGTCCGATTTGGAGCAAAAACTTAGGAGGTGCATGGGGGACAAGCAATAGAGAAATCCAGCCGCAGCGGCCCAAAGCGTTCCCACATTGTAAGACGCGCCCCTTCAAGATTGACAGAAGACTCAGGAATTCCTAAAACCACTCGCAGCGTTAAAAGCCGTGGTGGGGTAGCTCAGCTGGTTAGAGCAACGGAATCATAATCCGTAGGTCGGCGGTTCAAGTCCGCCTCTCACTACCAAATTTTTCGCTCTGGTCTTTGGAGCAGATCCAAAGAAAGTTTCGCCGGAAATGAGCCTCTGAGCGAAATAGAAACCCGCGGTGACGCGGGTTTTTTTATTTTGCCGACTTCGAGTCGGGCGCGAATGACCGCGATGATCACGAAAAATACCGACAACGCGGGCGCGACGGCGTCGCTGGCGCGGGAATCCGAACAGACCTCCGAAAAGGGCCGCGTCGTGGTCGACCGCATGGTCGAGGCGATGACCCGGATCGATCAAGGCAACGCGACGATCATGGAGCAGGTCAACGCCAGCAACAAAGAGATTGCCGGCATCGTGAAGGTCGTCGAGCAGATCGCGAAGAAAACCCAAATCATCAACGAGATCGTCAACAAGACCGAGCTTCTGTCGTTCAATGCCTCGGTCGAGGCGGCGCGCGCCGGTGAGCACGGCAAAGGTTTCGCGGTGGTCGCCGAGGAAGTCGGCAACTTGGCGCGCCTGAGTGGCGCCGCGGCCGAAGAGATTTCCACCCTGATCGACGGCAGCCGCATCGCGCGTGAGTGCGGTGACGCTTTGAACGACATCGTGGGGAACGTGAGTCAGGTCACGACCATGGCGAACGACATCGCTTCGGCCAGCCACGAGCAGGCGCGCGGTATCGCCGAAATCAACAAAGCCATGAACCAGCTCGATCAGATGACTCAGCAAAACGCGGCGACCTCGGAAGAGTGCGCTTCGTCGGCGGAAGAGCTGTCCGCGCAAGCTTCGGCTTTGACTTCGACGGTGGCCCGTTTGGAAGTCAGGATCCACGGCGGTCAGATGCCGGCGCCGGCGGGGACGCCGGTCACCGCGCCGGTGGGGGCGGGACCTGCCGGGAAAGTTCTGAAATTCACGGCCAAAGAGCGCGCCGCGCGTGCGCCGGTTTCGGGAGTGCGCAAGGTTTCGGGCGGCTCGCCGAATTACGATAGCGACGGCTTCACGGATATCTAACTTCCGTTCCGGGGCGGTGCCGATTCACGGCACCGCGGGACGGGTTCGTCGGTGGGGCGGGTTAGCCCGCTTCGCCAATGCGTGCGCGCCTGGCCCGGCGGTTGCAATTTCCGTAGGGTATGAAAAACACCATCCTGACTTTCATCGCCACATTCACAATTTCTCCGCTGTTCGCTTCGGCCCAGAACACCTGTTTCGTGGGAAGTCGCGAGGATCAAACCGCTTGCCGTGAGCGTCTCGAAGCCGAGATGCGCCGGGACGCCCAGGAAGAGGGCGTCGCTTGGAAGCACGCGATTTCGCCTTCGGGCCGTGAGATCGTTTGCCAAGTCTACGCTCTGGAAAATACGGGCGACGGCGGCATTCCCTTCATCGCGGGCCGTAACTTCATCGTCACCCACTCGGGCTACGTTTCGCGCTACGACTCGCGCCACTGGTTGGATCGCAAAGAGATGAGCGAAGACGAAGCGATCGCGGTCATGGACGCGCATCCCGTCTGTAACGGCCTGGAAGAAGCGCCCTAAAGCGCGGGTCTTGCCTTTAGGCCTTCGGGCTTTTACGCCGCACGTAGAGCGTTTTGGAAAGCTCCGCGACGATCTGTCGTTGGTCGTCGTGAACCGTGAGCGGTAAATCGAAAATATACTTCTCGCCCGTGGCGGTTCGCTCTTTGATCGTATCCAAAAGCTTTTGGTCGATGCGGAATTCCGCCGTCAGGTGGGTTTTGCCGGGTTTGATGAAGTCGATCCGCGCGGCCTTGTCCCAGACGACGTAGTCGGGGCCCAAATTATTGATCAGCAAGTACATATAGTGCGGGTCGGTCATCGAGTAGATCGAGCCGCCGAACTGCGTGCCGACGTAGTTGCGGTTGTAAAAGCGCAGCTTCAGGCGCACCCGGAGGTAACGTCGGTCTTTCGAGATCTCGTCCACCTGGATGCCCGCGCCGAGGTAAGGCGGGTAAAGGTTGAAGAACAACCGCATCACGAACGTGGGCGAACGCTCGGCGATCGCCCGCAGGAGTTTAACCAGCACGGGGTCCTTTCAAGCGCCAAAGCCAGGAGCGCCAGGTGAGGGCGCCGCGGTCCCGCAGGGCGCTCAGCACGGCGGTATCTTCGCGACGCAGCGACGCTTGTTCCGGGGTGAGCTGATCGAAGTCCGAACGCAGGCGGGGGTCCGCGCCGTTTTCCAAAAGATAGAGCGCGATTTCGGAATGACCGTTCAGGATCGCGGTCACGAGCGCGGTGACTTCGAATTCGGGATGTTGGTAGTTGGGGTTCATCCCATGGTCGATGTGGTAACGCACGACGGGAAAGTTTCCCGCGATGCACGCTCCGTAAAAGTCTTTCCAGTCGCCGCCGGTCATATTTTTCGATCTTAAATCGAGACGTTCCCGAATGAGAAACGCTTTTCACGCGGGAATCACGAACCCGCCGCTTTTGGGCGCCGCAGGACGAGTTGCACAGCCTCGCGCAGCGGAAGTGATTGAATTCTCGAATCACGGACGGGCGTCACGGTTGCACTAGGGAAGGGCATGAAAAACGTCGTGTCGAAAATCATTCTCGCCCTTTTCACAATCCTGCCTTCGCTCGGTTTCGCGAGCGGCATCTGCACGGACGCGAGCTTCAATGATCGCGCGGCCTGTGAAGAGCGCGTCGAAGCCGAGTTCCGCGCCGAAGAACACGATGACGGCATTGCCTACAAGACGGCGGTTTCGCCGAACGGAGTGGAAGTCGTCTGCGAAGTCGCCGCCCTTCAAGAAGAGCCCGGATCGGAACTTCTTCACGCGGCGGGCCTGAACTACGTCGTCACCCATTCGGGTTTGGTTTCCCGCCAAGATCAGGGACGTTGGTTGGCCTCGGTCGAACTGTCCCGTGACGAAGCGCTCGCGGTGATGGAGCAGCACCCGGTCTGTAACGGGTTGGTCGAAGCGCCTTAAGCGCTTCGCAGAAACCAGCGCCTTAAGCGCTTCCAGAGACCCGCGCCTTAGTGCAGTCCCGTTTTTTCCGGAGTGTTGCGACTTTCCTCGATTTCTTCGGCGGTCGCATCGCGAACTTCGAAGGCCTCGATTTCGAAAGCCAAATCCTGTCCCGCCAAAGGATGATTCCCATCGAGTTCGATGGCGTCTCCTAAAATCCGGGCGACCCGGTAGTTCCCGGCCACTCCATCGCGATCCACCACCGAGACCGTGTCTCCGATGTGCAGGGGCGCGCGTGCGTCGTCGTGCCGGGGGATCGTGATCAGCTTTTCCGGATCGTAGTAGCCATAAGCATCTTGCGCGGGAACGATGATTTCGCGCAGTTCGCCCTCTTTGAGATCGACCAGTTTACGGGCCAGGCCCGGCAGCGGTCCCTCTTGCCCGGGAACATCGGTCAGGACGTCGCGGCTAACGGACGAGCTAATCAACTGGCCGGTCCGACTGCGAAGGGTACAGCGAAAAGAAATGATCTGAGCAGCCACGGGAATCTCCTTCGGTTAAAAGCAGACATCGCGAGTTCAGAAGCAAAACAGAAGAAACGAGAATCGGAAAAAGGCGCGGACGAAGGTCGCGTCGACTTCTTTAGGATAACATCGCTTGCGGCCGAGGACCTACGAAATTTTCGATTTTGGGGCGGAGTGGGAACGCTTCGGCGGGAAAGCGTCAAAAAGGACGTCAAAAAATCCTCACCACTCCGTCGGTCGATAGTCTTTCAGAAACTGGCCGCACCAGTGTTTTCCCGTATTGAGCCCATCGAAGATGGGGTCCAGGATGCGGGCCGCGCCATCGACGATGTCGAGCGGCGGTTGGAAGTCGTGCTCGCGCTGCTTACGCAAAGAAATCTCGGCGGGATCCTCGTCCGTCACCCAGCCGGTGTCGACCGCGTTCATGTAAATCCCGTCTTTCACCAGATCCTTCGCCGAAGTGTGGGTCAGCATGTTCAGCGCGGCCTTGGCCATATTGGTGTGCGGGTGGCGGTCGGTTTTCGTGTAGCGCGTGAACTTTCCCTCCATCGCGCTGACGTTCACGATGTGGCGATCGCCCGTGGATTCACGTCTCATCAACGGGGCCAGGCGCGAACACAGAACGAAGGGCGCGACCGCGTTCACCAGGTGAACTTCCAGCATTTCGGGCGTGGCGACATCCGACAAACCCAAACGCCACGAGTTCACGCCGCGCAGATCGACCTGCTGCAAGTCCGCGTCGAGTTCTCCTTGCGGGAAAACCTCGTCCGCCACCAAGGCATGGTCGTGGGAGTAGGGGATTTGCGACAAACGCGCCGAAGAGTGAAGCCCCGCCGCCGCGGCCTGTGATTGCCAGGTCGTCGGCATCGCCGCCACTTCCGAATCGGAAGCCTTCTCCGAGGTCGAGGTCACGCCACTCAATTGCGCCACGCACCCTTCGTGTTCGCGCAAGAGGCCGCGCACCTCGGGACGAAGGGAAGAAAAGGCGGCCGTTTCCGTCGCCAGCAGATGTTTGTAGAATCCGGGGGGGCGCCGCACCGTTTGGGCCGCGTTGTTCACCAGAAAATCCAAACGCGATTCGGAGTGCAGGATCGAGTTCGCGAAGATTTCGACCGACGGCGTATGCCGCAGATCCAGGCCCCGCACGCTCAAACGATCCGCGAACGCGGCGAAGTCTTTCTCGCGCGCGAAACGTTCCGCGGCGTCCACGGGAAAACGCGTCGTCGCGATGACCCGCGCGCCCGCGCGCAAGAGCATGAGCGCCGCCTGGTAGCCGATCTTCACGCGCGCACCCGTGATCAAAGCCACGCGGCCGCGTAGATCCGCCGATTGAAAACGTTTGCGGTAATTCAAGTCGGCGCACTCGGCGCACATTGAATCATAGAAGTGATGGATCTTCACGAACGGCGCTTTGCAGACGTAACACTTCTGCGCCTGACTCAGCTCGGGCCCGGTGTCGTCCGCGTCGTTGACCGTCGTCGCGGTCAAAAGGCGTTCCGGCGCGGTGAAGACCGTTTCGCGGCGGGCTTCGCGGATGCCGGTGCTGCGGCGGACCTCACGGTCCGAGGCCTGGGATTTTTCGCGCCGGGCTTTGTCGATCCCTTTGTTGCGTAGACGAAGCTCATTGCGATCCGGCCGGGAAAAGCGTCCCGCTTCACGCATCAGGGCCTCGCGCAAAGCCGTGGGCAATTCGCTCATGGCCGAGGGGCTTGCGTTCAGCTTTTCCAGGACCGCGAGGGCCTGCGCTAACTCTGGGGCGGAAGGGGATTCAGACATCGGCACAGGCATCTCGCGGAAGCGCTCCTCCTGTCAAATACGAGATCTTAAGGAGGGGTTAAAAGCTGCCGTGGGCCGTTCCCTGACCAACCCGTTGACAGATCAAAACTACAAAAACGCATCCCCAGGGCACATTCATTCCGGCACGGACCTTCCAATAGCCCTTCCCGGTCCCAAACTTTGAAAGGAAATATCCTCATGGCAACTTTGAATTGGCGTCACATTGTTGGTGGAATCACCCTGGCTTCGACTCTTCTCGCGGCGCTGCCGCCGGCTTTCGCGCAAGAGAAAACGGGCTGGATCTCGGTCAATGGCTACTCTTCGACCCGTTACCGTCAAGATCTGAACGCGGGCCGCAATCAAAACGAAAATACCGGTTTCTGGGGCTTCTATTACGCGTTCGTGTACAACCTGCGCGACATTCCGAACAAGGTTTGTTTCGCCGGGAATCCCGATCTGGCGATCGACGCGTTGGATGATATTTTGAACGAAAGCGCGCGCGTCGACGCCGAAGAAAAACACGATGTTCAAATGATGGAATATATCGCTTCGACGGATACGGTCCGCTTCGAGCTGCGTAACCGTCGCCCGGTCAACAAAGCCGACGAAGAGGGCTTCGTGAAGCTCGAGATCGGCCGCTGCGGTAAACGGGCGCTGAAGCAAGATCAGGGTTTGAACGTCCTGACGGGCACACGCACCACTTCGACGCTCGCGTACATTTTCCAACGGACGTTTTGGGATGACCGTACACTGGCGACCCTGTCGCGTAAGCTCGAGGTGATTTCTTTGCTCGGTGCTCGCGAAATCGCGCTCTCGAACGACCGTTGTATCGTGGCTCAACAGAACATGAATTACTCGGTCACGAAACTGGAAGCCGGTGAACGTTTGCAGGTGATGGTCGCGGCGGACACCGAGCGCCTTGAAGCCGGCGAGGTCGTTCTGATTCTGAAGCGTCACGGCGACAGCATCATCCATAACAGCGTGGGTCTGCGTATCGAGTGCGCGATGCCTTCGACCGCGACTTTGGGTGATCTCGAGCAAGCGCTCGATAACGTGCTCAAGTTCGAACGCTAATTGAAACGGTCCGTGATTTAGATTGTGAATTGGATGACGCGCGACGACCCTTCGGTCGTCGCGTTTTCATTTTTTGCCATCACGTGGATTCCTCGTTAACGTTTCAGACTCGAAACGAAAAGGAGTTCACGATGATGAAGTACTGGATCTTGTCCCTGGCGTTCTTGGTCGGTTGCGCGGGCGCGCCGAAAACGGAAACCCCCGCCCCGGTCGAAACCTATGCTCTGCCGACCACGCTGGACGAAGCGCTCGCGAGCCCCTTCCGTACGCCCGTGAATAAAGAGCGCGACTCTTTCCGCCATCCGAAAGAAACCCTCGATTTCTTCGGCCTGCAGCCGAACATGACGGTGATCGAGATTTCGCCGAGTGGCGGATGGTACACCGAGATCCTGGCGCCGTATCTGGCGACGCAGGGGCGCTACATCGCCGCGGCGACGCCGGTCAGCGTTTATCCGGGCGGCCGCAAATTTCAAGAGACCGTGGGCGCGCGTCCCGAACTCAAAGACAAGATCACCGTGACGGACTTCGCGCCGCCGACGCAAGTCGCGATCGCGGAGGCCGGTTCGGCCGACATGGTGCTGACCTTCCGTAACGTCCACAACTGGATGACCGCGGACGGGGCGCAGGCCGCGTTTGACTCCTTCTTCAAGGCCTTGAAGCCGGGCGGAATCTTGGGCGTCGTCGAACATCGTGAAAACGCGAAAAAGAAAGAAGACCCCAAGGCGAAGAACGGCTACGTCACCGAAAAACAAGTGATCCGCTTGGCGCAGAAGGCGGGTTTCAAATTGGTGAACAAGTCCGAGATCAACGCCAATCCGAAAGACACGAAGGACCACCCCCAAGGCGTTTGGAATTTGCCGCCGTCGTATCGTGACGGCGACAAGGACCGCGCGAAGTACGCGGCGATCGGTGAAAGCGACCGCATGACCTTGAAGTTCGTGAAGCCCGCCGCCGCGAAAAAGAAGTAATTATTGAACCCCACCGAGCGTGTTCGAGCTTTCGAACACGCTCGGATCGACGTCGATGTATTCGCCTTCGGTCGAAGCGACTTGGGTCACGGGTTCGACCGGGGCCCGTTTACAGACGTAACCCGCGCTCGTCAGTCCCAAAAGACGTCCCGGGCAATCCACGGGCGAAATGACGTAGTCGGGAAGGGCGGGATCGGTTGACGGCGCGTAGGTCTCTCCGCGTGCGGCGAGCGGAACGTGCACTCCGGTCATGCAGGCGGGTTTTGACTTCGCGATTTCCCCCAACGCCGTGTCGAGCGCTTCCGCGCCGCCGTCATTTTGCAAACGGTCTTTCCAGTAATTTTCAATACCCAGAGTGACCGCGCAGCCGGGAAGTTTGCGCGCGTACGCGGCGTGCACGGATGCGATCGCCGACTTTTCGTTCGCCGTGCGCTGAACCGCGGTCGTGCCTTCCGGCTTACAAGCCGTGAGTCCCAACCCCAGCATCGCGAGCATCAGAATCTTCAGTGTCCGCGCCATGTTTCCCCCTGAATACAGGATGCCCCGGGGGCCGGAATTTCTGGACTGACATCGGACGCAGGATCGCCCAAAAGTTCGTCGGGAGGATCGGCTCAGTTTGAGAATGATCGGGTCTTCCACGCATTCTCCATTCAAGAGTGGTGCGCCGGTGCTAGATTGGAGAGACGGGGTTCCGGTATTGTTTCAGGGGGAAACATGAAACAACTCGTTCTGATCGCATTCTTAGTCATGACGACGGCGGCCTGCTCGCAGCAAAATTTTTCTGCCGACGATGGCGGGCAAGGCGATAAGACCGGTGGCCTCGACAACGATGGCGACCTGGGGCTGACGTGCACCGATATCTTGCGCACGGTGAACGTCCCGGTGAAGGTCGTTTTCAGCGTGGATATTTCGGGTTCAAACGTCGATCACTACGATTCGGGTGGAAACGCGCTTCCCGGAAACGACATCGGAAAATCCCGCCGCGGTGGGGCGATCCAAAAGTTTTTCAATGCTTACGGTTCGCGTTCGAACTTCGCTTGGTCGTTTCTGACCTTCAATGACGAGTCGTCATATTCGTTGATCGGCTCGCCCAGCAATCCGCGCTTCTCGACGGCGTCATCGCAAATGTCGGCCGCGATTTCGAGTTTTTACGGTTTGAAGGATGAATACGGAACGCCCTACGCGGCGGCGCTGTCGCGGATTTACCAAACGATCGCGAATGATTCGGGACGTTCGGGCGATACGAAATATGTCGTCGTTTTCATCTCGGACGGACGTCCCGATCCCATGGTCGATACCGCCGAGCTGATCTCGTCCATTCAGTCGATTCAAGAGCTCGCTCCCGGTCAGGTGAGCTTCAACACGATCTATTACGGGGTCAGCAACAGCGACGCCCAGAACCGCTTGGCCACCATGGCGGCGAGTGGCGGCGGCGCTTACTTAAACGCCGCCGATGGCCGCACGTTCAGCATCAGCGACGCGATCCAGATTCCCGGTACGAATTGTCAGTAAAAACGGTTACGCGATCAAGGTCATGATCAGCGGCTCACGGTCGGTCACGACGATCGTGTGCTCATACTGGGCCGTGAAGACGCCGCTTTCGGTCATCAGCGTCCAGCCGTCGCCCTTATCGAAAACCTCGAAGGCTCCCGACGAGACGAAGGGTTCGACGGTGATCACCTGACCGTGCTTCAGGACACGGCGGTCGTTGCGATCATAGTATCCCGGAATGAACTTGGGTTCTTCGTGCAGCGCGCGGCCCACGCCGTGGCTGCCCAGGTTTTCGATGACCGTGAAGCCGTGGCGTTCGGCCTCGGACTCCATAGCTTTGCCGATCAGATTCAGTTTGGCGCCCGCACGTGCTTCACGCACGCCACGATTCATAGCCTTGAAAGCCACATCACACAGACGGCGTTTCAGTTGGGACTCCGGCGGGATGATGAAGGAGCCGCCCGTATCGGCGAAATAGCCACCGAGTTCGGCCGAGACGTCGATGTTCACGAGGTCGCCGGCGTTTAAGACCGTGGCGCCGGGGAGACCGTGCGCGGCCTCTTCGTTCACGCTGATGCAGGTGTGGCCCGGAAAGCCGTAGGTCAGTTTCGGGGCCGAGGTCGCGCCGTGAAGTTCCAGAAAACGCCGTCCGATTTCGTCGAGTTCCAAGGTCGTGATGCCCGGTTCGAGCTGAGACCCCATATGCTTCAGGCAGGTCGCGACGATTTTGCCGATCCGGCGAAGGGCGATCAGATCGTTTTCATTTTGGATGGACATGGGAACCGCCTTTTACCGATAGAGGAAGTACCGCTTGTACTCTTTCTTCCAGGCGTTCTCGTCACGGCGAAGTAGCTTTTCCAGATCCGCGGGTTTGGCTTGCGGACTCTCGATCCATTCGCGCAAACGGGGACCGCCATGAATGACGTCGAACGCTAATTTATCTTCGACGTATTCGTAAGCGAAGTCACGGTAGATGGGGTACTGGGGATAAAGTTCACGCACGCATTTGAGCATCAAACTCACCACACGGTAGGGTTTGAAGTCGCGCGGACGATAGCCGGGCACGTCGGTATGGAACATGAATCCGTGGCAGAGCTGGCCCTGGAATTTGTGAAAGGTCGGTTGGAAGTAGCACTCGCGCAGGATCGAGCCTTTCAGCCAGGAGGGCCCTTTTTTGCGCATGAGCTCCAGAACGCGCGCGAAGTCGATGTCCGCGGCGCCGACCTGCTCGAGCGCGCGGGTGGTGCCGCGCCCTTCGGACAAAGTCGTACCTTCGATCATCACGGTGCCGGGATAGGCCCGCGCCATGTTCAGCGTCGGCGCGTTGGGCGAAGGGTTCACCCACGACAGCGAAGCGGGCCAGCCGTGACCTGGTTTCGCGTTGGGTTTGTAGCCTTGCATCTGCACGACCGTCAGATCCAGATCGAGCGAGAAATGATCGCGGAAATAAAGCGCGAGCTCGCCCACGGTCAGGCCGTGGCGCATGGGGATCGGCCCCGCGCCGACGAAACTTTCCCAGCCGGGCTCAAGTAAAAAGCCTTCGACGTCACGGCCGATGGGGTTCGGGCGGTCCAACACGATGAAACGTTTGTCGTACTTCGCGCACTCTTCCATCACGTAAAGTAGCGTCGTGATGAAGGTGTAGATCCGGCAGCCCAGATCCTGCAGATCGAACAGCAGGACGTCGAAGCTGTCCATCATCTCTTTGGTGGGGCGACGGACTTTTCCGTACAGGGAATAGACCGGGATTTGAGCTGTGGGATGGATCAGGTCGTCGCTTTCGACCATGTTGTCTTGCTTTTCACCCTTCACGCCGTGCTGCGGACCGAAGGCGCTCGCGAGTCCGATTTTTTCGTGAATCAAATCGAAGGCGTGATTCAGTTTTTGGTCCACCGAAGCGGGATGGCAAACCAGCGAAACGCGTTGGCCCTTCAGCTCGCGATGTAGTTGCTTATCGTTCAGAAAAATTTCGAGTCCGAGTTTCATGAAGCCTCGCTAGGGTCGGCGGATCAGGTTGAAGCTGTCGCGTCGGTGGAAGTCGGGTTGGGGTCCGGAGTGGTGGGTGGAAAAATAAAACGGGCCCGCCTCGCGAGTCCGCAGAACCGCGCACAGCGAAACTTCCCAGGCGCGCGCGGGCAGTCGGGTTGCGAGCGTGGCCTCCACGAAGTCGGGCCGCGTTTGCAGTTGGATCAGCTCGAAGTCTTGAGCGGCCATCGGCGGCTGGGGCGTGCGGTAGTCATCGAAGCGGTACAGATTCCAACGGCCATCGGCGGCGATATTCACTTCAAAGTACCCGGGCTCACCGGGCGCGCTCCAGAAAGCTTCGAAGCAGGTGCTTTGCCATAGTCCATCGGCACGCCGGAAATCGGCGGGGGAAAACTCGCGTGCCCGCGGCGCATCGACCAGCACGCCCAAGGCGTCGTTCAAATTGAAACGCAGACGCAGTTGTCCCTCTTTGAGGATATCGAACTCACCCGTAAGGGCGAGCGAGGACGGAGCCGCGGCCGGATCGAAAGCGCGAAGTGGGATCACCTGAAAATGGTAGCGGCGGGGCCGGGGAGCGGGCAATGCTTATCGACCTGGACTTTAGTTGAAGTCAGGATCAGAGCAAAATCGGACTTCAAAACCAGGCCCTTAGGGCCGATGAAGAATTATGCGCTGGTTCGTGATTTTGTGCCTGGTTTTGAGCGCCGACATGGCTCTTGCGGAAACCGAGATGTCCGTGAACTTGAAGCCCGCCCGCCGTCAACCGGCGAGCGTCGATCCCGCGCGTCCGCTGAAACCCAAAAATCACAAGCTCGGTCGTGGGTTGAAGGCCGATCCGGGCCGCCCGCCGATGAATCTACGGATGAGCCCGCGCCGGACGACGCCCATCCTGGATATCGATATCAGCGTGAAAGAAGATTAGTTATTCGATCGGCACCAGCGCCTTGACGGTCGCCTTGTCCTTCACGCCCGCGCCCATGTAGCGGATGCCTTCGATCTTGAAGTCCGCCAGGCTGATTTCGAACTCCGCGAAGACGTTCTTGCCACGAACCGCGCACTTGCCGCTGACGTCTTTTTCGATACCGCGGATTTTCAGTTTTCCTTTGCCGCTACCGCCTTCGCAAGCGCCCACGGTCAACTCCGCCTGGGGATGTTTCGCGACTTCGAGGTATTTGTCCTTCATGTGCTCGTCGCGCAATTTGATGCCCGTCGACAGGCTGGCCAAGTCGACCTTCACGCCGTTCGCGACAATCTTGCTGCCCTCTTTCTTGGCCTTTCCCGAGATCTTCGAGGTCTTCGCTTGGAAAGAACCGGCGGGGCTGATCTTCAGGTCGACTTCCACGGACTGCGCGACCGCGAATCCCGAGGTGAAAAGAGTGATGGCAAAGGCGGCGAGGACTTGGCGTTGGCTCATGGTGGACTCCTGTGAAGCTCCATTTTACCGCTCCGACTTCCGGGGCGGCAACGGATTCCCAAACCTATCGTCCCGCGCAACATAACACCTGCGTGTGATGCGTCGGCTGTCTCATTTTCATGCGTCCCTTTCGTCGGGAAGACGTCGGGATTTCGTCAGGGTTCCTCGAGTGCGGAACGGCCAACTCCGAAAGGCAAGTCTGGAGCGGTTTTCCCGCTTCTCACGGAGGAGGAACCCCATGTTTAAACATCTGCGCCTAGCCGCGCTGACTTTGCTGATCACGTTGATGATCTTCAATCTGGCCGAAGCCCACGAGGGGCACTCGGATATGGAGCACGCCGCACTGGAGTGGGGATCCATTCTGAGCCCGGGCCACGCCGATCCTTGGGCCGAAAGTTTCATCGAGGACGACTTTGAATTGACCGCGCGGGGAGCCTTCGCGCGTCCCATGGCTTGCCGGGCGGCCAGCAGTTCGCAGAAGGCGCAGGTCAATTTGGGGAACACCAAAAAAGATCGTTTCCTGCAGAACTGCGCGACGACGACGAATTCGTCCCCGTGGTGCGCGCAGCTCGTGCGTCCCAATCCCGATAGCCGGTCGACCTTCAGCTGTACCTATGGATCAAGTCAGGTGCACCAGCTGATTCATCCGGACGAAAACACCTGGAGTTACGCGTATCGCGCGGTTCGTCTGATTGAAGATCTTGAGGGGCAAGGCGTGCGCGTCTGCCGGATTTACAACTGGTGGAGACCCGAGCCTTACAACGCCAATGTCGGCGGGGCGGCCGGACGTCATCCGTTCGGGACTTCGGTCGACGTGCAGTTCTGCACGAAGACCGACCAGGAAAAAGCCTTCCGTCTTTTGTGCCAGTACCGTCGCCAAGGAAAACTGCGCGCGATCGGCTACTACTCGAGCACGTCGCTGCACTTTGGCGTCGGCGATTCGAGCGCCAACACCTGGGGCAAAAGCTGCCCCAGTTCTTGAGACTTTAAAGAATCGAGAAGATCGTCGACATATTCATGCTGACGCTGTCGGTGGTGATCCGGTTCGGATAGAAATACAGATACGGGCTGATGAAAATCTCTTTCGTCAGTCCGTACGCCAAACCCACGCTCATGGTGGGTGAGCGGTTCCACAAAGCCCATTCGTTTGCGAGCGAACGGGGGTTCCAGAAGTTCACGCTCATGCGCGCGTTCACGTTCAACTTTTCGGTGAAGCGATATTTGATATTCGGTCCGAACGAAAAGGTGAAGCGGCTGGCTTTGCCGTCTTCGCGGCGATACTCACGGTCGTAAAGGTAGTATCCGAAGTCGGTTTCCAGTCCCACGGCGATGTCCGTGCCCGCGAAGTCATAAACTAATGAGTTGCCGAAGTTCAGCGCCGCGTACTCGCCGATCTTTTTGTAGTTCGGGACGGTGATGTAGTTGATGCCGGGGGAGTTGCGCATTTGCAAATTTCCCCAGCGGCTCGACATATCGTAGGACAGATAGGGATTGTTCACGTCGAAACGTTCGATGCCGTGAAGCGGGTAGATCGCTTTCAGGCCCGTGCCGAAAGAGAGGGCGCGGGTGGGGCTGGTGCGGTAGCGCGCGCTGACCGAACCGCCGAGGGCCGTCGCGTACATCCCGACGCTGCCATCGGGATTCGGTTGGTCTTTCGCGCCGAGGTCGCCCAGCGTGGGGCCGTAGTAAGAGAGGTTGAACTTGATCGAGTAGCGCGACATCGAACCCTCTTCGGCGCGCAGCTTCGGGTCGGACAGGATGTGGGGTTCTTCGAATTTCGTCTGTTCTTTGATCGGGCCGGTGCGGCTCTCTTGTCCGAGAGGAGTGGCCGTGGTCTGCGCAAACGCCAAACCTGCCCAAAGACCCATGACCGCGAAAACACCCGCACGCAACATCCGACCCCCTCGTTGGAGCGCTCCCTGTATCGCGGAAAAGCCGCGTGAGGATAGTGTGAACGTCTTTGGGGACATGCGTCAGGCGTGGGTTTCGGGTGGGATCTCCGATTTCGGTAATCCCGGGCGCACGTGGTTCTCGGGTGATGTGGGAAATAAAACTTGAATCGTCGCGCCCTGGCCCAATTGGCCTTCGGCCCAAATGCGACCGCCGTGGCGCTGGACGATCCGGCGGCACAGGGCGAGGCCGATGCCGGTGCCTTCGAACTCTTTTGCGGAGTGCAGGCGTTGGAAGGCTTGGAAGAGTTTCGCCTGGAAGTTCATATCGAAGCCCGCGCCGTTGTCGATCACTTTGAAGCCCGTGGCGCCGACATCGGCGATGCCGCGAACCTCGATGCGCGCGTGTTCGATGCGCCCCGTGAATTTCCACGCGTTGCCGAGCAGATTCTGCAGCAAGATCTTCAGCAGGGCCGGATCGGCGCGCACGGGGATCTCGGCATCCGCGAAGTATTCGACCTTCCGGTTGGGGTGCGCTTCGCGCAGATCCGCCAGGACTTCGCGCGCGACGCCGGCGGCGTCGGTTTTCTCGGCTTGCAGGTCCGCCTTCGAGATGCGCGAAAGATTTAAAAGATCGTCGATCAGCTGGCCCATTTTGCGGACGCCGTCGCGGATGAAGCCGATGTGGCGTTGGGACTCGGGGCTCAGCCGTCCGGTTTCGTCCTCAATCAAAATTTGGCTGAAACCGTCGATTCCGCGCAAGGGACCCCGTAGATCGTGCGAAACGGAATACGAGAAGGCCTCAAGTTCGCTATTCGCGGCGGCCAGTCGAGAGTTCGCTTCGAACAATTCGCGGGTGCGTTCGGAAACGCGCTGCTCAAGATGGGCATTCAGTTCACGCGCGGTTTCGAGGGCCTGCGCGTAGTTACCGGACAACGAGGTGATTTGTTTGCGTGACCACAGCGCGAGCCCCAAGCCGATGAGTCCCGCGAGCGAGACGGAAACCAAGATGAACAGATGGGTCACTTGATCGGCGTCGTCGCTGTACACGTCGCGCTCGCGAACCGTCAGCCGGATCGTTTCCGAAAAAAGCGCGCGCGATTGATCCATGAGCTCGCGGTGGTAAGTTTCGACGTTCGAATTGCGGTAGGGAATACCCTTACGCCGACGTTCGATCAGGGGATTGGCGATGTCCACCCATTCGATGAAGTTCGAGGCGAGCTTTTGCAGGTTCGCGTGGACCAGGGCGTGCTCTTTGTTCAGCACCATGAGATCGTTCAACATCCGCGGGGTGCGGCTGGTCGCGCTTTCCAGCGGCTGCAGGTATTCGGCTTTTCCCGTCAATAGATATCCGCGCAGGGCCGACTCGGCGTCGACGAAGTTCCTTTGCAGCGCGTGCATGTACGAAATCCGTTGGGTAGCTTCGGCGACCTCGCCCTTCACGTACACGAGATAGGTGATCTGCGAGGTGAAAACCGCGATCAATACGAGGGCGAGCGCCGTCGGCAAAAAGACGGAGCGGTTCAAGAGCTTTTCGAAACCTTTGTCGGTGAAAAGCGCGCGGGAGTGGCGGCGTTCGATGCGCGAGTTGTAGGATTCGAAACGACGCACGGTGACCGCGAACTCTACGATTTGCGGCCAGACTTGCGCGATCCAAAGAGCGGCGACCACGGCCGTGCCCGCCGTCACGATTTTTAAGAGCGACGAAAGCCAGAACACCGGCGTCCACAAAAGCCATGCGGACACCAAATGGGTCGCCCCGAGCAGGGCCAGCAGCGACGCCAGCAGGAGGAGCAGGCCCGAAGCGCGAACGCGGATGCGGTGGTACAGAAAAAAGCAACTGACGGCGACGAAGAGGAGGGAGGCTCCCAGCGCGAGATCGCCCAAGGCGAGCGGCCACCATAGGTCCGCGCGTCCGCCGAAAGCCTCGGCGACCGACAACAAACCCTCGGTACTGAAGAACTTCAACCACTCCGTCATTTAGAAACGCAACCTCTTCTTCAGCCAATCGGGCATGATTTCGCGCAGGCGTTCACGCCACGGGCGCGCCGGTTCTTCCGCGCCGACTTCGGGAATAGGTTCCCCGGAGAGCAGGCTCAGGGCGCGCAGACACAAAATGAACACCACGGGGCCCAGGAAGATCCCGAAGATCCCGAAAAGTTGAATCCCGCCGATGACCGCCAGGAATGAGATCAGCGGGTTGATCTCGCCACGTCCACCGACGACGAGGGGGTAGATGATGTTGTCGGCGATCGAAGAAATCGCGGCAAAGGGCAGGAAGAAGAGCAGACCTTCGATATCTTGGGTGGCGACCCCGATGACGATCAACGAAATCGAAACCAGGCCCGAGCCCAAGAACGGAAAGAACGAAGCGAAGAAAACGATCGTCGCGGCGACCCAGGGATTCCCCAGACCCGAAACCGCGGCGCCGATGCCGATGATCGTCGCCTGCGCGAGGCCGCTCAGGATTCCCGCCATGACGACCGAGACGCTCGCCGTACGGAACGTGTCGACCAGATAGTTCGTCTCTTTGCGTTTGAGGGGCGAGTTCTTATAAAGCCAAGCTTCGATTTGGTTTTGGTCCTTCAGGATCCAGAACAGACAGAAGATCATGATGATGAAGGCCATGACGGCGGCGGGGGCGCCGGTCAGAATCGACTGCAGGAACTCCAAAACGACGTACTGGGTTTTCTGCAGGATCGACATGAGCGAGGTTCGCAGTTGCTCGTCGTCGATGTTCAGGGCGGCCTGGATTTTTTCGACACGCTCGCTGGACAGGATATCGCGCATCCAGTGGCCGGGTTGCAGGTCGATCTGATCGAGGGCGCCCTCTTGAATTTTCTTTTGCAGGACGAAGACGCCGGCGCCGATCAACGACAAGACGGGACCGAGGATCAACGTGACGAAGCCGATCGTCAGGATGGCGGCCCGGGCGACTTTCGATTTCACGAAGCGCCATTCGTCGCGGGCGTAGGGCCACAGCAGCGACGCGAACACGAAAGCGAGCGCGATCGGCATCACGAACGGCCAAATGAGCATCAAGATGACGATCACGAGTCCGATCTGGACGAAACGGAGAAGAGTGTCTTTGGAGCTAAAATCCATAATTCCTTCGCGGTGAGTGGGGGCTTTCGAGTTGAGGGACTCGAGATTTTACCCACTTCTCTCCCATTTTAGACAAGGAGTCTTTGGCATACTCTTCGCTTCTGCTTTCCGTCAGACAACCCCAACCCCTCAAATTGAAAGGGGAGGCCAAGCGGCTTCCCCTTTCCCCCCCAAAAAAAATCTAAGTCTCAAATGGCATCGAAACTTAAGCTTTGCCAATCATTCAACGGCACCTTCGAAATCGAAGGTGCCGTTTCCATTTTTAGTGGTTGAGTTCCGAGCGTTTGTCGCCGCCGGCATTCGGGTTGCGCTTTTCGGTTCCGCCGGTGCCCGTCGGGGGAGTCGCGGGGGTTTCGCTCACCGGAGCGGTCCGCTGCTTATATTCGTCGATCTTGCGGTACAGAGTCTTACGATCGATATCGAGGACGCGGGCGGCGCGCTCACGGACTCCGCCCACGCGTTTCAGGACGAACTGCACGTAGTCGAGTGAGATTTCGTTCAGCGTGGGCAAATCTTCGGTTTCGCGATTCTGCAGGGGCAGGAACAGCGCGGCCTCTTCACTGGGGACGAAGTAGTGATTCGGCATCGAGTACGGGGGGACGCCGGGCATTTGCGGCATCATGTGGCTGCCCATCGGTGATCCCATTTGCGTTCCCATCGGCGCTGCAGGAAGGACCGGTGTCTGGGGAATCGTCGTGGGTTGCGCCGAAGCGGGGAGCGAGGGCATGGGATTCGGCGCGTGAGTGCCGGGTGTCGTCCACGACTGGCTCGAGTTGCCTGCGGCATTGCTTGCGGGTTCGGTCGCCGCCGCCGCGTTCATCGGCATCAGCGGGCGCGAATTGGACAAGCTCGGCAGATCTTGCGGCTGGATCAAGTCGTTTTGGCTCAGGATGACCGCGCGCTCGATCGCGTTTTCGAGTTCACGCACGTTACCGGGCCAGTCTTGGCCAAAGAGGTACTCTTGCGATTCTTTCGAGAACCCGCGCACCATGGATCCGTTCTTCGCGGCGAATTTTTTCAGGAAGACATCGGCCAGCGGCAGAATGTCGTCACGACGATCGCGCAAGGCGGGAATGTCGATCCGGATGACGTTCAAGCGGAAGAACAAGTCCTGACGGAAGTTTCCCTTCTGGACTTCGGTTTCCAAAGTCTTGTGGGTGGCGGCCAAGATACGCACGTTGATCGGGCGGTACTGGTTTTCGCCGACGCGTTTGATCTGACGCTCTTGCAGAACGCGCAGGAGTTTCGCCTGGAGCGGCTGGCTCAGATCTCCGATTTCGTCCAGGAACAAGGTGCCTTCGTTCGCCTCTTCGAAGAGGCCGATTTTTTTATCCTGCGCGCCGGTAAAGGCGCCTTTCGCGTAACCGAAAAGCTCCGATTCCAAAAGTGTTTCCGGGATCGCCGAACAGTTGATGGCGACGAAGGGACCATTCGCCCGAGCGCTATTCGTATGGATCGCGCGGGCGATCACTTCTTTACCGGTCCCGGATTCACCTTGGATCAAAACGTTCGCTTCCGAGCTCGCGATTCGGCGAGCGAAGTTGATCACGTTCAACATATTCGGCGAACGCGCGATCATTCCGTCCAGGCTCTTGGTCGCCGAGGCAACGGAGCGGAGCGTTTCGTTCTCGGACTGAATTTTGCGAAGCGACAAAGCGCGCTCGATCGCGACGCTCAGTTGCGAGAAGTTCAAGGGTTTATTCACGAAATCATAGGCTCCCTCGCGGACCGCTTGGACGGCGAGTTCGATGGAGCTATGCGCGGTCATCAGAATGATGGGGGTCGTCGGTGACAGCGAGCGCATTTCACGAATAAACTCAAGGCCGTCGAACTTGGGCATCTTCAAATCGCAGATGACCACGTCGTAGGGGTTCTCGGAGTTCTGGCTTTGACGGAAACGCTCCAAAGGCTGGAAGGCAGATTCGGCAAGATCCACGCGGTAACCGCGGGGGCGATAGTAGTCGCGAATCACTTCCAGGAGGTCGACATCGTCGTCGATAAAGAGCAGATGTCCGGCCGGTTTCTTCAGTGAAAGCATTGAGGTCTCCTTCGTTTAGGTCGGCGTTTTGGGGAAACGCCTGGGTTCGCGGCGGAATGACACAAAAAGGTCATAGCAAGCCGGGTGCCCTAAATTGCCAGCTCGTTTTGGGGAGTTTTGCCACAGAATAGGGAAAAATAGAACATTAGTATGGAGAAATTCCCAGTCCCTGAGCGTCGTTTTTTTGCAGTTTTTGGGTTGGGATATGGATATGGGGTGTAAATGTTGAGACCAATTCTCTTGGTGGAGGACAACGAGCAGGATGAGCTCCTGACCCTCCGGGCTCTGCGAAAGAACAATGTCGCCAATGACGTCCACGTCGCGAGAGACGGCGCCGAGGCCTTGGCCTATCTGGGGTTAGCCGTCGGGGGTGCGGATCTGTCCGAGACTCCACCGGCGCTGCCGCAGATCGTGCTTTTGGACCTGAAGTTACCGAAGATCGATGGCCTTGAGGTCTTAAAGGAAATTCGGACGAACCCGCGCACGCAGGTCCTTCCGGTCGTCATCCTGACGACTTCGAAAGAAGAGCGCGACATCGCCAAGGGTTACGCTCTGGGCGCGAACTCGTATGTGCGCAAGCCCGTCGACTTCGATACGTTCATCGAGGCGATCCGTCAGCTGGGTTTGTACTGGCTGATTCTGAACGAAGGCCCGGCGGACACGATTCAAAATCTCGAGCCCGCGGCGCCGTCGCGGCCCGCGCGTTTCAACCCCGAGGCCGAACCGTGACGACCCCCGCACCGCTGCAACTTCTTTTATTGGAAGATTCCGAAGCGGACGTGCTTTTGATTCAACGTCAATTCGTGAAACAAGGGGTCGCCTGCGAATGGCGACTTGCCGAAAGTGCCGAGCAGTTTCGCGAAGCGCTCGCTCAGGGGGCGGTCGACGCCGTGATCAGCGATATGTTGATCCCGGGTTTTGGCGCTGAAACGGCGCTCGAAATTTTGGCGACCCGGCCGGGGCCGAATCCGCCGCTCGTCGTGATTTCGGGGCTGATTGGCGAAGAGGTCGCGGTCGAAATGATGAAGGCCGGCGCGAAAGACTTTTTGGTCAAATCGAATCTGAAACGCCTGGTTTCGGTCGTCCTCCGCGCGATCCGTGAGGCCCGCTTAGAACGCATCGAAGAGCAGAGTCGCCGTCAGGCCGAGCGGGCCGTGCGCGACCGGGAACGGCTTTTAGAGATCGTGTCGCATGATCTGAAAAACCCGCTCGGCGCGATGACGCTGAATTTGCAGCTCCTGGGTGAAAACCTGGGGACCCGTACCGAGGGGGATCGCAATCATGTTTTGCTCGAACGTATCCGTAAATCCGTCGTCCGTGTGGATCGGCTGATTCGGGATGTGTTGGATCAAGCCAAGATCGAGGCCGGGAAATTCGTCATTTCCCCTCATCGCACATCCGTGCATGAGTTGATGGCCGATCTGCACGACGTCTTCGCGCCGATTGCGCAAAGCCGTGACGTGAGTCTTCACTTCGATGTGCGTTTGCAGTCGGACGAGCAGACTTTCGACGGTGAGAGGATTCACCAAGTTCTTTCCAATCTGATTTCGAACGCGATCAAGTTCACGGCCGTCGGTTCGGATGTGCAGATCGTCGCCTCGGAAAACGAGCGTGGTTTGCGCTTCGCGGTCGCCGACGAGGGGCCCGGGATTCCCGAGCCCGAGCGTGAACTGGTTTTCACTAAATTCTGGCAGGCTCCGGACCGGCAAAAATTCGGGACCGGCTTGGGGCTTTCGATCGCGCGGGAAATCGTGCGCGGACATGAGGGCGAGATCGGCGTGTCGTCCCCGCCCGGCAAGGGGAGCGAGTTCTGGTTCGAGATTCCCCACTTGCCGGAAGAGACCAGTCTTGAATCCGTGGCCGAGCTGGGGCCCGATCAGAAGCTGACGATTCTGCTGCTGGAAGACGACGAAGATCTGCGTGAGGTGATGGACGAAACCTTGCGCAATGACCGCACGGAAGTCACGAGCATGGCCTTCGGCGCCCAGGCGATGGAAGCCCTTCAGCAGGGGCTGAAGCCGCAGCTGTTGATCGTGGATCACGATCTGCCAGGGATGACGGGCGGAGAGTTTTTGCGCCGGGCTTTCGCGCAGAACTTGATCCCGAAAGACGCGCGGGTGGTTTTGACTTCGGCGCATCCGGATTTGAAGGATCGCGCGGTCGCATTGGGGCTGACGCTCACCTTGCAGAAACCTTTCACTTTGCGTCGCTTGGTGGATCAGGTCGAAAGTTGGCGCCGCCCGCGCGTGGCGCCGTTACAGATTTTGGGTGCGCCGGAAGCTCCGGTTTTAGAACGAATCCCTTAGGTCTCCGGCGAGTTGCCGATAGCGAACGAAGGCGGCGCGGGTTTCGTGACCGCGCACGGGCTCGGGCGCGAATCGGCAGGCGTTTTCCAAGCGGGCGGCCAGCTCGGCCAGGCCTTCGAAACGGAGCGAAGGCGCGCTCCCGCGGACCAATCGGGCTAAACGCGAAGCCTCCGGGAAATTTTTTTGCTCGAGCAGGTCCTCAAGGCTCGCCATTTCGTCGAGGCGGCGGTTCAGATATTTGAGTTGCGTGTGTTTCGTCAGCATTGCTAAACCTACCTTCCGTGATGATACGAACTGCTCTCGGCCCGCTATTGATGTGCGTTGGGCTCGTTCTTGGTGGCTGCGCCAGTAGTCCCTTGGGACCCAAAATCCCCGAGTCCGGGACGGCCAACCCGCTCTCGGCCGCGCCCGTGCGGAGTCGCGAAGTCGAGCGTCTGCTCGACGGCAGTTATCGCACTCCCGATCCGCTCTTGGCGGGACACTGCGCCCGTGAACGCCGTCTGGTTTTTCAAGACGGTCGTATGGAGCTCATCGAAAACATTCCCCTCGAACCCCTTTGCCGCGAGATCCGCGGTCAGGTGATTTACCGCGGTCGCGTGGAGGTCGGAGAGCTCCTCGTCAAAGATGCTTCGTCTCGACCGCTGCTCTTGCGTGTGGACGAAGTCGAGATCATGGCGATCAGCCCGGGTTGGGGGTTGACCCGCGCCGAGGCCCAACAAGACCCTTGCGAACTCGCACAACTGAGAATGGGAGATCGCGAATTGGTCACCGGTCGTGAGTGCGGGGCGTTCGGACGCTTCCCCGCGCGCGGGGAGACTTTCGCCAGCGAGATCGTCGTCAATTCCGGCCAGCGCATTCAGCTTCGGCATCTGCCGCTCGTCGGCGCCGAGCCCGTGCCGAGCGTCCGCCGCGGTGTCGCCAGTGGTGCCGAGGAAACCCTCGAATTCGAACGCACCAGTCTCTGAGTCGGGATCAATTGATCGTCGATGCTTCATGTTCGCTCGCGGTTTCAATAAACAGAACATCGTAAGTTGTTTTCGATGCGGGGCTTGAAGCGTGGGGGAGAGGGGCGATGTGATGGGGACGTTCGAGCGGCCAGGGGCTCGCGCGAAGAAGCGCGCGCACCGGTTGACCGCGCAGATGCTCTAAGCTTTCGCGGTTGAGGCGGGGATTCAGGCGCAGGCGGGCCCCCTCGGGAGTGACGAGATGAAAGTGCTCTCCGTCGGGATCCATGCTGATGACCCCGGGACGAAATTTAAGTCTGGATGTTTTATTCTTTGCCGATGATGCGAATAACGATTCGGCATGGCTTTCGATGAGTTCACCGATTTGCATTGAATCCCTCCTGGAAATTATTTTGGTTTTATCGACGGGGTGACGATGGTTGCCCCGTCCGACCGGTCACAAGACGTCCATGCCTAATGAAACGGTCACCAGCGCCATGAAGACGACGGCCATGTAAACTTGGTTGAGCTTGGCGGACCAGCGATGGCTATTGAGCTTGACCATGGGTCACCTCTTCATCCATGAAGCGGCGGGTTTTCCATTGGTTGAGTTGTTCGCGGAGCTTTTCGTACAACTGCACCCCCAACTCTTTCGGGTCGGCGGTTTGGGCGAAGCTTAAGAAGCGTCCGGCTTCCGAATTGATGTTGATGATGCCTTTGTATTCACCTTGATCGTGAGCGAAGCTCGCCCGGATGAATGAGCAATCCGGAGCGTCGTCCTGAATCCGGCGGATCAACGACTGAAAGAACTGCTTCGTGGCATTCGCGGGTGTGAAACCGCGGTATTGAATAGAAAACTCCTCCATAAAACCCTCCGTGTTAAAAGCTCAGCACACGAGAGTTGATTGCAGTGGATATGCCATCCACCGCTGGGGAGAAATAGGCGCGATTGTGGAAAAGCTCCGGCCCTCCGCGGCACGTCGCGCGGCCTAGGTCGAGGGAGGGACCATCGGTCACCGCCCGGAAGTCACGGGCATCTTGCCCGGTGACTTACTTCACGTCGAGGTAGGTCGCGTTCGAAATTTTCGGCAAGATCGGAACGCGCATGAAAACGGCGTCGTAGTTATAAGAGAAACTTCCGACAGACATCATCGCCACTTCGGTGATGATCACGCCCGAAAAGTTACCGCGATAAAGGCTATCCACGCGGGGCGCGTTCAGCAGCAGACGGCTCATCGGTTGATTGCGACCACCGGTCTCGTTGTCGGCATGGGTCAGACCCGTGAATTTCAAGGCCTCGCTGGCCATGGCTTGGCCGTACGAGATCACGCTCGCGTAACCGCGCATGGGAACCACGTCGTCGGGGTGCCCGTACAGGTGGGGATTCGTGGGGTCATTGTTCGCCGTGACGGCATTGTAGTCCATGCCGAGCGCGATGCCGAGGGCGGCGGTAATTTGCAGGTTGTGATCCGAACCGCTACCGACACTTTGTACCTTCAAGCCACCCGTGATGAACGCGGCTTTGGTCACGTAAATGCGGCAACCGGTATTGGATTTGATGGTCGCGGCCTTCAGGTGGATCGATCCCTCCACGAAAAGATCGCCGTCGCATTGGACGTTGCCGGTCGCGATATAGGCTCCGCCCGAACCGGTCACGCCGCTGAGGTTGGGGGAAGAGTCCGAACTTTTCTGGTAGTTGAGGGCCGAGCCCCCGGCGGCCGCGCGCAGCTCCGCCGCCGTCGGCGCGCCGATGTGGATACGATCACGTTTTTCGACCGTGTAGGATTTCGAACCTTTCAGGTAGTCCGCCAAGTTGTCGCCGGTTTCGGGGATGTAGATGGTGTGTTTACTCGGGAACGAGTTCATCTGTTCGAAACCAAACTTCGAGTAGGTCGACAGATGTTTGCGATAGAAGGGATCGCCGAAGCCCGCGTCCGTAATAATAGAGGCGTTGATGTTCGCGTGACAAGTGAAGCAACCGATTCCGCGCACGGCCAGGGCCGGCTTGAGGGTTTTGAAAATCTCTTCGATCGGCACTTCAGGTTCGGGACGACCTTGAGCTTGATCATTGGGATCTTGATCGAACTTCGCGCCCGCGCAGTTTTGAAACTGAGTCGCCAAAGTCATGATAATTCCCAATGTCAGAAGAACTTGGGTCGTTATGACGGATTTCTTGCGAAACGACGACATCGGTTTCCCCCTCGGTACCTTTCTCTATCTTAAAGAGACGCATGTGGGATTGAAACAACTTCGTGAAGGCGAATCAAATCGGGACGTTTGACAGAAAATTGTGAAATCATTCTGAGAAAATTCCAGGATTCTTACCGGCTGCCGAAAAGTTGAGTGCTAACGTGAATGCAGAAGTTTTTCGTCCATCGATAAGACTTTCTTGGGGGACCTGTGGGGATTAAGGCATCTTTGAAGACGACGCGTTCGTTTATGACGTTCTTCACCTTATTTTTGGTGGGGAACATCGTCCTATTCGGATTCCAAAACTGCGGAAAAGCGAAGATGGGATTCTCGGGTGAACCGGGGCTCAACCAATCATTAGGAAACGAAGTCCCGGTCGACGCCGTTTGCCCGGCGGGCCAGGCGGCTATCGGTCTGAACGGTGGCGTCGTCATCTGCGTGAATATCAATGATCGCGGGGGCCAAGTTTGCCCCGTGGGCCAATATCTCTACGGCTACGACAATGGCGGTGGGGCTCGCTGTATCCTCGTTAGCGATCGCGATCCGCTCCTTCCGGTTTGCGACTTCAATCGTGAGCTTGAGTCTTACTCTTCGAACGGCGCTCTGACGTGTATCCGGATGCCCGGCTCGCGTCCGAATTACGATTGTCCTCCGGGACAATACCTGCGTGGTGTCGTGAATGGTCAGCCGGTCTGCGCGGAGCTGAATCCTCCCCCGCCGATTCCTCCGGGTTCGTATCAGTGTCCTATCGGTCAGCAGTTGCGTGGTATCGCTAACGGTCAGCCGATTTGCGAAACGATCATTCTGCCGTTCCCGACCCCGCAATCGTGTCCGTCGGGTCAAGCCATTGTCGGTATGACCGCGGGACAAATCGTGTGTCAAACGCTGATGCCGCCTCCGCATCCGGATGCGGTCTGTAACGGCGGTCAAATGACCGTGAACCAGTCGGCGAACGCGGTTTTGTGCGGCAATACGCCCGAACGTGACCTCGTTTACTACTGCCCCGGCGGCGAGTACCTGTCCGCGGTTTCGGATCAAGGTTACGCATGTACCACGATCCCCACCCCCGATCATAAGTGGAACGGCTCCTGCGGCCAGGGCCAATTCTTGATGGGCTTCGTCGGCAACCAGCCGATCTGTAACCCGCATTCGACTCCCGATTGGAACTACACGTGCCCGAAAGGGACTTACCTGAACGCGATCATCGCGGGCGCTTACGTCTGCGTGCCCTTCGATGACAACAATCCTTGTCAACGCGGCTTCGAACTCGTGGGGGGGATCTGTAAAGATCGCACCGCTCCCATCATCAAGGTGACGAAGCAGCCGACCAACGGTCCGTCGCGGACGGCTTTGATCGAATACACGGTGGAAGATCGTGATTCGGATCTGGCGGCGACGATCTGTGAATTCGACGGAGCGGCGTACGCGGCTTGCGATAGCCCCGTGAACTTGGCGAACCTGACTCCCGGCTTCCACCAGTTCGTCATCACGGCCCGTGATGTCGAGGGGAACGAGGCCTCGAAGACCATTCAGTGGACCGTTTCGACCTGTAATCCGGGCGAGACCCTGTCGTGCCCGATCGCCAATGGCGCGGGAGCGATGGTCTGTAAGCCGGATGGTTCGGGCTACGGCTCGTGTGAACCCACGACTTGTAACAATGGATACGTCCGCGATGGCAATCGCTGCGTCCCGAAAGTTTGCGACGCAGGCTACGTGTTCGAAAACGGCAAGTGCGTCGATCGCGAACCGCCGGTCATCAACGTGACCAAGCGTCCGCAAGATTCGAACGATCGTGGCGCCGAAGTCATCTACACGGTGACCGATGTCGGTTCGGGCGTGAAAGCGGTGACCTGTCGTTTGGACGGCAAGGCGCACTCGCCCTGCGTGAGTCCGCTGAGGATCTCGAACCTGGCGGTGGGATTCCACGAAATCGCGATCTTCGCGGTGGATAACGCCGGCAATCAGTCGTCGCGTTATATCAAATGGACCATTGGTAATGTGTGTACGCCGAACTCGACGGTGCCTTGTGACGTGCCGAACGGAACGGGCACCAAGAAGTGTTCGTCGAACGGATCGGGTTACGGTTCATGCGTACCCAGTTCGTGCGATGCCGGATATGAGCTGAAGAACGGTCAGTGCGTGAAGCTCAGTTGTCCCGCGGGTTATGAAGCCGTGGGGAACGCTTGCGTCGATAAGACGAAGCCCTCCGTGCGGATCGTCAGCGGTCCTGCGGCCATGACGTCGTCGGGCTCGGCGCGCCTGGTGTTCGAGGGAAGCGATGTCGGCTCGGGCGTGGATCGTTTCGAGTGTTCGTTGAACGGCTCGACCTACGCGCGTTGCTCTTCGCCGAAGGACTATTCGGGATTGGGCGCGGGGAACTATCAGTTCTTCGTTCGCGTGACGGACAAAGCGGGTAATTTCGCTGAGGCGAATCACCTCTGGAAAGTCACGGCGTGTGATCCCGGCGCGGTGAAGTCGTGCTCGGTGACGAACGGCAGCGGCCAGAAGGTCTGTAAGGCCGACGGTTCGGGCTACGGTTCGTGCGTTCCCAATAAATGTAACTCGGGTTATCACCTCGAGAACGGCGTGTGCGTTAAAGACGGCGATGGTGGCAATGACCCCGTTTGCCGTAAGGGCGCTCACAAGTCGTTCTTCGTGGATCTGTGGCCTCGTTTGGCGAGCACGCTCCCGCCGTCGTGCCAATCGGGCGCCGAGATCTGGAACGTCCCGGTTTCGAAGACGATCGTCGTGAAGTCGGCGAACTCGGCCGGAACGTCGGGCGATCTGCAGATCGATTTGGACTACGCGACTTATAAAGCGGCGAACTCGGCGCGCATCACCGCGAAACTGGCGAACGGCCAGTCGAAGGTGATCTTCGAGCCGTGTTTGATCAGCACGCATAAAGACGTCGAGAACAAGTGTCTGACCGCCGGGTACGGCAGCCGCCCCATCGAAAGCGCGATTCGCGATTTCCGGGTGGTCGTTCCGAAAGGTACGGTGGAGCTGAAGTTCCAAGGTCTGGATAACAACACGCCTTGGTATCTGAAGGTGAAGGGTCTCTGCGAATTCAAAGTTTCGCAGCCCATCTACTCGTCGCCGTTGAGCGGTGGTGAAAAATACCGTCCGTTCGGTGATGAACAGCTGAAGCTTTGCCAAGTCGTCGCCACCACGGGTGAGTCGGTGACCTCGATGGAACCCTCGGTCGATGCTTGTAAGAAGTTCTGGAAGGACACCGAGAAGAAGTATCCGGACAAAACGGTTCAATTGGTCGAGTACGACCGCCAGGTCATCTACCGGTTGGAGCTGAAGAAGTGCGAAGTGAAGTTCTCGGATTGGTCGTACAGCACGAGCCAACAGAAGGACGTCAATTCGTGCATGGACTACTACTGGAAAGTCCGCAAACAGAACCACTGGAAGAAAGTCGTCTACGTGAAGTTCGACGGTAAATCGATCCGTCCCGACTGCCACAAGGACTAACGGTCCCGCCGACGACAGTTGAATCTTGAATCCGCGAAGCCAGTCCCGAGATCGGGGCTGGCTTCTTCGTTTTCGGGCGGCGGCGGGGGAGTGGTGGTGTGGTGGTGTGGTGGTGTGGTGGGGCCATCGGTCCTCGCTTCGCTCCCGCGCGGAGCGCGCGTGCGGCGAGAGGACCGATGGCCCAACCAGCCCCGGGCGTGTCGTGGAGGCCCGGATTCCGGACGCGTCATGGGCTCTGTCAGGGCCTCGATGCCGCTCAGGATTTCCCGCCGCTTGCAGTTCTGGCGGGTATGAGCCGACACTCCCAATTGCGATTCCCGTTTCTGAAACTTCGGCGTGAAAATGCCTACGGCGGCACGCTACGCCGCCGTCGCGACCGGCGAGGGGCGCGGCCCGTCTCCAGTCGTCACGCCTTGCATATGGTGTTCAAGTCGTCCTCCGCGAAGGGGCCGACCAGTTTTCTACATCCGCGTTCACGGGTGATTCTTCACCGCACGCTTCGCCAAATGGCCAAACGTTACGGTCTGCGTGTTCACGAGGTAGGGATCTGCGGAAATCACTTCCACATGCTCGTGCGCTTTCATCATCGCCGCTATCTATTGGCGTTCAATCGGGTCTTCACGGGGACACTCGTCAAACGCCTTTGTGGGAGCCAGAAACTCGAGAAACGATTTTTCGACTTCCGTCCCTTCACGAGGGTGGTGGAGAGTCGCCGGGGTTACCAAATCGCGCGCGACTACGTGCTGTTGAACCAGCTTGAAGGCTTGAGAATCATTCCCTATCAGCGCGAAAGGACGCGGTCGGCGTGGTGGCGCAATCGGGTTTCGCCGGAGGAGCCGCCGCCCGAACCGGTTCTGCCGTTCATGCGCTGACGCAAAAAGAAAGCCCGCACCGGCAGGTCAGAACCGGTGCGGGCTGATGCAATCGAGGATGGGGTCTCGATCACAAGGTAGGAGTGGACTTCCCCTACATGGCAAATCGGGGTTTAAGGGGTCGAAATTCGAATTTTTTCGCCGAGGGCTTTGGCGCCGTCTTCGGCGACGGAGACCGGCTGGATATCGTAGTCCTCGCCGCTTTCCAGTCCTTCGATGCGAAGTTGATGGGCGGAACGTAACATTTGATCCGAGTCGGTCAGGTACTGGTCGCCCGTTGAGAGGCGGTGCACGAGGGCCTGCGATGTCGCGGGACGTGAGGTGCGCCATTGGATCTCGGCTTGGAAGCTGGAGACTTCGACGATGGCGCCGCCGGTGATGGTCAACTCTTCGCCGGAGACGCACGGATTGAAAACCGCTTGTCCCGGGAGAAAGTAGTTCCGCGCCGGTACGGGGGCCCAGCCGCGCGACAAAAGTTTCTTGTAGTTCGAGTTCGGTTTCGAGTTGTCGTCGGGGTTGAAAAACGCGTCGTTACCCGAGGTTCCGCATAAAGGCTCGGTCCGTGTGGCCGCGTCGACCTTCCTCCACATCAACATCATCGCGATATGCATTCGCGGTCCCTGAAAATAAGTGATATCCATGTCGAGCCCCTGTCCGTGTTGGAGCGAAACGCGATCGTTCGCGCAACCCATCCGCGTCGGATGATCGCCTTCGTTGTCGATCAGGACTTTTCTTTGGCCATCGGTCCCGATATGCATCGTGGTACCATCGTCGGACAAAAGGGCGAACTCGTAGTCCCCCGCGGGGTCTTCGCTGGCGAGCCGGATCTGGGAGCTGAAACCCATGCCGAAATACTCGATCAACTTTTCGCCTTGATCATCGGTCACGACGGAGCTCGTTTCCGTCGCGAATCCCTGGTGGAACAAACGCGTCGGCACGTTCAGGTCCGAGAAAAAGAGGCTGCGCCCCGAGGCGGACCCATGGTCCAGATAGTCCGAGGAGCGGGTCCATGCCGGTTGGCCGGAGGACCGGTGGGCGAGGCGGGCGCGGACGCCATTTTGGCTTGTGTCCGGCGCTCCGCCTGACCACGGGTCGCAAACGGTTTTGTTTAAGGGAAAGGCGTTCATGTCACGCTTTGACGGCTGCCCCTGGGGCGCGAGGGATTCCGCGCTGATCTCCAGGTTGGTCTTCGGGGTGCAGGCCATCAGGGGCAGCGTCAGTGCCAACAGTCCTGTCCAGGGGCCCAGGACGTTGCGAGTCAATCTGATATCATCCATGACAAACTCCGTTGGTGAATCCATCCACCGTTCACGTTCATCATAAATTCACCGCCGCGAACTTCAAAGCCGCGACCTTGCTTTTGCGGAAAGTGAGACCCACATTTCACAACGTGTCCGTGAACTTCGACACTGCTCGGCGGATTCGCGTCAGGGAAGGAAACACCGTCCACAAGTTTGACCTTTTCCGACGGATTTGCGACAACCTTTTATCAACTTTAGGAGGTCTCGTGTCCTCAGCTACTGCAGCGAAAAATCCCGTGATCGCGCGCGAAATCGTGCCCAAATCGTGGATTGAAAAAGCCCTCGATCAGGCGCTCGCCACCGGCGCGGATTTCGCCGAAGTTTTCGTGGAGGACTCGAGCAGCTCCATGCTGTCGATGATCGACGGTAAACCCAAAGGTGCGACGGTCGGTCGTCAGTATGGTGCGGGGGTGCGCGTGCACTTCGGCCTGGAAGAGATCCACGTGACCACGAACGATCTGACCGAAGCGGGGCTCGTGAAGGCGGCGAAAAAAGCCGCGCAAGCCCGTCCCGAGGGAGAGCGGAAAGTCACGCCCGTGAAACTCGGCGACGCTCCGGCAAAGCCTTTCGATTACATGGCCCACGGGGATCTGGCGCAAGTCGCCGACCGCCAAGAGAAGTTCCAGTTCATGCGCGGTCTGGACACCGCGGCCCGCAAGCGCTCCAGCCTGGTGACGCAGACGGAGCCCCTCATGCTCGAAAAAATGCAAGAGGTGCAGATCGCCAACTCCTTTGGCGTTTACGTGACGGACAAGCGCACGAACTACCGGGTGTTCCTTGAGGTCTTCGTCGATGATCAAGGGCAGAAAGAGAGCTACCACAAAAACGAATGGTCGGTGGACAACCCCTCGTTCTTCAAAGCGATGGATGGTCAGAAGTGGGCCGAGCAGACGACGGACTCCGCGCTGACGCTCTTGAAGGCCGACTTCGCGCCGGCGGGCGAGCTTCCGGTCGTGATCGATAACGGCTTCGGCGGCGTGATCTTCCACGAAGCTTGCGGCCACGGTCTGGAGACGACATCGGTGGCGCACAATGCGTCGGTCTTTTGCGGGAAGCTCGGCGAAAAGGTCGCCGACAGCTGCGTGACCGCGATCGACGACGGCACGATCGCCGGGGGCTGGGGTTCGCTCAGCTACGACGACGAAGGTCGTCCGGTGCAAAAAACGACGCTCATCGAAAACGGCATCTTGAAGTCCTACATGGTGGACCAGCTCGGCGCGAAGAAGACCGGGTTGGAAGTCACCGGTTCGGGCCGTAAACAGAACTACAAATTCACGCCCACCTCGCGGATGCGGAACACCTTCATCGCGCCCGGTACGAGCTCGCTCGATGAAATGATCCGTGACGTCGACTACGGCATCTACGCGAAAGATATGGGTGGGGGTTCGGTTTCGCCGGGAACGGGCGATTTCAACTTCTCGATTCAGGAAGCTTATCTGATTAAGAACGGTAAGATCGCGACGCCGATCAAAGGGGCAAGCCTGATCGGTCGCGGGATCGATGCGCTCGGCAAGATCACGAAAGTCGGCAGCGAGCTGAAATTGTCGGCGGGTATGTGCGGATCGGTCAGCGGTTCGATTCCCGCGGCCGTGGGGCAACCGCCGCTTCTGGTTTCGAAGATTCTGGTGGGAGGTCGCGCATGAGCCAACAGCAAAACATCACTCAAGTGTTCAGCGATCTGACAGCGAAAGCGAAGGCGGCCCAAGCGCAAGTCGAGATGACGGTCAGCGAGGGCGACAAGTTCTCGGCGACGTATCAAGATCGTAAACTTAAGAAGTACTCCTCGGACCAGACGGCCAGCGCGGTCGTCCGGGTGTTGAAAGGTTCGGGCGTGGGCATCGCGACGACCGAGAATCTGTCGGCCGAGTCTCTCGCGGAGTGTTTCGCGGCGGCCCTTCAGTCGGCGAAGGATCTTGATCAAGGCGGCGAGCCGGAGGATCTCGTGGCTCCCGCCGCGAGTTATCCCGACGTGAAACTCTTCGTCTCGGATTATGAAGAGGTGCCGATCGCGGAGCGCCTGAAGTGGGCCGAGTCTCTCGAGCAAGAGGCGCTCGATCTGGATCAGCGGGTTTCGAATGTGCCCTATTCGGGCGTGACGCTTTCAAGCGGCAAGACGCGGCTTTTGAATTCGAAGGGGCTGGATCGCAGTTACCAGTCGAGCGGGATTTCGGGCTACTCCTACGCGCTGGCGAAAGAGGGCGACAAGTCGAAGTCGGGCTACCATAGCTTCTTCCGTCGTGAGGCGAAGGATCTTCCGCTGAAAGAGACCGCCCACGAAGGGGCGACCCGCGCGTTGGATCTTTTGAGCGCGGTCCAGCCCAAAACCGGTCAAGTGCCGGCGGTGCTGACGAACGACGTGGCGGCGCAGTTGCTTTCGATTTTGGGACATCACTTGTCCGCGAAGTCGATCGACGAGAACACGAGCATGCTCAAGGACAAGAAAGGGAGCGCGGTTCTTTCGCCGGTGCTGAACATCGCCGATAATCCGCTCGCTTCCGAACTGCCGGGCTCGCGTCCGTTCGACGCGGAGGGGACGCCTTCGCAGCAGACCGCGCTCTTTAAAGACGGCATCCTGGAAAACTATCTGACGAACTCCTTCTACGCGCGCAAGTTGGGGCTGCCCTCGACGGGAAATGCGGTTCGCGGTCGGGCGGGGATGGATATCGCCCCTTCGAACCTCGTGGTCGCTCCCGGTACGAAGACCTTTGAAGAGCTCGTCAACATGGCTCCGGAAGTCGTGGTCATCACGGAAGAGTCGGGATTTCATTCCGGTATGAAGGAGATGACCGGTGATTTCTCGCTGCCGGCTTACGGCGCGCTTTACCGCAACGGCAAGAAGGTGCAGTCGCTCGAGCAGTTCGTGATTTCCGGGAATGTGTTCGAACTCATGAAGTCCGTGACGGCGGCCTCGAACCGTTTGAATGAAAACGGCGGTTCCGTGGTGGCGCCCGATCTGTTCGTTCCCGCTTTGTCGATCGCGGGCGAATCCAAAGAGAATTAGAAAATAAAAAAGCCGGTGGAAGACCACCGGCTTTTGCGTTTCCGAAGGATGGCGGCGGTTACGCCGAGACCTTCAGGCGGATTTGCGGAGTATAGCGATAGCCTACGCCGTGGATCGACTCGATCAGATCCGAGACCACGCCGAGTTTCTTGCGGATCTTTTTGATGTGGGCATCGACCGTCCGCTGCAGAACGTTCAGCTCATCGCCCCAAACGGTCTCGAGCAGCTTTTCGCGCGAGATCACCTTCTCGGGGTTCTCCATCAAAATGCGCAAGATGCCGCACTCAATTTTCGTGAGATCAACAAAAGTCGAAGTCTCTTTCAGGAACACGCGGTTCTCGCCCACGTGGAAGCGGACCATCGGTCCTTCGATGATGGTGTCCTCGGCGACTTCGGTCGCCGCGGCCTTATCGAGATGGACCTTGATGCGCGCTTTGAGCTCTTTCGTATGGACGGGCTTCAACATATAGTCGCGGGCGCCCAAGTCGAAGGCCAGGAGCTTCGAGTCGATCTCGCCTCGACCGGACAAGAACAGCACCGGGACCTTTTTGTAGTGGTCCAGTGTCCGAATTCGAGACAGCGTCTGGAAGCCGTCATTTTCGGGCATGTTCACGTCCATGACCAGGATGTCGAACCGGTTCTGCTGACACAAGGACAGCGCCTCCAGGCCCGAGCTAGCGGTCTTCACTTCGAAGTCCGAGCTGAGCGAGCGCTCCAGCACCGACAGAAGGACGACCTCGTCATCAATCAACAGAACCCGCTTTTTCATATTTGTGATGTGTTCCATGGGTCCATTGTTCACCCGATCTGAAATTCTGTGAATTCAGACTTTGGTTTTGCGTCAACATGAGACGGGGAGCGAATTTCAATAGTTGGAAGGCTGTCAAACTAGTGCGCGCGTGTGTCTCGTTTTGAACGCCATGCGCGATTGATTTGATCTTCGTATCTTTCCACACTCGCGCGGGTAGGATCGTCCGCGATGAGACAGGCCGTACGCGCGATTCTTATTCATGACTCCCAACGGGGCCTCTTCGTTCAACACGACGAGCGTCAGGTCCTCGATCGCGGGAAGTGGGGCACGCCCGGTGGCGGCATCGAGCCGGGCGAGGACCATCGGTCCGCCCTTTTACGCGAACTCGGCGAAGAGTTCGGCGCGACGTTCGCGGCCGGGTTGACCATCGGTCCGCATTTACGCACGAATGAGCGCCCGGACCGTGTCGATCACTTCTATGCGGTTTGGTTCGCGGGCGGCGCTGAAGGTGTCCGGATCACGGCGCCGGATGAAATTCTCGATTACGGTTGGTTTACGCCGGATGAGGCGGATCGCCTCGTACTGTTCTTCGGATTTGAGGCCGAATTGTGTCGGCAGGCCTGCGCGCTCGCGTCGTCTCGGGCGTCGGGGGACGTCGGGCGGGACCGATAGTCCCGCCAGGCCCGGAAACCGGAGTTAATTCAGGTCGATGGAGTTGGTCTTCGCGTCGATCACGCCACCCTTTTGCAGCTCGGGCGTGACGATTTGGACTTCGATTTTGTTGAGCGATGGATAGTGCGCGCGTAAATCCACGACGAACTTTCCGCCCTTGAGCGACTTGTCGCAGGTGACGTCCGCTTCGACTTCGATTTCGGCGTGCTCGACTTTGCCGACTTTGTGGCGGTCGACGTCGACTTCGACTTTATTCCACGTGCAAGTCGCGCCTTCGAATTTCACGCTCTCTTTGAACTTGGCGACCAAGTTGTCGAGCTTCATTTTTTCTTCGGCTTTCGCTTTCGCGCCTTTCGGCGCGTTCTCGGAACCGAGCACGACGTCCGCGCTGATCTTGAAGTCGATCTCGCCTTTCAGCGCTTCGAACGCGACATCCATGCGGCCTTCGCCGTGAACGTGTTTGCCGTGGCTGTGACCCTTTTCATGTTTGTGATCGTGCGCGCCCGCCGACAGGCCGAGAACCAGTGCGCTACCTAAGAGAAGTGATTGCAGTTTCATGTGAAGCCTCGCTTTCGCCCCCATTGTCGGAGCGGGATCCCGAAGGGTCAAGCGATCACGCGCGCGTGGGTCCGCGTTGCGGCAGTGCCGTCGGAAGCTCGGTGATCCGTGCCGACCCGAGGGACTCGCGCACGCGCTTCTCTTGGCAAGTCGCGCAGACGCCGAAAAATTCCAGGCGGTGAGTCAGGTCGCCATAACCCAACTTGCGGATGTCTTTGAAGTGCTGATCTAGGCCACAGATCTCGAGAACGTCGACACGCCCGCAATCGCGGCAGACGACATGATGGTGATGATGACTTTGATCAAGCCACTCGTAAAGTTTGCGTCCCGTGCCGAGCTCGGTGGCTTGAATTAATCCGGCGTCCAGAAAGCTCTTCAGGTTGCGGTAGACCGTGACTAAGTCCGCGCTTTTGCGCGAGCCGAGTTTCTTCAACAAGGCCGGGAGTTGTGAATAGAGATCTTCCGCCGATTGGGGGTGTCGACCTGAATGCAAAAGGGTCAATAACCCCATACGAATGTCGGTGACCTTCAGGCCCGATTTCTTAAGCAGTTCTTCGGCGCGCAGCTCACGGCGGGCGGCGCAGCTGACCTGCGCGCTCATGGAGTCACCTTGGAAGAGGCCGCGGCCGCGAAAGCGCGCACGAGTTTTTCGGTGTTCGATCTGAGAAGTTCGACATAGGTTTTCGTTTGCTCGCCCAGCGAATCCCCGTCGAGAGTTTCCGTGGGGATTTGGCTTTGCGAAAGGGCGGTCCGCAACGCTCGCTCGTGATGCCCCCGTTCGAAGAAGGCGACCTGAATGCGGCCGGCTTTCAGCATCTTCTGCAGTCCCGCCAGTCGCTCGGCGCTCAGGTCCTCATTCGTCGAAACGCCCATGACCGAGACGAAGCGCACGCCGAAAGCATCGCCCATATACTTGAAGCCGTCGTGCGGCGACAGGGCGACGCGGTCTTTCAGACGAAGACCCGCAAGGGCCGTGCGCGTGGCTGTTTCGATTTCGAGAATCCGGGCGTTGAGTTTCTCGGCGCGGGCGTTGAACTCTGCCGTGCGCGTGGGTTCGACCTCGGCCAACTTGGCGGCGATCTTCGCGACGACTTGGCGGACGCGCGCGGGATCGTGCCAGTAGTGCGGATCATTGGGGCCGTGTTGATGATGGTCATGGTCGTGATCATGGCCATGGAGATGCGCGGGGTCCAAGCCCGACTCGGCGGCAAGCGGTTTCAATCCGTCCGAGACTTCCACCAAAGTCGCGGTCGATTTGGAGGACTTCCAAAGTTGGGCGGCCCAGGGCTCAAGCCCCCAGCCGCTCAAAAAAACGAGACGCGCTTTTTTGATCTCGAGAACGTCGGAGGGGCGTGGATGAAAACCGTGCGGATCGGCGCCGGCGGGAATCAGGCTTTTGACCGTGACGGCGTCGCCGCCCACTTCTTCGACCAGATTTTTCAAAATGGAGAAGCTCGTCACGACGGGAATCGGGGCCGCCCGAACGACCGGTGCGAGGAGGACCAGAAGGAGCAATGAGCCAACGAACTTCATGACTTCACCTCATCGCGCGCAACGACGACGCCCGTGCGGATCGTGATCCCGGGGTGGGGGCGGTGGCGTGGTTTGCGTAGACGTGCCCACAAGCCGTGCGCGGGGCCGAAGACCAATGCGGCCAGATAGATCGCCCCGCAGCTGAGAACGATCGCCGGCCCGCTCGGCCAATTGAAATGGAATGAAGTCAGAAGCCCGCAGTAACTTCCGAGGATGCCAAACGCGACGGCGAAGCCGACTTGTTTTGGCAAGGAGTCGACGCAAAAGCGTGCGGCGGCCGAAGGTAGAAGCACGAGACCCAAGGCCATCAAGGTTCCCAAGGCTTGAAACCCCGTGACGAGTGTCAGGACGACGATGAACAAAAACAAGAAATGAATCCACCGGACCGGATAACCGAGGCGCTCCAAGTGCGCGGCATCGAGCGCTTCGAAAAGAAGAAGCCGGCCCAGGAAGGCCCACAAGAGAAGGGTCACCAAGCTCGCGCCGAGGACCATGTACAGCGTCGTTTCGTCGAGGGCGAGCACTGAACCGAACAACAAGTGCATGAGGTCGACGGAGCTTCCCGACCGGCTGACGAGAACGACTCCCGCGGCGATCGAAAGGAGGTACATCGAGGCGAGCGAACTTTCTTCCTTCTGGGGGGAGATTTGCGCGACGAGGCTCGCGAGTCCCGCGACCGTAAAACCCGCGATCAAGCCGCCGAAGAAGAGCGCCGGAAAATAGAGTCCCCACATCAGGTAGCCGAACGCGGCTCCCGGCAGCAGGGCGTGTCCGAGGGCGTCGCCGACCAGCGAGAGGCGGCGGAACATGAGGAGCACCCCCACCGGTGCGCCGACGATCGCGATCGCGATCGAGGCGATGAGCGCCCGGGCCATGAAATCGAGTTCGGTAAAAGGAGTGAAGAAAAGCTCGATCATGCGCGCACCTCGGTCGGAGAGGTTTTTTCCGACGACCGGGCTTGCATCAAGAGCGTGAGCGGGAAGAAGCGCGCGGCGAGCTTTTCGTCATGTAAAATGCAAATCACGGTCTTGCCGGCGGCATTCAGCTCTCCGAGAAGCTCCAGTAAACGCAGCTGACTGGCTTCATCGAGGCTGTTCATGGGCTCGTCCAGAAGCAGCACGTCCGCATCCTGTACGAGCAGCCGCGCGATTAAGGCGCGCTGGCGTTGGCCGCCCGAAAGATGGGTCCAGACGCGGTCGCGCAAGTCGGTCAGCGCCATGGCTTCCAGCGCGGTGGCGATGCGTGCGTGGACCGATGCCGCGCGACGCCCACTCATCCACAATCCGAAACTCATCTCGGGAGCAAGGCCCTGGCTGACGACGTCCCAAACGGTGACGGGCAGGTCTTGATTCAGAAGCGCGGTTTGTCCGAGATATCCGATCTGTCGGGACCGAAGGTCCGCGCGTTCCAGTCGCCCCTCCCAGTGCGTGAGTTCACCGGCCAAGATCCGTAGCAATGTACTTTTGCCGGAGCCGTTGGGTCCGAGGACCGCCCACATTTCGCCCTGCCGGAACGTCGTCGAGAAATGGTGAAGCGCCGGTTTTCCTTGGTAGGAGAGGGTGATGTCTTGAAGGTCGAAAAGGACGGGGCGGGGGCTCATGGGACAAGGACCTAATGGGATTGGCACGCAAATGCAAGTGGTTTGCATTTGTCTGGACAAGGACCGATCGTCCCTTTAAACCGGGGGCCCTGGAGGTCAGGTCCATGAAAAAGTTCTTTCCGGTCGTAATGGCGAGCGTTCTTGGTTTTTCGTCCTTGGTGATGGCGCACGGTCAAGGTGAGGCGGCAGAGCCCGCAGGTCTTGAGGAGTTGGAAGTGCTGTGGGCGGGAGCGTTCACGCAGTTCCGCTCTGATATCCGTACCGAAGAAGGGCGTGAGGTCGGTGACGAAGTTCTGGGCTTTCAATGGACACGTCAACAGGACGAAGCCGTCCTCGATATCTACGAAGTGAAGCCGAACGGTCAGCTCGGCACTGAAGTCTACGATTGCCATCTGCATGACTCGGCTGCGCATTGCAACTATCTCGAATCGCGTGCCCCGGTCGATTACTCCGCGCCCGCACGTTCCTTCAAAATTGAAGAACTTCTTGAAGGAGCGAAACAATCGCTGATCCTACTGGACGGACGCGTGGAGAATCTCGCGGACGTAACGGCACTGAAGGTCTGGCAAGACGGACGCGATATGCAAGTGCGCGTGCAAGGTACGAAAACGTCTTTCCTGAGCTGCCACTACCACGGCGCCGCGATTGACTGCCATCGTCAGCGCAACGTCGGAGCGAACGAGCCGTGAATCGCGCGTTGCCCCTCGCCTTCGCTCTGCTTTTGACCGCCTGTGCGGGAGGTCCGAATCTGGATCTTATCGCGCGCGCCGAGAATCCGTTGGGAAAGCCCGACGGCCAAAAGCGTCCCGGCGAGGGAACGGAGGACGGATTGGCGTCGGGGGCGACGCTTCGCCTCGCCGACGGACCCGTCTTAACCGTGGTCCATGGGCACTTTCGTTTGGTCGAGAACTGCCTGATCGGCGAGGGGCGCTTACGTCTTCCCGATCGGGCTGGGGTCAGCGATTCCTTCAATCTCGATTTTCATTTTCGGTGGGAGTCGTGGGCGCGCGTGCGTTTTATCGGTCAAGCGCAGCCCGACGGCCAAAACGCCTTCGTCTTGGATCTGGCACGCTCGTCCGCGGGCGTACAGATTCAGACCGAAGCTCAAGGTGCGGTCGAGAGCTGGTCGGACTTGACGTCGCTGCAAACGTTGTTGGCGCGGGATGAAGTTCGTTTCAATCTCGATTTCCATCACGACGAAGCTCATCGGCAGTACGCGCACCTTCTTTTCTATGACGGAGATCGTCTGATCATGGATTCCGGTCGCGACACCGTCGGCACTCCCGGCAAGGGGCTGGGCGCTTCGCAATTTCTGGATCTCGAAAACGTCCGCCTGTGTGGCCTCAAGCAAGGCGCGCCGAAGGATGGTGGCTAGGTCGTGCGTTTATTTTTTCTGATCTTGTTTTTTCCACTCGCGCTGTTGGCTCAAGACGGACACGAAGGTCATGATCATGGCGGCGGCGGTCTCGACGGCCTGAATTTTCTGGGCGCGGCGGACCTTTTTTTGCCCGTGCACTCTGATCAAAATCAAGTGGATGAAAATCGACTGCGTATTCGTTCCGCCGAGCTGAGTATTTCGGGAAGTGTCGATCAATATTTCGAGGGAACGTTGACCTTCGCGGGACACAGCCACGGCGGAAATTTTTTGTGGGACGTGCACGAGGCCTATCTGCGGACGAACGACTACCTTTGGGAAAATACCGAGGTGAAGGTCGGAAAATTCCTGCTGGGAATCGGCCGCTTGAACCAGATTCATCAGCATGAATGGCTTTTCACCGAAGCTCCGCGCGTGCACCGCCAGTTCTTCGCGGAAGAGGCGGCGATGGATACCGGGGCCGAAGTCCGACACCGTTTCAACGAGACATTCAATCTGACCGCAGGCGTGACCAACGGCTACTGCTACGGGCACTGCGATCAACTGGGCCGCCGTCCACTGGCACCGGTGCATTACTTGCGTGGAGAAGTCGCGACGGACGACTCGCGGACGGGACTCAACTACTGGGGCTACACGGACTTCAGCGGTGAACGCGTGTGGCACACCGGAGTGGACTTCGTCTGGAAGAAAATGTCCCACGGCCGCGCGAAACACCTTATCCAAACCGAGACCTACTACCGCAATAAGATTCCGGAGCTTGGGGCGGCGTCCGTTCACGCCGGGACCTATCTCTACTATCAACGGACTTGGAACCGCCGCCTGTCTTCGGGTCTTCGCGCCGATCTGTTCAGCGAACTCAACCGCCGTTGGGAGCTTGTCGACGAGAAGCGCGACAATCTCGACTATGCCCTCACCTTGAACAGCACCTACCGGGCGGGGGAGTACTCCACGTTGCGTGGGGGCCTGGTTCACGAAGCCTTGACCCAAAGGGGCGTCGCCGCCGTGGTCGACAACCGCGTGGAGCTACAGCTCGTGTACTTGCTCGGCTCGCACCCACCCCATGGCTTTTGAGTGACAGACCCCGTAAAAACGGGTTGAAATCGCGTTCATGGCCGCCGAAGCACATGCCTCCGATCTCATCAAAGTGGTCTCGCTCCTGGGCGTGGCCGTCGTCATGGTCCCCCTTTTCCGCCGCATCGGCTTAGGCTCCGTCCTTGGCTATCTTTGCGCCGGGTTGATCATCGGTCCCTTCGGCTTCGGTTGGTTTTCGGACTCCCAAGCGGTGTTGCACGTCGCGGAGCTCGGCGTGGTCATGTTCCTTTTCGTCATTGGTCTAGAGATGCAGCCCTCGCATCTTTGGGGAATGCGGCGTGATATCTTCGGATTGGGCTCATTGCAGATTTTCATCTGCACACTTCTTTTGACCGGCGTGGGGCTCGCATTCGGTTTCAACTTCGCGACCGCTTTCGTCGGCGGCATGGGCTTCGTGCTGACGTCGACCGCGATCGTGATGCAGCTTCTGGGCGAACGCGGCGATCTCAATTTGCCCGCGGGGCAGAAGATGGTTTCGATTCTGCTGTTCGAAGATCTGTTGATCGTGCCGCTCCTCGCGCTTGTCGTTTTGATGTCGCCCGTTGAAGCGATGTCCGAGGCGACGTCGCGCTGGGCTTCCGTGGGACTCGCGGGGGGCGCGATCGCGGCGCTCGTCACGGCGGGGGTTTGGCTTTTGAATCCGCTCTTCCGGATTCTCGCGTTGGCGAAAGCGCGCGAGGTCATGACCGCCGCCGCGTTGTTCGTGGTTTTGGGGGCGGCGCTGCTGATGCAGATGACGGGACTCTCCATGGCGATGGGAGCTTTCCTGGCGGGCGTGCTGCTGGCCGAGTCCTCCTTCCGTCACCAGATCGAAGCCGACATCGAACCTTTTCGCGGAATTTTGCTCGGACTTTTCTTTATCGGCGTGGGGATGTCGCTCGATGTGAACGTCGTCAGCGAGAACTGGCTGCTGATTCTGAGCGGCGTGATCGCCATGATGTTCGTGAAGGGGCTCGCGATCTACGGCGTCGCACGGTTCCTGAAATCGTCGAACGCCGAAGCCTTGGATCGGGCGACGCTCATGGCGCAAGGCGGGGAGTTCGCCTTCGTGCTGTATTCCGCCGCCGCCGCGGAAGGCGTGATCGATGCCGCCGCGAACGCGAACTTCACGGCGATCGTGGTGCTCTCGATGGCCTTCACCCCGCTGGTCGTTCTGGTGTTCCAGAAACTGCGACCCACGGGTTCGGTCGATGCGTCGGGGCTCGACGTCGCCGAGGGATTAACCGGGAACGTTCTGTTGATCGGTTTTGGCCGCTTCGGGCAGGTCGTTTCACAACTTCTGTTGGCGCGCGACGTGAACGTGACCATCATCGACGCGGATCCGGACATGATCCGCTCTGCCGGCGAGTTCGGTTTCAAAATCTACTACGGGGATGGCTCACGTCTGGACGTCTTGCGGGCGTCCGGCGCGGCGACCGCCGACGCGATCATCGTCGCGATCGACGACAAAGAGACGACGAAAAAAGTCGTCGAGCTCGTGAAAAGCGAGTTCCCCCAAGCGAAAACCCTGGTGCGTGCCTACGATCGGGTCACGGCGCGGGAGCTCATCATGGAAGGCGTCGACTACCAGATTCGTGAGACTTTCGAATCCGCGATGCTCCTCGGGGAGCATGCACTTTTGGAAATCGGCGTTAGTGAGGATGAAGTCACCTTGGTCTCGGCGGATATCCGTCGTCGGGACCGCGAGCGGATGGAGCTCGACATCGCGTCGGGCGGGCAGAGCTTCACGGCGGGACGTCAGCTCATGTACGGAAACGCGATTCCCAAACCCGCGCCGCTCGTCGAGCCGAAGCGCGAGTCGCAGAGCCTGACGGCCGCGACGGAAAGCACGGTCAAAGGGGTTGCGAATTAGCGACAGAGCTCGGCGTTCGGATCTTTCGCGCAGATCCAGCCTTTGATCGCTTCGTTTTCCTGTTTCAGCTGACGGATCTCGCGGTCTTTGGCTTCGTTATCGGCCTTCAGCGCGTCGACGTCCGTTTGCTCGGCTTTCGAGGCGATCGAACGTTTCACTCCGACGAGTTCGTAGTAAAGCTCTTGGATCGCTTTGATGACGGGGGCGATCAACGCCGGGTAATCCAGACGCAAGAAACCTTTATCGTCCTCGCGGACCGCTTGCGGATAGACGTCGCGCACCTGTTGCGCTTTCAAACCGATCTGCTCGCGGTCGGCCTCGGGGTTCTGCGGATGGATCCACCGATACGTGACGGGCTCCAGTTCCAGAAGTTTTTCGAGGGAGTGATCCAACAGCACGAAGTCCTTCTTCAAACGCACGTCCGAGCTGTACAGATACGCCGTGGCCAAGACGTTCCCGTTCACGTGCAGGCGCTCGTCGGGATCGATTTCGCCGATCCCCACGTAACCGCTCGACCAGGCGACCGTCAGACGGTCCTGGCCCGCGTCTTCGTCGCGAATCGAGAAGTCGAAGTAAGGCGGGTCGATCGTCGAGGTGCTACCGTCCGTACCGATCGAGTAGTGACGATGATAGATTCCACCCCACGCCGAGAAGCGGGCGCGGGCCTTCTCTCCCGGCGCCGCCGAGATGTGGAGCATGTCGTCCGGATCGGTCTCGCCGATACCGACGTTTCCGTTGTTCTTGATACGCATGACTTCGCTGCCGGTCGTCGTATAATCACCCTGGTAATTTACGCCCGTGCGGAAGGTGATGTCCGCCATCTCGGAGGCCATAATGAAGTTGTTGTTGTCCAGCGCGAATCCGCCGGTGTTTTGGCCGACTTTCTCCAGGATGAAGTGCGGATTGAATGTATCCGGCGAGCGCGCCACGAGCACCGAGTTGGGGTTGTTTATTCCCGAATGTGAAGGTCCAATCGACAGCATCCCACGCACATCCATCAGGCCTTCGGGGGTGCCCGTTCCGATCGCGACGCTACCGCCGCTGTTGATGAACATGCGGGTGTTGTTGTTGGTTTCAAATGCGAGCGCTTGGTTGTCGTTGGTGCCGATGGTTCCGGTTTGACCGAACGAGTTCCCACCTTGCGCCCAGTTGGTTGTTCCGCCCGAATTGGTCACCCACGAAAGGTTGCCGGACGCGTCGGTCTGCAGAATCTGACCGTTCGTACCGGTACCGGCGGGAAGAGTCAGGGTGTAGTTCGACGCCATCGTATCGGCGGCACGGAGCGAAACCCCGTTCGTGCCGTTCACGGCGAGCTCGCGCAGCTGCAAGCGACCCGAGTTGCCCGCGCCCGCGGCGATGGGGCCGGCGATGATCTCGCCGCCGTCGACGTGCAGACGTCCTGAAGGCGCGGTGGTGCCGATCCCGACGTTCCCCGAGCCTTTGATGATCATCCGCTCTGTCGAGCTCGTCGATCCCGAGGGTGTGGTTGTAAAGACCAGTGACGAGGGGCTGCTGCCCGCAGTGAATGTGGCGTCGGAGACCGCGTAGATCGCGGAGGAGAATTCCGCATCTGAACCGGTGTATCCCATGAAGTTGACGACACCTAGGTGGAGACCGGCGGGCGTCGGATTCGTGGAAGCTTCCGAACCGCGCGCGTTGAAGAAATTGATGCGGGGATGCCCCGCGAAGCTCCCGCCTTGGTAGGCATCGATGTTGAGACCGGGGAAGGCGTGAGTATAACCGTTCGTCGCCTTGATGCTGATGCCGACAAAAGTGGTGTCCTCGACGGTCAGTGTTTGGTCGGGGTTGCTCGTACCGATCCCGACCGCTCCGCCGGGGGTGATGGTCATGCGGGTGTTGTTGTTCGTTCTGAACGCCAAGGCGTTGTTATCATTCGTGCCAAGAGTCCCGGTCTGTCCGAACGAGTTTCCACCTTGCGACCAATTGAGGGTTCCGCCGGTGTTGTTGACCCAACCCAGGTTGCCGGAACCATCGGTCGTCAACAATTGTCCCGAGCTTCCGGTTGCGGCGGGCAACGTGAGCGTGAAATCCGCCGCGATCGAATCCGGAGCGCGTAGCGAGACCGCATGCGAGCCGTTTGCGACGAGCTCGCGCATCCGCAGTCGTGCGGTGTTGCCCGCGCCCGCCGAAACGGGGCTCAACAACATATTTCCGCCCGATAGGTGTAAAAGTTCGGTCGGGACGGCGGTGCCGAGACCCATTTTTCCATCCGCCGCGATGCGGGCCTGCTCGTTGAGGCCGGTGCCGAAGCGGAGCGCGCTGTTCGCGTTGTCCGAACCGATCCAAGCCCGGTATTGAGCGGCACCGTCACCCATCGCGATCGAAGAATATCCGGTGGTTCCACCAATGATCGAAATGCCGGCCTGACTGCTGGCTCCGGAGTTGTTTTGTACGATAATCTCCGTGTCCGTCGACAACGAGGGCATCGTGGTCCCGGTATTGCGGACGTGCAGGCGTCCACTGGGAGCGGTGGTGCCCAGACCCATATATCCGTTCGCATCGATCCGCAGACGTTCGGCGTAAGTGGTCGCTGCGGTCTGTTGGCCGATCACGATGCTGGGGGTATATCCAGACGCCGGTGCGACCGCGCCGAGATAGGCGTGGTTGTAGCCGGTTCCGTTCCTTGAACCGATAATGAGGCTCGATGCGGCCCCGGCGGTGGCCGAAGGATTGTAGAACCAATGCCCACCGCCTTCCGGAGCCATCGCGCTTCCGTTCGGGGAATAGACGTTGGCGCTGTGGTTATAGACAGTCAAGCTTCGTTCGATTTGGGCCGAACCATTGACGTTCAGAGTGGCGACAGGAGTGTCGGTGCCGATCCCGACGCTACCGCCCGAGTTAATCGTCATGCGTGTGGTGCCCGCTGTGCGCAGCGCGAGAGGATGACTATCGTTCGTGCCGAGCGTTCCGGTTTGACCGAAGGAATTTCCACCTTGCGACCAGTTGAGAGTTCCGCCCGTATTCGTCGCCCAGCCCAAGTTACCGGCACCATCGGTCATCAAGAGCTGTCCCGAAGTACCGGTGGCGGCGGGAAGGGTCAGGGTATAGTTTGCGGCCATAGCGTCGGCGGCGCGTAAAGAGACGCCGTTTGTCCCGTTGGCGGCCAATTCACGCAGTTGCAGGCGACCCGAGTTGCCCGCGCCAGTGGCGACGGGGCCGGCGATGATTTCGCCACCTTCTACATGCAGAAGTCCCGACGGCGCAGTGATACCGATTCCGACGTTCCCGTTCGCGGTGATCCGCATTTTCTCGGAGAGCGCTCCCGCGTTCAGGTTGGTCGTCCGGAAACTCAGATAGGAGCCCGCGACGCCCGTGGCGAAGTTTTGTTCGGCCAGGCCCAAGATTCCCGCGCCGGGAAGCTCCGTGTAGTTCGCCAGACGACCGCGGAACTCGAGTGCTCCTAAAGTATCGCCCGCGACAACCGGTGCCGGTCCGCCGTAATTGCCTCGAGAATTCACGACGGCGAGCATCGGGTGCCCTAAGTTCGCGGAGCCCATGTAGTTTACGGCGACGACGCTGGGATAACGTGCCGTCGAGGAATCGGTATTCACTACGCTGATCGCTGAAAGGTCCGGGTTGTTCGCTGCGCCAATCGTCAGGCCGTTGATCGGAGCGATACTGCCGATACCCAAGAAACCATTCGTGCCGAGAGTCATCCGCGCGACGTTATTCGTTTCGAAAACGAGGGGCTGGTTGTCGTTCGTACCGAGCGTTCCGGTTTGACCGAAGGAGTTTCCACCTTGGGCCCAGCCTAGAGTTCCGGCACCCGAGGCGATCATGTCCGTCCAAAGGCCGGCTTGGAATCCTTCGAACTTCGACGTTTGACTGTTGTAACGGATCATTCCATCGACGCCCGTGGGGCGGTTTGCCGTGGTGTCTCGAGGAATGAGCATCGCGGAGTCGGCACCGGTTCCGAAAACATCCAAGACGGCTTGTGGATCGTCGGTGCGGATACCGACGCGTCCAGCAGACGTCGTCCCGGTGCCCGTCATCGAACGACCGTAGATGAGGTTACCGATGGTCATGAAATCATTCATGGTACCGGTCGGTGCGGTCAAATTGCTGCTGCCGATAAAGATGTTTCTCGCACCATTGACAAGGCCCGCTCCGGCTCCGCGTCCGATGAACAGGTTGTGACCACCGGTTTGTAGATCGTAGCCGGCGGAGTTCCCGATCGCCGTAATATCGACACCGGAGGTCAGTTGGTGCAAAGCATGCGCTCCCACCGCGGTGTTCCCCCCGGTGGTTGCATTCGTGCTATTATTCAACGCATGGCTACCAATAACGGTGTTGCCACTTCCGACGCCGGTTCCCGATAGGGCAGAGAATCCGATTGCCGTATTGTTGATTGCATCCGTCACGTTCCGGCTAGAGTAGATACCCACGGAAGTATTTCCTCCGCCGAGGGTCAGGCTGTTCCCGGAATCGTAGCCGATGGCCAAATTTCCCCAAGCCATGGCGGTGTTCAGGGACGACATCGGGCGTTCGGTGCCGATGAAAGTATTGATATGTCCCCACTGTCCCGGGTAGCGACTGAAGATGGCATTGCCATTGAGACGGATCGAGTCGGTGGCATTCATTAGGTTGATGTTGCCGTTGACGTTCAGAGCGTGAGTGCCCGAAGTCGTACCGATCCCCACGTAACCGCTATTCGTGATGTGCAGGCGAGTCGTGCCATTCGTGCGAAGGGCGAGGTCTTGGTTGTCGTTCGTACCGAGCGTTCCGGTTTGACCGAAGGAGTTTCCACCTTGGACCCAACCCAGAGTGCCGCCGGGATTCGTCGCCCACGACAGATTGCCGGCACCATCGGTCGCGAGGAATTGACCCGTCGATCCGGTCGCGGCGGGGAGCGTGAGCGCGTAGTTCGCGGCCAGCGTGTCCGGTGCGCGGAGGGAGAT